>CAYOUR010000027.1:16221-22606 GCA_964407145.1 uncultured Lentisphaeraceae bacterium | reverse complement strand
ACATGCGGCAGGCTAAAGCCTGGACGACATACTTACTTACGGCAGGCTAAAGCCTGGACGACATACTTATTTACGGCAGGCGTCGGCGCTCATGGCCATTTCAGGTCAGGGGTTGGTGGTTTCGGTCGCCGGCTTCGGTTCATTGTCGGCGGCGGCCGGGGGATTTGCAGTTTCGGCCGGTTTGTTTTTGCTGCGGATATCCTCCAGGCGTTTTTTCGCGAGGGCGTACTCCTCTTCGTGTCCCACGTTGATGAGTTTGAGGATGTCCGAGGTGATGTCGTCTTTTTCCGGGTAGACGAGAAAGACGGGGATGCGGTTAAAGGTCTTGCCCGTCACTTCGATCACGTGGCTGAAGCCGTTGTCGGCGGCGAATTTTTTGACAACGCCGATCAGGTCTGCGACCAGTTCGTCTTCGGTGTTGGCTCGAACGCGCTGCAGTTCCTGCATGCCATTTTGGCGGAATCGGTCGTGTTCATCGCGGATGGCGGTATAGCGGTCGAAGTGCTGCTGCAATTTCCGTCGTGCTTCTTCGCGGGCGTCTTCGCCGAGGAGGTCATTCTTCACATCGGCTTCCAGCCGGCGCACCTCGGAGATGCGGCTGTTGAGCTCTTCACGGAGGATTTGCAGGCGGTCTTCGAAGTCCTGCTTGCGTTGTTCGAAGCCGATATTGGCCTGGACGGTCTTGTAATAGCCTTCGAAGACCTTTTCCATGTCGAGGTAGGCGATCTTATCTTGTGCGGTCGCCAAGGCAGTGACGGCAAGCAGAGCGGCGGCGGCAATCTTGAGGCATGGAGATGGCATGGTCTTGACCTTTTGTTCAGATGGATAGGGGGTACGGGGCAGTATGGGCTGAAGGGTTGCTATGGGCTTGTTCGCGTTGGTCAGGGCTGTTCGGCCTTGAGCAATTCGACCACGTCCTTGAATTTCGGCAGGTTGGCGGGGTCCAGGTCGATGAGGGCCTGATGGGCTTCCAGGACGACGGGGGCGATTTCCGTCATGTCCTTCACGGCGCCGGCCGAGGCCTGGGCCAGGTCATGCCAGTTCAAGTCTGAAACGGGCGTGTCGACGAATTTCCACACCCTGGACACGCCGATGCCTTCCAGCAGGGAGCGATGGGCCGGTTTGGCATTGACGACGAGCAGTGGCATCTTGCCGCGGGCCTTGATGCCGACCAGGACCATGATTCCCATGAAGGTGCTGTCCATGGATTCGCACTGTGCCAAATCGATGGTCACGCCGGTCGTATTCGGATCAGCCAGGAGGTCTTCGCAGCATTTACGGAAACCCGGGCAGATTTTATAGGTGCCTCGGCCGATGACTTGGAAAAGTGTGGTGCCGCCCTGGCGGGCGAAGAGCAGTTTGGATTCCATAGCAGGTACTGTCGGTTCAAGTGATGGGTAACATAGGAAACGCTTATACTATATATACAAAGAGCATCTGCCGGCCGGTTTCATGTCACTTCAGGTTCATCATGTAGTAATGGGTGATTTCCTGATCGCGGCCGAAGATGGTGGCGATCAGCGCCGAGCGGACCCACATGCCGTTGCGCATCTGCCGCCAGTAAACGGCGCGCGGGTCATTGTCAATGGCGGTGTCGATCTCCTGCCGGCGCGGCAGCGGGTGCATGATCACCGAGGCGTGGCCGAGTTTTTTCAGGTCGTCGGCCGTGAAGGCGTAATCCATCTGGTTGAAGCGCGTGCTTTCGCCGGCCGACTGGTCCCATTCGTCCTGGATTCTGGTCATGTAGATCGCGTCGGCGGAGGGGATGGCGGCCTTGAAGTCGGTGGTGATGGAGAAATCGACCTTGAGGGCGGTCAGTTCATCGACGATGTCCTGGCCGATTTTCAGGTGTTCCGGGGCGGCGAAGGTCTGTCTGATATTCGGGTAGTAGGCCAGCAGGCGCGACAGTGAGCGGACGGTTCGTCCGCGGGCGAGGTCACCACAGAACAGGACGTGCTTATTGGCCAGTCCGCCGCTTTTCTCGAACGAGCGCTGCAGGGTGTAGATGTCAAGGAGCGCCTGAGTGGGGTGCTGGTCCTTGCCGGAGCCGGCGTTGATGATGGGCAGCGGTCTTTCGGTGTTGGACAGCGTCCAGGCCATTTTTTCAACGAAGCCCTGCAGGGGTGTGCGCATGATGATCATGTCGAAATAGGAGCTGAAGGTGCGGACGGAGTCTTCGCGCGATTCGCCTTTCATTTCCGAGGAGATGGCCGGGTCGCGCACTTCAGCCGGCCGGATGCCAAGGATTTGGCAGGCGGCGTAGAAGGAGAGGAAGGTGCGGCTGGATGGCTGGGTGAAGTCGAGCATGGCGCGTTTATGGCAGAGGAGGTCGGAGAGGAAGCGCATGCCCTCCCGGCTTTTGGCGATGCGCCGGATGCGCGTGGCCAGGTCGCAGAGGCCGTCCAGCTGTTCCCGGTCGAACTGCTGGGCGATGAGGACATGGTAGGGCCGGCCGTTCGACTGGACGAAGTACGGCGCCCGTTCCTCCAGGCCGAGGCGGTTGAAGTCATCCCAGGAGATTTCGTCGAGTCGCTTTCGTTTTAACATGGGCGTTTGCTGGTTGGAGGGTGTTAAGGAATGGTGCTGGCCGGGGATGGATTGGTCAGGCCAGTGAGGCGAGGATCATGGCCTTGATGGTATGCATTCTGTTTTCGGCTTCATCGAAGACCTTGGAGAACGGGGCTTCGAACACGTCGTCGGTCACTTCCAGAGCGCCGGTGGAGCGACTCACGTCCGTGTCATGGTTGTGGAAAGCCGGCAGGCAATGGAGGAAGATCAGGTGTCCCGACTCCAGGTTTCCGGTACGGCGGGCCATGTCCATGTCGACCTGGAAGGGCCGGAGCAGTTCGAGGCGCTGTTTGAAGACGTCTTCTTCGCCCATGGAGACCCAGACATCGGTATAGAGGACATTGGCGCCTTCGACGCCGGCGACCGGGTCATAGGAGACGCTGACCGTGCAGCCGTTGCGGCGGGCTTCGGCCTGGGCGGCGGCGAGCAGGGCCGGGTCGGGCGAGAGTTCGGGGGGGCAGACGTCAACCATGTCCATGCCGGCCTTGGCGCAGCCGCGCATCAGGGAATTGCAGACATTGTTGCGTCCGTCGCCAATGAAGGCCAGCTTCAGGCCCTTCACCTGTCCAAAGTATTCCTTGACGGTCTGCAGGTCGGCGAGAATCTGGGTGGGGTGCCAGAGGTCGGTCAGGCCGTTCCAGACGGGCACTCCGGCGAATCGGGACAGTTCCTCGACCGTCGCATGGGCGAATCCGCGGAACAGGATGCCGTCGAAGAGCCGTCCCAGGACTCGGGCGGTGTCCTTGACGGATTCTTTCTTGCCGAAGTGGATGTCGGCCTGGCTGAGGTATTCGGCGCAGCCGCCCTCGTCGCGGACGGCGGTAACGGTTGCGCAGCGGGTTCTGGTGGAGGATTTCTGGAAGACGAGGGCGATGTTGCGGCCCTTGAGGAGCGGCTCGTCCAAGTGTTCTCGGGCGGCCTTGCGTGCCTTCAGGGCGATGGCGAAGTCGACCAGGCCGAGCATTTGCTGGTCGGTCAGGTCGGCCAGTTTGAGGAGCGATTTTCCGGAGAGTCCGAGTTGCGGGACGATCATATCAGTTCACCATGAGGTTGGGGATGGGCGCCGGCTCCACGATTTTGGCGGGGGGGTGTGGCGCGGGTCTTGCGGACTAGGTCAGACGATTTGTGTTCCGATGCCGTGGTCGGTGAAGATTTCGAGGAGGAGGGAATGTTTCAGGCGGCCGTCGATCATATGGACCTTACCGACACCGGCGGCGATGGCCTGGGCGGCGCTTTGCAGCTTCGGGAGCATTCCGCCGGAGATCACGCCGGCGGCGGCCAGTTCGGGGATGTCCTTGGCCGGGATGGTTGAGATCAGCGACTTGGGGTCGTTCTGGTCGCGGAGGACTCCAGGCACATCGCTGAGGAAGACCAGCTTTCGGACCTTGAGCATGGCGGCGATGACACAGGCCGCCATGTCGCCATTGATGTTGTAGACTTGTCCGTTCATGTCGCAGGCCAGCGGGGTGATGACCGGAATCTGCTTGCGTTCCATGACCCAGTTGATCTGCGGGGTATCGACATTGATGACTTCGCCGACGAAGCCGAGGTCTACGGCTTCGCCGGTCTCGTGGTTTCGGGTCGTGATTTTCCGGGCTCGGAGGACATCCTTTCCGGAGAGCGGGGCGGGGTTGGCGCCGCATTCGGCCAGCCACCCGACGAGGCTGGGGTTGATGTCCTGGTGCATCACCTCGTCGACGACGCTGATGGTTTTTTCGCAGGTGTACCTCAGGCCGTTGATGAATCGCGATTCGATCTGTCGTTTCTTCATTTCCGCGGTGATGGCCTTGCCGCCGCCATGGACGATGACGGGCCGCATTCCGGCCGAGGCCATGAAGGCGATGTCGCGCAGCACCGATTTGGTGACTTCCGGGTCTTCCATGGCGCTGCCACCGAATTTGACCAGGACAACGGAGTTGGCGAAATCCTGGATATACGGCAGGGCTTCAATCAGGACGGAGGCTTTGGCGATGAATTGCTGCATGGTGATGGCGTCGGGACCTTGAGTTGACGGGGACGGCAAAGGCGCGGTCAGACAGGCGGCAGCCAGGCGAAAAAGAGCCGCAATCGAAAAAGGGCAAGCAAAAAATTAATGTAGCCTATAATTTTCAAAGGGCAAAGAGGCGAATGGGGTGAATGGGACGGTCCATCGTCATTTAGGTTTTGGGTGTGCCCGTGCCGACGGTGTTTTTGGTCGTGGCGGGATTGGACTTGAAGACCCAGGCGGCGGCGCCGACCAGCGTCCAGACGGTGGCAATGATGGTATTGGCGATGGGGATGGTGGCGACGATGGTGGCCGGCTGTGCCTGGAAGGCGGTGAACAGCGCGGCGGTGACGGCTTCACGGAGGCCGATGCCGCCTGGTGTCAGGGGGATGACTCCGGTGGCGTTGCCGACTTGCGTCGCCAGCATGTACTGCAGCAGGGTCATGGCCTGTTCACGGAAGGCCCGGCCGACCAGGAATACGGCCACCCCAAGCATGGCGTGGACAAACATGGACTGCAGCAGGGTCTTGAGCAGGATGGCCTGGTTGGACTTATAGAGGTCGACCGCCGCGACCATTTTCAGGATCAGGCGCAGCAGCCTTGGCGGCAGCCAGGCAGCCAGGCGATTGGCCACGCTTCGGACGGTTTGATGGCGCATGACCCAGGTTCTGGCCATGATGGCCAGGTAGGCGCCGGCAAAGGCCGCGGCGCCGGCCCAGACCGCCAGCAGCCCCAGGCTGACGACCGGATGTTCGGACAGCAGCTGTGGATAGCGCCAGAGCATGGCCAGGCTGGCCAGAACGGCGACGGCGAACAATCCCGCCAGGCCGATCAGGCGGTCCAGGGCGACGGTGAACGCCGCTTCCGTGCCTTTTTGCGGGGCCGCCCTGGTCGCATAAGCCATCTTGATCACATCGCCGCTGACCGTCCCGGGAATGACGGCGGAGAAGAAGACGCCGATCAGGGTCAGCCGCAGCAATTGCAGGAAGGGCAGCCTGATGCCCTGGACCAGCAGGAGGCAACCCCAGCGCCAGGCGCCGACGAAGTGGGAATTGCTGATGCACAGGAAAGCCAGGAAGAGCATGGGCCAGGACGCGCCCTTGAGACTGCCGAGGAAGTCGGCATCGGTACCGCGCAGGGTCGCATAGAGCAGGCCGACGGCGATGGCGATGCCGGCCAGCCGCAGCACCAGGCGCTTCAGCGCGGCGTGCGGCCGCGGGGCGGCAGGGTCGAAAGCAGGGGTGGACGGTTGTTCCATGGTGGGGTGTTTCGCTGGGCATGGTTCAGACAGGGAAATGCCGGCCGCGAGTGCCGGCAACGGGACGGCAGGCAGGGGAATGCCGGCCGCAAAACAGGAGCGGCGGTCACAAAAGGCACGATGACGGCACCCCGCCGCCAGTCGGGCTAAGCCTGACGGATGTCCCGTGGCGCCAATGCCGCGGGGCGTTGGTGGCGGCGGCATGGCATGGCCCGGCGCCGCCATTCAGCTCACTCAGCATAGCCGTGCGGGTGTTGCCGGCGCCACCTCCAGGCTGATTCGACGATGGTGTGAAGGTCATCAAAGGCCGGCTGCCAGCCCAGGATTGCCCTGGCGTCGGTCGAATCGCTCACCAGCCGGGCGGGGTCACCGGGCCGGCGCGGCGCGGTGGTCACCTTGAAATCGCGGCCGGTAATCTGTGTGACGGCGGCGATGACCGCCTTGACGGAATGGCCATTGCCGGAACCGAGGTTAAAGGCCCGGGACTGATTCGATTCGAGAGCCAGCAGGTGCGCCTGGGCCAGGTCGGTCACATGGACATAGTCGCGGATGCAGGAGCCGTCGGGTGTATCATA
>CAYOUR010000027.1:0-16211 GCA_964407145.1 uncultured Lentisphaeraceae bacterium | reverse complement strand
AAAGATGGAGACGGACGGACGGACGCCCATGGCGGCCTGGATGACCAGGGGGATCAGATGCGACTCGGGGTTGTGGTCTTCGCCATGCCGTGCGGTCGCGCCGGCAGCGTTGAAATAGCGCAGGGCGGCATACTGGAGGCCATGGATGGTGTGGTACCAATGCAGGATGCGCTCGAAAGTCAGTTTCGACTCGCCATAGGGGTTGATGGGGGCGACCGGCGCGCCGTCCGGAATCGGATTGCGTTCAGGCAGTCCATAGACGGCGGCGGTGCTGGAAAAGACGACTTTCCGGACCTGGTGGCGGACGGCGGCCTCAAGCAGGTGGATGCCGGCGCCGATGTTGTTGGCGAAATACTTGCCTGGCCGGCGCATGGATTCGCCGACTTCGATGAAGGCGGCGAAATGGATGATGCCCTCGGGCCGAGCCCGCTGGAAGGCGGCATCGAGAGCCAGGTCGTCATTCAGGTTCCCGTGGATGAAGTCGGCTCGCGGGTCGACGGCGGCACGATGGCCGGTGATCAGGGCGTCAAAGACAGTCACCTGATGTCCGTGGTCGAGCAGGTATTCAGTGGTGCAGCTGCCGATGTATCCGGCGCCGCCGGCAACAAGGATGCGCATGGCAGAACAGCTTTTCTGGAAGGGGGTTGGGATGGTTGGTGGGGCTTGGCCTGATCCAGTCCGGTCCGTTCCCGGCCTGGCCGTTGCGTTCTTCAGGGATGCTTCAGGGTAATGAGGGTCAATTCCGGCGGGGCGAACAATCGGAACGGCGGCCCCCAGGTGCCAGTGCCCCGGGAGATGTAGAAGGCGGTGCCCGTGGGCAGCTGATAGAGATGGCCGGTTTTCCAGCGATGGTGCAGTCTGACCAGGAGGTTGAAGGGGAAGATTTGCCCGCCGTGGGTATGTCCAGACAGCTGGAGGTCGAAGGCCGGCCGGCTTTCCGGTTCGGGGTCGGGACGGTGTTTGAGGAGGATGGTAAAGGTGTTTTCGGGCATTGGCGTTGGCGGGAGCAGGTTGTCGGCGGCCGCATTCCCGCCAGGCGTGGCGGCGTTGCGGTGGTAGAAGGCCGGGTCGACCGGCCCTGCCACCCACAGCCAGTCCGTTGCCCAGGTGCCGCTGTTTTCGAGCAATTCGAATCCGGCCGCCTGATGCAGCTGCCTGGCGTCGTCGACGCCGGTGTAGACATCATGGTTGCCGACGCAGGCGATTTTGCCGAAGGCGGCCGTCACTTCGGCCAGCTGCCTGGCCATGTCCTGCTCTCGCGGCGCCTTGCCGTCAACCAGGTCGCCGGCGGAGAGGACCAGGTCGGCGCTGGCCTCCCGGGCTCTTCTGATGATGCGTTGCAGGCGGTTCTGGTCAAGGGCCGGTCCGATATGCAGGTCGGAGATGAGGAGGATGCGGAAGCCATCCGCGTGTCCCGGGATTTTATCGGAAGTCACGGACAGGTGTTTCACGTTGACAGCCCGCGCCTCGATGATTCCCCAGGCAGTCGCCAGAAGCACGGCGCCGACCGCGACGGCGACGGTGGCGGCCGGTGACAGGGCGAGCGACTTCAGTTCGGTCGGAGAGACGGCGCTGCGGCCGACCCGGAAATTCCAGATGGAGAGGGTGACAAGATTCCAGAGTTCAAGGGCCAGGAAGACGGAAGTAAGCCAGAAAGCCCAGGCGAGCCAGACCCAGGCCAGTTGCTCCAGCCAGTCCGGGGCGTTGCCTCGCCCCCGGAAGAGCACCCGTATCCAGACCGGCATCATGGCCAGGGCCAGGAAGGCGATCAGGAGGAGAGCACTGCCCCATAGTGATTGATGCAGGAAGGCATCGCGCAATTTCCACCAGTTGTAGAGATTGATTCCGCAGACCGCGGCGAGGAAGAAATAGATCATGTAGGCAGGTTGCTTTCAAGGCTGCGGGCCGGTCGAACGATCAGTCCGTGCAAAGGCCCGCCGGGGGGGCTGGGGTTGATGGCGGGTCACAACGAGATGGTGTGGAAGATACGGGGCGGCTGGGTTGAAAGACGGCAACGTCTGTCGGGCCGGGCGGCGCCGGCGGTGTTTCGCGGTCTGGTCAGCGGTAGCTCAACTGGCTGGCGTTGTCGGCGTCCCAGACATTTTCGCAGGCGCTGGCGGAGAGGACGAGAACCCGGTTGACGGTGTCGACATGACAGTCGAGATAGGCGGTGTTGCGGCCGCCGGCATGAGCCGCATAGCTCTTGGTGGAAGGCTGATATGTACTGCCCGTGGCCTTGCCGAAGGTCAGCATATAGCGTTGGGCGGTGTCTTCCCGGCCTTTGGCGTGGGGGTAGCCCCAGTTGTCGGCAAAGGTCGCTATCTGGGACGGCGTCTTGGCCTGGGACATCTTTCTCAGGGTCGAGCCACCAGACGGCCCGGCGGCGCCTGGCGCGCAGCTGATATAGGCGTTATAGCCGTAGGACAGCAGCATCGCGGTCCAGTTCCAGTTGGCATACGGCTCGGGGTCGGCCGGGCAGATGACCGTGTCGCAATATTTATAGTCGGCCTCGGAGGCGGTCCAGACAGAGAACACGGTCCGCTGGGACTTATACCCACCGAGGGCGTTGTTGTAGTACAGCCACTCCAGCCAGTTGCCGTTTTTGTTGTCCTTGCGGAAGTCGTACTTGTTGTTGGCCGAGAAGACGTACCCTTCCGGTTCGGTTTCATCGGTATAGAGGGCGCCAATCAGGGCGAGCTGCTTGAGGTTGTTCTTGCAGGATGCTTCCCGGGCCTTGCCGCGGGCCTTGGAGAGCGCCGGGAGGAGCATGGCCGCCAGGATGGCGATGATGGCGATGACAACCAGCAGTTCTATCAGGGTAAACTGCAATGCGCGCGGTAGCTTCGGCATGGCTTTTTCTCCTTGCTTGAATGGCGACTCTATGACGGCAACGACCCATCGATAACTTGTCTGCAAGTCATTTTTGTTAGTATAACGCAACCGAAGCGACGATGCAAGGTTTGACATGGCCAGATAAGGCAAAAAAAGGTAATCGGTCACCCATTGATAGAACCCGCCCAAACAGTCCAAATCATGGAACTGGCAGTGCCTCTGCGGGCACTCTGCCGGGGCACAGCATCAAAACCCAGGGCAAGCGGCCCTGGGATGGGTGATTTTTCCCTGAAGGGAGTCCAGCTGGGGCGACACATATCCGTTGGCGGCACGGCAACGCCTCACCTACGAGCAGCCTCCAAAAACAACGAAACTGTGCCATGACTCAATGTTCAATGGGTGACCGTTTACAAAAATAAGTAATGCGCGAAATGAGGTGATGAGCGTTTGTCGTCCAGCCTTCAGGCTGCCGTCGGAGGGGATAGGGCCAAAGCTCTTCACTTGTGTGTAACCAGGGCTGGAAACATGGGACCCATAGGACGGTGGAATGGGACGTATAGGACCTATAGGACGTATGGGACGGTGGAATAGGACAATAGGACAAATATGCACTTGGTTTATTGAAGTCGCCCAAAGCCATACTGAACCCTTAAGCAAGGAGTATTGGGACAAATAACCCATTGGATAATTGCAACCGCAAAAAGTTCAACCGAACCCTAGACTCAAGAGGATTGGTCTCAGGGATCACGATGATTCCGGTGCACGTTGTGGAAGATCGCTTTCCATCACCACATGTTGCACATTAACAAAAAAACGCCAGCGGCATCAGTGCGGAAGGCCTATCATGAGCCGCGGCACGAGGGCGCAAGGCAAGCCGCCGACCTCAACATGCGGGCGCAGGGCGGACCGGTCATGGAGTGACGGTTTGCGAACGCAAGACAGGCCGGGGGCCTGCACGGCACGCGAGCGCAAGGCGAGCCGCCAACCGCGGCATGCGGGCGCGGACCGGACCGGTCATGGACCGCGCGGCATTCGGGGCCAGGCAGCCACCTGTCGCCCGAAACGTCCACGATGACATACACATCCATCACACCCACGACGTCCAAGGCGTCCAAGACCATCGAGGTACTGCTCACCACACACATTCGCGCGCGCGACAAATTTGGTGGGGGTCCCCCTTAGGGTGGGTGGGCTTGATTTCTATAACCCGCAGGAAAAATAGCCTTCGGTGCGGTCTTTTTCAAACCACTTTTTGCAGAATCATAGTGATTTTGTGCTTCGCCGTGATTATGGATGCAGGCAAGCATAGTGCTTTCCATGACATCTGTGACGCTTGCCACACAAATCCTCAGGCCACCGGCGAGGCGTTCTCATTGACTTTCGGCTGGCGCTTCAAGAAACCTCACGGCGATTCGCATCATGCTTTCCAAGGCATCAGCTTTTCCCGTTGTAAAATCTTCACGCCATCGGCACGCACTCGACACCGTCCGAAAAGCTTTTGCCGAAAGATTCATCCGCGACATCTGCGGATAAAAAGAAGGGGTCGCTGCCGGTCGTCATCGCGACTGGGGCATCGGTGCCGGGTCCTTGAAGAAGCACAAGCCGCCAGGCCGGGGACTTTTTGGATGGCCGCGCACCACCCATTGTCAACCTGACAGGCGCCGCCCTCGCCGACAGGGTGTTTCAGCGTGCTGTCTTCCGGCGCCCGGACTTTGGCGGAGGGGGATGGGCCAAGGATCCGGGTCGCGGCTTGGGAGCGGGAAGCCGGCCATACGCAAGAGCGTTGTGGGAACATGCCGGGGCGCCGGCGTGCCGACCCGACGTTCAGGCCTCGTCCTGGCCCGCATCCGCCTGATCGGTTGGCGGTTGTTCCTTCCAGGCGCGGCGTTTGGCCAGGATGTTGCGCAAGGCGTCCGGGTCTGGCGGCGGCAATTGGTCTAAGACCTGCCGCACAAGGGCGATAAAGGACGGGATGTTTTCGCCCAATTCAGCGCAGATGGGCAGGATGGTCGAGGTCGGTTCGGCCTGCTTGAGTCGGCGCAGGTTTTCACCGGCCGCGTCGAGGTCGATCTTGTTGGCGGCGATAATGAACGGCCGGCTGGCCAGTCCCGGCTCGTACCGCTCCAGTTCACGGCGAAGCGCAGCCAGGTCGTCGAGGGGGTCGCGACCATCGACCGCACCGAGGTCAAGCACAAAGCAGAAGAGCGTGCACCGTTCGATATGGCGGAGGAAATCATGCCCGAGGCCGACGTTGTCGGCGGCGCCGTCGATCAGTCCGGGGATGTCCGCGACCGTGAAACGCCGGTAGTCGTCGGTGACGATCACCCCCACATGCGGGTTCAGGGTGGTAAATGGATAAGGCGCGGTTTTCGGCCTGGCCGCGGAGATGGCGCGCAACAGAGTCGACTTGCCGGCGTTCGGGTATCCGATCAGGCCGACGTCGGCGATGGTTTTCAGTTCCAGGTCGAGGTGCCGCTCCTCGCCGGGGATTCCCGGCTGGGCCTTGCGCGGGGCGCGGTCGGTGGTGGTGACGAAGCGGGTGTTGCCCCGGCCGCCCTTGCCGCCTCGGGCGGCGATGAATTCCTGGTTTTCCTCGGTCAGGTCCGCCAGCAGTTCATTGGTTTCGGCATCGAAGACCAGCGTGCCGACCGGCACGTTGATGGTACAGGACTGGCCACGGGCGCCATGCAGCTTCTTGCCCTTGCCGAAGCCGCCTCGTTCGGCGCTCCAATTGGGCTGGTACCGGAGCGCGACCAAGGACTGCTCGCCGGTCACCGCCCGGATGATGACCGAACCACCGTCGCCGCCGTCGCCGCCGTCGGGGCCGCCTTTGGGAACGAATTTTTCACGGCGGAAGCTGATGCATCCGCGGCCGCCGTCACCGGCTTTCACAAATATTCTGGCTCGGTCAATCATGTTTGGGCACCGGTGTTTTCTGGTTGGGTCTTTGCCGACCTCGTCTTCAGTCGGGGCTTCGATAACGGCTCTGTCTGTCTGGACGGATGGAAGCATGGACTGGCTGGTGCTCCTGGCAGTCGCTGACGATAACCAGGCACAGGCACTCCCGCCGGTGACGGGCCAGGCGATGGCACGGCCCATGAACGCGGCCGTTTCTGAGCCTTTTGCCGTTCCGCGGTCATGACCACAAAGGTCCAGGGCGTTAGGGGCAGGCTTTTCGGTCGGCCTCAGAGTCGCGTCCGGCTGCCGGCCGTTCCGGCGGACACTCCGCGGCGGCCGTTTCAGCGACCGGGCGGGGGGACGCGGTTTACGCGAAAGCCGGGTTGGGCGACCTGGCCGTTACTGGAATTGCTGGCGCAACTCATCCTTCTTGCGGTCGCGCCGTTCCTCGAAGGACCTGATTTCCACGGCCAGGTCGGCCTGAATCTGGGCGAGCTTTTCCGGGTCACCATTGGCTTTCGCGGTCCGGTCCTGGGCATCGAACCGCGCCTGGACGATTTTTGATTCATAGAGTGAATCGACTTCGGCCAGCTGTTTCTTCTGTTCTTCGGTGTAGGAAGTGGTTTTACCGCCAAGTCTTTCCATGGCGAGTTCATACGCGGTTTTCATGCTTCGGCACCATCCGGTTCAAGTTGACAGTCAGGTCGTGCAGATGACGTTGTGACAAAATATACTATAGCACCGGTTCCGGCAAAAAAAAGTATGCCGGGGGCAAAGCAGATTTCAGGTTCCGGCCTTGCATGATGGCATCCGGCCTTTAAGTTTATAGGCATGCCCGGCGCATGGAGCGGGCAATATTTCCGGGGGGCGCCGTCAGAGGAAGACATGAACAGGAAAGAAAGCGAAATTTACACCGGCATTGACATCGGCACGCACTCGATCAAGGTGCTGACCGGCGAATTTCTGGACGACGGTTCGCTGCGGGTTCTCGGCCAGGGCGAATCGCCGTCCCTGAAGATGTGCAAAGGGGAAATCACTGATGCGCGCTTTGTCCTGGAACAGCTTCGCCGGACCATGAGCCAGGCCGAGGAGGCGTCCGGCCTGGACATCAGCCGTCACCCGGTTTTCCTGGCCTTGTCTGGCCGTCATCTGCGCATCCAGAACAACATCGGCCGGGTCGACGTACGTGGTTCGGGCGGCCGGGTTTCGGAGGACGACATGGTGGCGGCCGCGAATCTGGCGAACAGCATTGCGATTCCGGACGACCAGGTCCCCCTGCACAGCTACATGCGGTTCCACCGCCTGGATGACGGCCGCGAGCTGTTGAACGCCATTGGCCAGGGCTCCTCGAGCCTGGAGGTCGAGCTGCAGTACGTGTTGGGGAATCGCCAGCGGATCAACACGGTCTGCGGCGTGGTGGCTGACGCCCTGGGGACGCGGGCGGCGGCGGCCATTTACACGCCGCTGGTCATTGGCTGCGCTTCGCTGCGGGGCGAGGACTTGTCGGACGGCCGCTTGTCAATCGACCTGGGGGCCGGCACCACGTCGTACTCAGTCCTGACCTCGCTGGGCTGCCTGCAGTGCGGGCAATACACGATTGGCTGCGAGCAGATCGCGAATGACCTGTCCATCGCCTTCCAGATCACGATAGAGGCGGGGCGGAAGCTGGTCCGCGAACTGGGCACGCTTGGCTGCAGCGCCTGGCCGCAAGGCGGCGGGCAAGGCCGGCAGGTCTGCCTGGACAGGACCCGGAAAGGGCGTGCCATTCCGGCCGACGGCATTGAGCAAGTCGTCGCCCTGCGCCTGCGGGAGCTGTTTGAACTGCTGCGCCAGGACCTGGCCGCAAGCCGCGCCTGGCACTGGGTGAAGGGCGAAGTCCTCCTGTCCGGCGGCGGCGCCCGCATTCCCGGCGTTGTAGAGATCGCGCGGGAGGTGCTGCAGCACCCGGTTTCGCTGGCCCGGCCCTACCAGGCCAGCGGGCCGGCCGCGGTGGTCACTGCTCCCGGCTTCATGACGGCCATCGGCCTCCTGCGCTGTGGCCAGCGCGACCTGCGGGTGCAGCACGAACGTGACCTCGAGCCGTCACGGCTGGGCGACTCACTGAAACTGGTCAAACAATTTTTCCGGGTTCTGGTCAATTGGTAGTCATGGCCGGGACGGGGCGTTTTGGGGCATATTCATGGAAGAACAGAAGCATCTGATGATCATTGGCTTTGGCCCTGGCGGCCGACGGGCGGCGGAGAGTCTCCGCCAATCGCGGGCCGGCTTCGGGGCGACGCTGGTGCTGGCAGGCGGGGATCTGCCGGACGGCGGGGCGGCGCATGAGCATCTGCAGCTGTCTGAGATTCTGGAACCATCCGGAGAACAGCTGAGTCAAATCATCCGACGCGGTCGCCTGGTGGTGCTGACAGCCGACCTTGGCGGCGGCGTGGAGGAGGCGCTGCTGGCGGTGGCGCGGCGCTGCCGCGAGCAGTCGAAGCCTTGCCTGGCCGTGGTCACCCTGCCTTTCAGCCAGTCAGACACCGACGCACGCCAGGCGGCCGACTCGGCCTACGCTGACCTGCTTGAAGAATCGGACCTGGCCATCGGTTTGGACCTGGATCTGCTTGCAACCTGCCTGCCGGACCAGGCAGCGCCCGAGCTTGACAAGGCCGCGGCGCGATGGCTGCTGGAGTGCACCCGCGGGGTGCTGGCGCCGATGCTGCCGACAACGGCGAAAACCCCAGGCAAAGGCGCTGAAGCACCCGGCCGCGGCGGCCTTGAGCAGCTCAGCCTGGAGCTGGCTGAGATGTCGTTGGGAATCTTCTGCGCGGACAATCCAAGCCAGTATCATGGCCAGAACTATGACATTCCGACCTTTCAACGCAAAGGGGTCAAAATCAACCGGTAGTGCGGTCATCAGGGGTCGGCCGCGGGACGCTGGAACGACAGCCGCCGCAGCCCAAGACGCCACGAACAGCGGCACCGCCGGCACGCCGGTCACACACAGTGGGCGCAACGTCCCGAGACGGGCGGCCACGAACGCGGGGGGGCGGACAGCCCCCGCAACTCAGCGTGGCCATTGACGCCCCGGCAAAAAAACACAGCGGCGACGGGGCAGCCTGACGGGCTCCTGCACGGCGACCGCTGACCGCGCCGTGCAGGCCGGGCTGGTTCCGCGTGACGGCGCTTTTCCAGCGCCGCCGATTCATTCAGAGAAGGCAGACAAGCACATGGAAAACGAACTCAAGGTCATCGCCGCCTTATCCCGGCGGTACGGCTCGGACCCCGCCTATGTTTTTTTAGGCGGCGGCAACACCTCGGTCAAGAATGACGACTGGCTTTACATCAAGCCCAGCGGGGCGGCGCTGGCGACCATCCGGCCGGACCAGTTCCTGCCGCTGGACCGGACCCGGCTGCGCCGGATTTTCACGGAACCGATGCCGACCGAGGTCACGGCCCGGGAACAGGCCGCCAAATGTCACCTTGAGGCGTCGGTCTGCCCTCCGGGCGCCGGCCGGCCATCGGTGGAGGCGCCGTTGCATGAGGCCATCTCCTGGCGCTACGTGGTGCACCTGCACCCGGCCCTGGTCAACGCCATGACTTGCGGCCGGGATGGTGCGGCGGCCTGCAAACGCCTGTTTCCCGAAGCCGTATGGGTTGACTATTGCGACCCGGGCTACACCCTGGCGACGCGGGTCAAGGCGGCCCTGGACGCGGCCACCGGCCCCGACGGCCGCCAGCCACAGGTGATCTTCCTGCAGAATCACGGCGTCTTTGTCGGCGCCGACGACGAGGACGGGATCGTCCGACTCTACGAGACGCTGCAGGCGACGCTGCGCGGCGTCTGCGCGGCCGCCGGCCTGGACGCGTCAGCGCCGGCCCTGGCCGGCGAGGCGCCTCTGCCCGCCGTCCTGGCGGCGGCTCCGGCCCTGCGCACGCTTCTGGGCGACCGCGGCCGTGGCACACGGGCGATTGTGCGCAGTGCCGGCCTGGGAACGCCCTTTGCCGGCCCACTGACGCCGGACCACATCGTCTATGCCAGGAGTTATGCCTACAGCGGCGACGGCTCGGGCGCCAGCCTGGCCGCCTTCCAGGCCGCGCGCGGGTATCTGCCCAAGGTACTCTCGCTGCCGGAGGCAGGGCTGTTCACGGCCGGGGCGACGCCAGCCGAGGCCGAAGGCACGCTGCAGGCGTTGGAGAACGCCCTGCTGGTCGAGCGCCTGACCGCGGCCTTTGGCGGCCCGCGCTATCTGACGACGGCGGAGCATGAATTCATTGAGCATTGGGAGGTCGAATCCTACCGGCGGCAGGTCAGCGTGGCCGGCCAGTCCAGCCGCCGTCTGGCCGGCAAGGTCTGCGTCGTCACGGGAGGCGCACAGGGCTTCGGGCTGGGGATTGCCGGATGCCTGGCTGCGGAAGGCGGCCTCATCGTGCTGGCGGACATGAATCTGGAGGGCGCGCGCGAAGCGGCGGCCGGGCTGTGCGGGGAGCATGGCCGGAGCTGCGCCTCGGCCGTGTGCGTCAACATTGCCGACGAGGATTCCGTGGCCGCGATGATCGGGGAAGTCACCCGGCGCTTCGGCGGCCTGGACCTCCTGGTCGCCAATGCCGGTGTGCTCCGGGCCGGCTCAGTCAAGGCCATGACCCGCCAGGACTGGGATTTTGTGACCGACATCAACTACACGGGCTACTTCCTGTGTGTCAAGCATGCGGCGCAGGTGATGTCCCGTCAGATTGTCGACGGCGAGGGCGCCTGGTCCGACATCGTCCAGGTCAATTCCAAAAGCGGCCTGGAGGGCAGCAACCGGAACGGCGCCTATGCCGGCTCCAAGTTCGGCACGATCGGCCTGACCCAGAGCTTTGCCAAGGAGCTGGTGGAGGACCGGATCAAGGTCAACAGCGTCTGTCCGGGGAACTATTACGACGGCCCGCTCTGGAGCCATCCGGAAAAAGGGCTGTTTGTGCAGTACCTCGCCACCGGGAAGGTGCCTGGCGCCGCCACCGTGGCCGACGTCAGGAAATTCTATGAGGACAAGGTCCCGATGCGGCGCGGCTGTCTGCCGGTCGATGTCGCCCGGGCGATCATGTACTGCGTCGAGCAGGCCTATGAGACCGGCCAGGCCATCCCGGTGACCGGCGGTCAGGTCATGCTGCACTGAACCGGCGGCCACCAGCCAGGCCACGGCAAACGCGGCGGTCGCCGCCGGTGCGCCTGTACCCGAGCCGCCCGGCCGCGAGCCTCCGCGGCCGGTTCTGGCAACGGGAATGCATTCGCGGCGGCGGCGTCCCCATCATCAAGAGACCACGACATGTTATCTGATCGAGACTACTACGGCTCCAGCGACTACCGCCGGATACTCCATTCGGAGGGGTCGGTGCTGAAGCCGCTGATCTGGCTGAACGTCATCATTTTTCTGTTCAGCCGGGTGGGTCCGGCCGGGCAGGCGTTTCAGGACCTGCTGGTGCTGCACCCGTACTACATCCGGCACGGGGAGCTGTGGCGCCTGGGAAGCTACATGTTCGCGCACGGCGGATTCATGCACATCCTCTTCAACATGTGGGGGCTGTACATCTTCGGCCGGCCCGTCGAGCGGCAACTCGGCTCCCGGCGCTTCCTCAACCTGTACCTGGTCAGCGGCCTGCTGGGAGGGGTGGCCTGGCTGGCCGCCAACTGGTCGGCCCCCGTCCTGGCGGAAGTCGCCGGCAACAGCAGGGCCTGGCAGACCCGGCCGCTGGACGCCGCCGAGCTTGACCACCTGCTTCAGACCTACGACCTGGTTCGGGTCTTCGGCGGGGTGGTCGGCGCCAGCGGCTCGGTGTTCGGCATCCTGGTCGCCGCGGCCATGGCCTTCCCCAACGCCCGGGTCGCCCTGCTCTTCCCGCCGGTGGTCATGAAATTGCGCACCATGGTCATCTGCTACGCCGCCATCGAGGTCTGGCAGTCCTTTGACCAGCACAGTTCAATTGCCCACCTCGCCCACCTGGGCGGCGCGCTTGGCGGCTTCCTGTACATGCGCCGGATGCGTGGCGACACCCCGCGAGAGTCGTTCCTATCAGGAGTTGTCGGCGCCTGGCAGCGCTGGCGCCGACGACGGTCGTTCCGAAAGGTCGGCGGCAACGGCGGCAACGGCGGTCTTGCCGATGACGAGCTCTCCCGGGAGACCAACCGCGTCCTGGACAAACTGGCCCAGGTCGGCTACGATCAACTGACCGAGGCGGACCGTGCGGTCCTGCGAGCGGCCAGCGAACGCCTCAAGGCTCGACGCGGCAGATAGACAAATCCTGTCGAGACGATTATATTAATTGGCTTGACTCGAAATCCGGTCGGTGACCATCCCGGTCGAAACCAGCGGGCCGGCCAGAGAAAGGCCTGTTCATGCGAAAACACATGCGGATACTCGTCCTGAATGGTCCGAACCTGCAGCTTCTGGGCACTCGTGAACCGGAGGTATATGGCCGGGCGACCCTGGCGGACGTGGAGGCGACCCTGCGTCAGGCCGGTGATGAACTGGGAATCACGGTGGAATGCCGGCAAAGCAACCACGAAGGCCAGCTGCTCGACTGGATTGGCGAGGCGCCCGGGGCGTACGACGGCCTGGTCATCAACGCCGGCGCGTACACGCATACCAGCATCGCCCTCCGGGATGCGATTGCCGGCACCGGCCTGCCGACCTGCGAAGTGCATCTGAGCAACATCATGGCCCGTGAATCGTTCCGGCACCAGTCGCTGCTGGGCGCTGTCTGCATCGGCATGGTGGCCGGCTTCGGCGCGGCCAGCTATGTCTGGGGGCTGCGAGCGCTGGTGCACTGGCTGAAATCGCGTGAATACGGGGAATTGTTACAGCGCCAATGAAGCCGGTCCATCCGGCTGAAACCATCTTTGAAGGAGATCAAGCACCATGGATGTCAAGACGATCAACCGGCTGGCGGAGATCATGACTCAGCACGGCCTGACCGAGCTGAGCCTGGAACAGGATCAGGTCAAGCTGCATCTGGCCCGGGCCTCGGCCCCGCCTTCACGGGGTCTGGCCGGTGCCGAGGCCGCAGCCGGGAGCGCCGGCTGCCCGAGCGGTGCTCCGGCCGCCCCGGCCGTCGTCCAGGCTCCGGCCGTCGCTCCGGCTCCGGCGGCGGAAGTCATCTCCTCGCCGCTGGTCGGCACGTTCTATTCCGCGCCGTCGCCGGAGGCCATGCCGTACGTCAGCGCCGGCAGCAAAGTCAAGCCGGGCGACGTCCTGTGCATCGTCGAGGCCATGAAAGTCATGAATGAAATCAAGGCCGAGCGTCCTTGCGTCATCGCCAAAGTCCTGGTGAAAAATGGCTCCCCGGTGGAATTCGGCCAGGCCCTGTTCGAGATCACGGAATAAGGCCGATGGCAGCACCCCCCAAAATCCTCATTGCCAACCGCGGCGAAATTGCGCTGCGGGTCATCCGCGCCTGTCGCGAACTCGGTTTGCGCAGTGTCATCTGCTATTCGACGGCGGACCGCCAGTCCCTGCCGGTCATGCTGGCCGACGAGGCGATCTGCATCGGCCCCGGCCCCGCCCGGGACAGCTACCTGAAGATCGACCGCATCATCTCGGCGGCGACGCTGAGCGGCGCCGCCGCCATCCACCCCGGCTACGGCTTCATGTCGGAGAATTCGCATTTTGCCGAAATCTGCGGGGCCTGCGGGCTTCGCTTCATCGGCCCATCGCCGCGTTCGATCCGGTCGATGGGCAACAAGACGACGGCCCGGGAGCTGATGCGCGAAGCCGGCGTGCCGGTGGTGCCGGGCAGCGCCGGGCTGATCAACACGTTGTCCGAGGCCCGGGCCTACGCGGCCCAGATCGGCTATCCGGTGCTGCTCAAGGCCTCCGCCGGCGGCGGCGGCAAGGGCATGCGCCGGGTGGACACCGACGCCGACATGGAGTCCTGCTTCAACAATGCGCAGCGCGAGGCCCGGGCGGCCTTCGGCTCCGGCGACCTCTACATGGAGAAGTTCCTGGTCAACCCGAAGCACGTCGAAATCCAGATTCTGGCCGACCGCGAGGGCAACGCCATCCACCTGGGCGAACGCGACTGCAGCATGCAGCGCCGCCACCAGAAGCTGATCGAGGAGACGCCGTGTCCGCGCCTGGACCAGGCGACCCGCGAGAAGATGTGCGAGACGGCGTTGCGCGCCTGTGCGGCCGTGCAGTATGAAGGCGTCGGCACCATCGAATTCCTGCTGGATGAGGACGGGTCGTTTTACTTCATGGAGATGAACACGCGCATTCAGGTCGAGCATCCGGTGACCGAAATGGTGACCGGCATTGATTTGGTCCGTGAGCAGATACGGGTGGCTCTGGGCGAGCCTCTGGGCTATTCCCAGCGCCAGGTTGTCTGCAACGGCCATGCCCTGGAAGTGCGCATCAACGCCGAGGCGCCGGAGCGCGACTTCGCGCCCTGCCCCGGCCTGGTATCGTTCTACTCGGCGCCAGGCGGCCCGGGCGTCCGGGTAGACAGCCATTTGTACTCCGGGTACACGGTTCCGCCCTATTATGACAGCCTGCTGGGCAAGCTGATCGTGCATGCCGAAAACCGGCCGGCCGCTCTGGCCAAGGCCCGGCGGGCGCTCAGCGAATTCCTGGTTGAGGGCATCACGACCAACTGCGGCTTCATTGAGGAACTCCTCAGCTGCGACGGCTTTGTCGACGGCGGCTACTCCACCCGCTTCATCGAAAAACGAATGGCGGCGGGGACTTGACAAACCGCCGGCCGCGGATTATACTGTATAGTGCTGAAAGAAGCCAGTCGGTGATTCCGCTCCGGCGGAAGGGAACCAAGCAAGGCCGAAGCAAGCGAAGGAGGCGACCTATGAAACCGGAAAAAGAAGCCCATAACCCGATGAATGTCACCGTTGTCCCGATCAATTCCGACGAGGAGAACGGCTACATCCAGATTTCCAACAACGTCATTGCCGCGATTGTCCGGAAGTACACGCTGGGCGTGGAAGGCGTGGTTCGCTTTGCCAGTCAGAGCATCATGGACGGGCTGGCGGACATCCTGAGCCGCCGCAGCTACGAACGCAGCATAGCCATCGACCTGCAGGAGACGGGGGCCGAAATCACCTTGACGCTGATTCTGCAGTTTGGCGCCATCATTCCGGAGGTCTCCCAGGCCGTGCAGACCATCGTCAGGGAGAAGGTCAAGGAATTGACCGGCTACGAGGTGACCAAGGTCAACGTCAATATTGCGGAACTGGAGGATTATGACGATTCTCCGGAAAATGCGCCCACGGTTGAGACCCTGGCCAGCGAAGACAAATAACGTTGGCGCCCCCCCGACAGCCAGGCTGACCGTGGCCACCCTGGGCAAGGCGCCGTTCGGAAGACCTCTAAAAACGCCGGACTGGCGGTTGGCGCGGACACCGGCATCTCAGCAAAGGAGTCAGACATGGTCATCCCATTGGCGAAGGCAGCATCCTGTTCATGGTTTCCCGGCTGCGACGTATTCCAGCTGGAGGGATTTACGACCGGCCTGCTGACCGGCCTGGCGCTGATGCTGATCATCGGATTGGTTGTCTATCTGTGCATGAAGGGCACGGGGACGTGCAAGGTCATCCGCATTGCGGACGGCGAGAACGGCCAGTTCAACATCCACAGCACAGCCGTACGGTCGTTTCTGCAGCGCATCGTGGCCGATTATCCGCAGTTGGACCTCAACAGCATCGTGCTGAAGAACACCCGCAACGGCCTTACCCTGGATCTGTTTTTGAATGTGCTTCCGGAAACCGACCTGGTGACCCTGCGCAAGACGCTGCGGGAACGGATTTACCGTGAGCTGGAGGGCAAGCTGGGCATCGCCGAACAGATCAAGATGGTGAATATCGACGTCGAAGGCTATGACGCCAAGGCGGAAGTCATTGCCAAACACAACCGGGGCATCATGCCCGAAATCGATGGCTCCACCACCGGCCCGGCTGACGATGACCGATGAACAATAAAGGCTTAGGCTTAGGGCACATGGCCACGCTCGACGAGAAAACCGCGCCATAGCGATCGCGAGACGCCCTGCGGCATGGAACAGGCCCGGAAGGCAACCTTGGTTGCCTTCCGGGCCTTTATGTATCAAATACTCCGGCCTCGTCTGCCCAAGGCGGCGGCGCCGCCGTTTGCGGGTACAGGCCGTGCCGTCTCAGTTATCGTCTTCGCCGTGAGTCAGGAATTCGCGGCGTTCGTGCTCCATGACGGCCGCGATCACTTCCTCGCCGGCTTTGGCATTCCGGCAGGTCTTGACGCACGCCTCATCCCGGAGCAGGGTCGCGATGCGCCCCATCAGGTGAAGGTGCAGTTCAATGCTTTGACTGCACTGGAAAAAGAACAGGTGGACTTTCTTCTTGTCGACGGCGCCGAAGTCAAGGCCTTTGGCGGAACGGCCAACGATGACGCAACCCGGCGCCCGGAGAGTGGTGATCGGGTCGCGCGGGTGCGGAACCGCCAGGCCATTGCCGACGCCAGTGCTGATGATCTTTTCCCGGG
>CAYOUR010000026.1:15343-24526 GCA_964407145.1 uncultured Lentisphaeraceae bacterium | reverse complement strand
CAGAGCTTCAAGCTCATAGTGTCAGGGGTTCAAAGGCAGCCAGAGCTTCAAGCTCTGGTTCGAGGGTAGCCAGAGCTTCCAGCTCTGGTTAAGGGAAGGTTCTTTTCGGCGATGTGCTTAATATAGTGTCAGGGAGTCTGTTTCTCCAGTTTGGGGACGAAAAGAATGCAGACCAGGAAGGCGACGGCGGCGAGGGCGGCGAAGCTCAGATAGAGCGTGACATAGCCCCAGTGTTCGAGGACGACGCCGCCGACGGCGCTGCCCAGGAAGCTGCCCAGGCCGACGGTGACGGCGAAGCAGATGCCCTGGGCGCTGCCCTGGAGCCGGTTGGGGAAGCTGCGGCTGACGTAGGTCACGGAGGCGCAGTGGAAGGCGCCGAAGGTGAGCATGTGCAGGGGCTGCATGGCAATGACCGTCCACAGACTGCCGGGGATTCCAAAGCCGAGGAGCCGGACTACGGTCCCCAGCAGTCCAAGGGCGAAGAGATTGCGCACGCCGATGCGCGCCATGATGCGCCGGCTCCAGAAAATCAGCGGGAATTCGCAGACTGAACCGAGGAGCCAGATGTAGCCGACCTGGCGGAAATCATAGACCTCGTTCAGGTAGCGCGAGAAAAAACTGTAGTAGCTCATCATGGCAAATCGGGCCAGGAATCCGGCGAGCATGAAGGCGATAAAACCCGGCTGGAGAAAAAGCCGGAGCGCTTCGTGGCCACCGGCGCGATCGGGGCCGGGGCTTGTCGGGTCAGGCGCCGCAGTGGTCGGCCGCTTCCTGGCGGCCGGCAACAGGAGCAGGCTGCAGGCCTGAACCCCCAGCAGCACGGCAAAGGTCGTGGTGATGCGCTGGCCCGTCGGATCGTCGCCGATGCGGACAAACCGTTCGAACACCAGGCAACAGGCAATGAAGGAGATGGTTCCGCCAATGCGGACGTGGCCGTAGTCACCACCCAGGCGCTGGAAATAGGCAAAGGTCATGCCGTCGGTCAGCGGAATCGACGGTTTGCAGAAAAAACCGAACAGGAAGGCGATCAGCATCGCCGCCGGCGTGGTCAGGCCCGGGGAGAAAAGCATGAAGGCCGGCAGCGCCAGGAGGATGGTCAGGGCCAGGATGCCGCGCGGCGAACGGAGGCGGTCGCTGAGAAGCCCCCAGAACGGCGGCGCCAGCACGGCCGTCAATTCCACGGCGCCCTGTATGTAGCCAATCTGGTCATGGCGGAAACCGTAGAGATGCAGCAACTGCTGCAGATAGGGAGTCAGAACCGCAAACGGCGCAAACAACGCCATGTAGACGACAAAGAAGCGCGTTTCCAGGGTCTGAGTGGATGATGTCATGAGGGATTGCCGTCAGAAAGCCGGCGGAAGACCCAAACCATGGGATGCCGAACCGGGAAGGACGAATTGGGATGGCTTCGGATAAGGTGCAATGGCCTGGATGGCCGCCCGACCCCGCAGGCGGCCATCCAGGCCGGTCTGAGCAGGTAGCCTGGCGGCGTCAGCCGAACACAGTCTGCCGGCCACTGCCGGCGCCGGCTCAGGCGGCATTCGGCCGGCGCGGTCTCTGGCTCAGGCGCCGGGTGACCACTTGGCCACGGGCTGGGGATGGACGACCGTCTTTTTCCGCTTCAGCAGCCCCGCGACTTCGGCTTCGATGGCCGCGACCTGTTCCTGGTTTTCCTGGATTTCCATGGCCAGGTCGATGGCATAGCGCTGTCCGGGTGCGAGGGTGATGACGCGGCCGCGTTCACGTTCGAAGGACTTCAGGTTCGGGTAATTGGTCGCCGGCTCCATGCCGGTCACATACCCCTCGTTCGGTCCGGCCGTGTGCTTCCATTGGCAGAAGCAGGGCAGCTGTTTCTTGTTCCAGCGCATGGTCACACCGCGGGTGGCGCGGCGGTTGCGGAGCATGGCCAGCGTCGAACCGTCCGCCGCGGCGGCGATGTCATGGTAGTTGCCCTGTTCGACATAGCCGGGCTCGGGGGCCCGGTAGATATTCCAGGTCGAGATGTCCTCGGCCGCGCGCGGGTCGCGGGGCGCGACCTCCAGCGACGGCGAGACCAGCCGGGCGCCGCCGTCCAGGAACGGCGGGCCGAAGTTGCAATGGTACAGCATCTGGAATTCAACCGGCGAATCCGCGAAATTCTCCACCTCGTCGCGGAGGTCGACGCGGTTCGAGCCCACTTCCGTCACATAGGTGGTCGTCAGCCGATACTGCGGGCAGAAGCAGCGCGCCTCCTCGACGATGCCGGTGAGGACGATTTTCGGGCGCTTGCCGGGGATGATCCGCAGCTCCGCATAGCGGGCCGGCAGATTGGCGATGTAGCCATGCAGGTTGAGCATGACTTCGGAGAGGTTGCCATTGTTGTCGCGGACGCGGTCGACGCCGGGCGCGCCGTTGGAATTGAGTCCGCATCTGACGATGCATTCGTCAAAGCCCTTGAGCCATCCCAGTCCGCCCTGCTCCAGGAGGTTGACGAACATGGGGTTGACCGGCCCGCGGGCCGGGGAATCCCAACCGATGGTGCAATCGCCGCAGGTTCCCTTCCACAGGCCCATGCCGCGGGAGAGCAGGACCGTGAAGGCCAGGCGGCCGTTGTTGATCTCGACAACGTCGACGCCGTCGGCCAGGCCGCCCCGGAGCCGGCTTTTGCTGACCGACCACGACCCGGCGGCCTCCGGCAGATTCAGGCTGGCCGGCGTCACGGCGCATTGCTCGACATAGATGCGGTTGGCGGTGTCCGTAAGCACCCAGGATGAAGCTTCCGTCATGATGTCAATCCTTTTGTCTTGCCAGATGAAAATGGAATGAACGGAACGGGGGATTTCCGGCCCGGTTCCCGGCCCGGTTGCAAGAACTATAACACATGAAATGGCTTTTGTCAGTGAAGAACGCTATATTATCAAGCTATGAAGACATGAAAGAAGACCCTTTGCGACGGGCTTGTCTGCGCCGTTGCGTTTCCGCGGCCATAGTCGGTGAATCGCCATGGCCGATTCCTCCGGCCCTGGCGCTGAAACTGGGGCCAGCTGCTGTTGTTTTTCCGTCCCGGGCGCCGGCGCCGGCGGGGATTGACGAGGTATATGATCATGATGACAGAGAAAGAACTGGGCGACGCCCTGCGCCGTGCCTTGCTGGTGTTTGACGGCGCCATGGGCACGGAAATCTACCAGCGGCACGTTTTCACCAATCGCTGCTACGACGAACTCTGCCTGTCCGAACCGGGCATGATCACGGACATCCATCGCAGCTATGCAGCCGCCGGCGCCGACGTCCTGACCACCAATTCATTTGGCGCCAATCGCCTCAGCCTGACGCAGTTCGGCCTGGCCGAGCAGGTCGCGGCCATCAACCTCGCCGCTGCGCGCCTGGCCCGGGCCGCCGCGGACCAGGCCGGCCGGCCACTGCTGGTCGCCGGGTCGCTGGGGCCGCTGCACACCCTCGGCTGCACGGCGGAAGAACGCATCCGGCACCTCGCCGAACAGGCCGCGGCCCTGGTCGAAGGCGGCGTGGATTTCCTCGTCTTCGAGACCTTGCCCAGTCCGGAAGCCGCCCAGGAGGCACGCGCGGCGGTGGCCGCTCTGCGACAGCCGGCGGCGTTCGTGCTGTCGCATTCCGTGCCGGCGGACGGCGACGTCGAGTCCGCAGTCCGGCACCGCCTGCTGGACTGGTCGCCCGCGGACGGGCCGGTTCCCGCGGCGATCGGCTTCAACTGCTGCATTGGCCCGGACCAGATGCTGTCCGTGGTCGAAGTCGCCGTGCGCTCCTGCCGGCTGCCATTGATCATCCAACCAAACGCCGGCGCCCCCCGCAACATCGACCATCGGCAGCTGTATCTGTGTTCACCGGAATACTTCACGGAATATGCCCGGCGCTACGTCAACCTGGGCGCCCGCGGCGTCGGCGGCTGCTGCGGCACGACCCCGGAGCACATCCGGGAGATGGCCAATGCCATCAAGCCGATGACCAGGACGCACGTGACCGCCACCCCAGTCGAAGCCGAAAAGGCCGCCGCCGTGCCGGAAACGCCGCTGGCCGAGCGGTCGCGGCTGGGGCGCAAGCTGGCGCTCGGAGAATGGGTGACGGCCGTGGAGCTGACACCGCCCCGCGGATGGGACACGACGCAGATTGTCGCCCGGGCCAGCCAATGCCAAAAGAACGGCGTGGACGTCGTCAACATCCCGGACGGCCCGCGGGCCGCCCCGCGCCTGTCGCCGCTGATCACCGCCGAACTGATCCTGAACCAGGCCGGCATCGAGCCGGTGCTGCATGTCTGCTGCCGTGACCGCAACTACCTCGGCCTGCAGGCGGACCTGCTCGGCAGCGCCGCGGCCGGCATCCGCAATCTGCTCATGGTCACCGGCGACCCGCCCAAGCTCGGCAGCTACAGCTTCGCCTCAGGCGTCTTTGACACTGACTCCATCGGCCTGGTATCGCTGCAGAAGCATCTCAACCGCGGCCTCGACCTGGGCGGCCAGAAAATCGCCCCGCCGACCGCCGCGGTCGTCGGCGTCGGCGCCGACCCGAATGCCCTGGACTTCGACCGCGAAGTCCGGCGCCTGCGGGAGAAGGCGGCGGCCGGAGCGGATTACATCACCACCCAGCCGGTGTTCGACCCGGAGGCGCTATTCCGGTTTCTGGACGCGGTTGCCGACCTCGGCCTGCCGGTCATCGCCGGCATCTGGCCCCTGGCCAGCCTGCGCAATGCGCTGTTCATGAAGAACGAAGTGCCGGGCGTCGTGGTTCCTGACCACGTCATCGCCCGGATGAGCCGGAGCGAGGCCAGCGACGAGCAGCTCGCCACCGGAATTGCCATCGCCCGCGAGGCCATCGCCGCCGTCCGCGGCCGCGTCCACGGCGTCCAGGTCAGCGCGCCTTTCGGCAAGGTCGAAATCGCCCTGGCCGCCCTGGAGTAACCGCGGCCACACCCTGGCCGCCGCGCCGGCATCCATCAGGAGACACCATCATGCTGACCATCATCGGTGAAAATCTGCACTGCAGCCGCATCTTCAAACGCGGCGGTCCGCGCTGCCGGGTCGACGGCGGCGCCGTTCGCGTCCTTTGGCAGGACGGCCCCGCGGCCGCGGCCACGGCCACGAGTGGCAGGCCAGGCTCCTTCGCGGTCCCAGCCGCCTATGACGGCGACAAGGTCCGCCACATCGCGGCCGCGCTCGCCGCGGCAATGACGGCCTCCGACCAGGAAGCGCTGGCGTACCTGCGGCATGTGGTGCGGCGCCAGGAAAGCGCCGGCGCCGGCGTCATCGACGTCAATGTCGACGAATTCAGCTCGTCCCCGGAGCGCAACCGCGAGGCGATGTCGTTCCTCCTGGCCCAGGTGCTCGGATGGACATCGCTGCCCTTGGCGATAGACTCGTCCTCCGCGGCGACTTTGGCGACCGGGGCGCGGGCGCTCCATGCCGCCGGCCGGCCATTCATCCTGAACAGCGCCAGCGTGGAGCGTCCGCAGGTGCTGGACCTGGCGGCGGAGCATGGCGGCGGCGCCGTGGTTTCCGCGGCCGGCGGCCAGCTTCCGAACAGCGCGGCGGACCGCCTTGACGCGCTGCGGCCGCTTCTGAAGCAGGCGTTGGCTGCCGGCCTGCCCATGCCCGCCCTGTATCTCGACCCCCTGGTTCTGCCGGTCGCGGTCGACGGGGGCCACGGCCGCGGCTTTCTCGACGCCTGCCGGATGCTGCGGGAGGAATGCGGCCCGGAGGTGCACATCACCGGCGGCATCAGCAACGTCTCCTTTGGCCTGCCGGAGCGCCAACTGCTCAACGTCCGTTTCCTCCAGCTGGCCGAAGCCCGCGGCCTCGACGCCCCGATTTTCGACCCGCGCCAGCTGCCCCTGCCCCCGGACACGCCGGCGGCCTTCCTGGAAGCGGCGGAGAAAGTCCTGCTCGGCGAAGACGACTTCGCCATGAATTTCCTCACCGTGGTGCGCCAGTAGGGGCCATTCAGCCGGAATGACCCCGCGGCCAGGACCAAGACCATCACCATCACCTCAGGAACGATATGCGCTGGAATCATCTGAGCATGGCGATGCTGACCGACATCGGCAACGTCCGGGAAAAAAACGAGGACGCCGGCGGCTTTGACGCCGGCGCCGGCTTCTGCGCGGTGGCGGATGGCGTCGGCGGGGCGGCCGCCGGCGAATTCGCCAGCGAGGCGGTCGTTGCCAGCCTGCAGGCGGCCCTGGCCGACCTGCCCGGGGACGCCACGCCCGAGGAGCGGGTCGCCGCCATGACCGGAGCCATTGCCCAGGCCAGCCAGACCATTGCCGAGCATGCGGCAACGCACCTGCTCAACAGCTGCGGCACGACCGTGGCCGTGCTGCTGTTCAATCCATGGTATCCGGACGAGGCCGTGGCCCTGCATGTCGGCGACAGCCGGATTTACCGCCTGCGCGACGGCGCGCTCGCCCCGCTGACGCGCGACCACACCGTGGCCGTGGAAATCGGGGTCCACGAAAGCGAGCTGCCGCGGGCCTACCGGGACATGCTCACCCAGGCCGTCGGCATGGCCTCCGGCTGTCAGATCGAACGCACCCCCGTCAATGTCCAGGCCAATGACCTGTTCCTGGTCTGCACGGACGGGCTCTACAAGGTTCTGAGCCCCAACTTTCTGAAGCGCTTCCTGCTGTCCCGCCGCGAGTTATCGGCAGCGGCCCAGGCCGACGAGCTGATGCGCGAAGCCTTGTCCCGGCGGGCGCCTGACAACATCACGTTCGGCATCATCCAGGTCGGTGCCCCCCTGCCACCCATGCATCAGCCCTCCCCGGAGGACTTCACCCGCGACCGCGCCATCGACCGGAAGCATCGTTGAAACGGCTGCGGAACGCGCCCCGGCAGCCTCCCGGTCTGGACGCCTTTGCCCCTCACCGCCACCGTCCCCGGTCGCCTGTCGCCCGCTCCCCTGAACGGCGAATTGGGACTCACCGGGTGGCAATTCCGGAAAAAGGGGCTATGTTATTTAATTCGTCAGATTTTCGTGCTTATGGTATGACTGGATCATAACGGCATGTGGGACGCTCGTCCCAGTATGATTTGGTGGCACGCGAACCGACATGGGAACCCCAGCATTATGGACAAAGAAACGAAAGCTCGGCTGATCAAAGAGTATCAGCGCTCCGAAAACGACGTCGGCTCCTGCGAAGTTCAGATTGCTCTGAACACGTATCGCATCAACGAGTTGACCGAGCACATGAAGGTCCACAAGAAGGACTTCAGCACGCGTCGCGGCCTGGTCGCCCTGGTCAACCGCCGTCGTCGGCTGCTGTCTTATCTGATGGATGAAGACTACGAGCGGTACAGCACGCTGATCAAGCGTCTCGGCCTGCGCCGTTAAGTCTGTCCTGGCAGTCGGCCAGTCCGAGGCAAGGCCTGCCGGGCTGGCCGGCGCCGTTCGACCGCGGGTCACCGTGACTCCGCGGCGTCATGAGCATGGCATGCATGGGGGAATTGAGTCATCCGACCGGCCAATCCTGCGACATTTGCCTGGGTCATTGTGGAATTGGTCGGCATAAGCCCTCGGCCTCGGCAGTTTGCCTGCCAGGTCGAGGATTTATGCCGCAATTCCGCAACGGTCCGGTCATCAGCGACAGATGTCGAGCCCGTCCCCTCAAGACCCCTGCCTCATGCTTTGCGTCCCCCCGCAGCCGCGACATCCCTTCGCCCGGCGGGAACCATCTTCAGGGATTTGAATTGAGGAAAAAAAATGAGTATTGAGAAAGCAACCATGGATTTGGGTGGCGGCCGTCATCTTGAGATTGAGACTGGCAAGCTGGCGCTGCTGTGCAACGGCTCGGTGACCGTGCGTCAAGGCGACACGATCGTGCTGGTGGCCATCTGCTGCGCCGAACCACGCCCCGGCATCGACTTCTTCCCACTGCAGGTCGAATACCGCGAACGCTTTGCCGCGGCAGGCAAAATCCCCGGCGGCTACTTCAAGCGCGAAGGCCGGCCGACCGAGAAGGAGATTCTGACGGCCCGGATGACGGACCGCCCCCTGCGCCCCCTGTTTCCCGAAGGGTTCATCAACGAGGTGCAGGTCGTCTCGACACTGCTCAGTGCCGACGGTGAAAACGAATCCGACGTGCTGAGCATCCTCGGCGCCTCGGTGGCCCTGATGGTCTCCGACATACCGTTCCGCGGTCCGGTCGGCGCCGTCCGGGTCGGACGGGTCAACGGCGAATTCATCGCCAACCCGACCCATTCGGAAATGGCCGCCAGCGACATCGACCTGGTCTACGCCGGCACCGCCGGCAAGACCATCATGATCGAAGGCCGGGCGAGCGAAATCAGCGAGGAAGACCTGCGAGACGCCCTGGCCTTTGCCGATGGCGTGGTCCGGAAGCAGATCGACGTGCAGCTTGACCTCGCGGCACGCGTCAACAAGCCCAAGCTCTCGTTCACGCCGCATCTGCCCCCGGCCGATTTTCTGGCCGCGGCCGAGGCCCTGTGCGGTGACCGCCTGACCGCGGCCTGCTCGGCGCCGGACAAGCTGCAGCGCCAGGCCCAGCAGGACGCCCTGCGCGCGGAACTCGAACTGGCCCTGAAGGACCAATTCACGGCGGCCGACGGCACGGCGCCGGACTTCAAACTGGTCTGGGAGATTCTGCTGGAGAAGGCCATCCGCGGCCAGGTCCTGAACCAGGGCCGACGCCAGGATGGCCGCCAAGTCGACGACCTGCGCGAGATCACCTGCGAAGTCGGCATCCTGCCGCGCGTCCATGGCAGCGCCCTGTTCAAGCGCGGCGACACCCAGGCGCTGGTGACGGCCACCCTGGCCTCCAGCGGCGACGCCCAGGACTTTGACGTCATCACCGGCGGTCCCGACAAGAAGAATTTCATGTTGCACTACAACTTCCCGAACTTCAGCACGGGCGAAGTCGGCCGGTACGGCTCCACGGGCCGGCGTGAGATCGGCCACGGCGCGCTGGCGGAACGGTCGATCGAGGGCGCCCTGCCCAAGGACTACCCCTACACGCTCCGGGTCACCTCCGAGATTCTCGGTTCGAACGGCTCTTCCTCGATGGCCACGGTCTGCGGCTCCAGCCTGGCCCTGATGGACGCGGGCGTGCCGATCAGCGACGCGGTCGTCGGCATCTCCGTCGGCCTGGTGACGGCGCCCGGACGCCGCGAATTCCTGACGGACATCCTTGGCTCCGAAGATCATTACGGCGACATGGAC
>CAYOUR010000026.1:0-15333 GCA_964407145.1 uncultured Lentisphaeraceae bacterium | reverse complement strand
ACTTCAAGGTCGCGGGCACCCGCAAGGGCATCACCGGCTTCCAGCTGGATCTGAAAATCGCCGGGCTGGAGCTGGACGGCATGTACGAGGCCCTGCTCCGCAACAAGGCCGCCCGGGCCAAAATCCGCGCCATCATGGCCGCCTGCCTGGACAAGCCGCGCGCCTCGCTCAGCCCCTATGCTCCGCAGATGTTCGTGTTGAAGATCAATCCGGAGAAGATCGGCGCCCTGATCGGCCCCGGCGGCAAGAACATCCGCGGCATTGTCGATTCGACCGGCGCACAGATCGACGTCGAGGACGACGGCACGGTCAAGATTTTCGCCGCCAACGGCCCCAGCATGGAAAATGCGAAGAACCTGGTCGAAGCCTGCACCAGCGAAGTCGAGATCGGCAAGGTCTACCGCGGCATCGTGAAGTCCATCAAGGATTTCGGCGCCTTTGTCGAATTCATGCCTGGCCAGGAAGGGCTGGTCCACATCTCCGAGATGGCGGACTACCGCATCGGCAAGGTCGAGGAAATCTGCTCGCTCGGCGACCAGATCACCGTCAAGGTCATCGACATCGACGACCGCGGACGGGTCCGGCTCAGCCGCAAGGCCGCCCTGGCGGAAATCTGATCAACGGCTTTCATTCCAGAAGTTTTCACATCGAAACGTCATCGTGACTTCAAGAGGAAACACCATGAAAGAGAACCTGCACCCCAAATACCAGAAATGCACGGTCAGCTGCGCCTGCGGCAACCAGTTCGAGGTCGAGTCGCTGACCGCGAAGGTCAGCGTCGGCATCTGCTCGAAATGCCATCCGTTCTTCACGGGCAAGCAGAAGCTGGTTGACACGGAAGGCCGCGTTGACGCCTTCCGCCGCCGTTACGCCGCCAAGAAGTAATTGGTCCGGCACGGCATGGCAACGGGTGGCTTCTGCTTCACGGCGGAGCCGCCCTTTTTTTGGCTGCCGGCCAGCCCCGGCCGGCCACCAGGCATGGACCCTAACCGGACCGGTCCCGCACATGGACTTATCTACCTACATTGCCAATTCCGCGGCCCGGCTGGGCGAAGTCGAGCGGGCGATATCGTCGTTCGACTTTGACAAGGGCGGACAGGCACGGTACCAGAAGCTCAACCGCGAATACCAGCACCTGAAGCGCCTGCTCGGGTGCTGGTCCGAACTGGACAAGGTCCGGCGCGACCTGGCCGGCAACGCCGAACTGCTGTCGTCGACCGATGACCCCGACCTGCGGGAGCTGGTGGAGGCCGACATCACCGAACTGCAGCGCCGCGAGCATCATCTTGACGGTGAAATCAAAGCCCTGATCCTGCCGCCGCACCCGAACGAAGGCAAGAACACGATCATCGAAATTCGGCCGGCGGCCGGCGGCGACGAGGCCGGGCTGTTCGCGGCCGACTTGTTCCGGATGTACACACGCTACGCCGAGCAGAAAGGCTGGCGGGCAAGCACGCTTGAGTACCTCGACACCCCCCTCGGGGGGCTGAAGGGCGCGTCGTTCACGCTGCAGGGCGATGGCGTCTGGAGCATGATGCGCTTTGAAAGCGGCGTCCACCGCGTCCAGCGCATCCCCGTCACCGAAGCCCAGGGACGCATCCACACCTCCACCGTCACCGTCGCGGTCCTGGCGGAAGCCGAAGAGGTCGACTTCCAGCTGGACCCGGATGACCTCCGCATCGATGTCTACCGCAGCTCCGGACACGGCGGCCAATGCGTCAACACCACCGATTCCGCCGTCCGCGTCACCCACCTGCCAACCGGCATGTTCGTGGCCAGCCAACAGGAAAAATCGCAGCACCGCAACAAGGAAATCGCCATGACCCTGCTGCGCTCCAGGCTGCTGGAGATCAAGCAGCGCGAGGAGGACGAGAAAAATTCCTCCGAGCGCCGCTCCCAGGTCGGCACCGGCGAGCGCAGCGAGCGGATCCGCACCTACAACTTCCCCCAGAACCGCGTGACCGACCACCGTTTCGACCTGACCTTCTACGACTTGACCAACATCCTGGAAGGCAACCTGGACCAGCTGCTCGGCGACATCCGCGCCATCGACGCCACCCGCCGCCTGGAGGCGGAGCTGCTCGGGTGACGCCGCCGCCCTCCGCCGCCCAAGACATTATACCCAATAAAAATAAGCATAAAATTTACCCATCCGGGTTGACAGGCCATTGGCGCCGGGCTAAACTAAGGTGTTGTCTGAACATGGCTTTGTGGCCGTGATTGCCCCCGCACCTTTTTTTGCCAGTTCAAGGAGCTCATCATGAAAGGCCTGACGTCGAAACAGCAGGACATCCTGGATTTCATTGCTGATTTTTCGCATCGCGAGGGCATGGCGCCGACGATTCTGGAGATCAGCGAGCATTGTCAGATCAAGCCGGCGACGGCGTTTGCGCACATCCGGGCGTTGCAGCGCAAGGGTTATGTCAACCGTTCCTCCAAGGCGCGCAGCCTGTCCCTGACCATCGCCACCAAGCCGACGCATTTTTCGCTGACGCTGAGCATTCCGGTCCTCGGCCGGATCAGCGCCGGCGCGCCGCTGCTGTCGGAACAGCACATCGACCGGCAAATTCACTTTGACCCGTCGCTGCTTCCCCGTTCAACCGGCGGGCACAGCCTGTTCGCCCTGCAGGTCCAGGGCGAAAGCATGCGTGACCTCGGCATCCTGGACGGCGACCTCATCATCGCCAAGCAGACGGAAACGGCGGCCCTGGGCGATATCGTGGTGGCCATGGTTGAAGGGGAAACGACGGTCAAATCCCTGCACCTCAGCAATGGCCAGTGGGAATTGCGCCCGGCCAATCCCGACTTCAAATCGCGCTTCTATCCCCTCGACGAACTGACCATCCAGGGCATCGTCGTCGCCCTGCAAAGGACCTTCTGAGCTCCCGCGCCGCCGGCGCGCCCGGCGGCAAGGCATAACGCCGCGGTGACGGCGGTGCGGGCCGTTCCGGCAGCACCGGCACCTTCGCCAGCATCCGCAGACAAGGACAGGACATGATTGAAAAGCTCAACGGCATCCTGGACGAGTGCGATCTGACCGAGCTGGTCGTGGATGTCCATGGCGTCGGCTACGCGGTCACGGTCCCCTTGAGCACCTTTGACCGCCTGCCGGCCGTCGGCGAGCCGGTCACCCTGTTCACCCACTATCAGCTGAGGGAGGACAATGTCCAGCTGTTCGGCTTCGCCACCCGCGGCGAACGGTCGCTGTTCCGGCTCCTGATCGGCACGGTCACCGGAGTCGGCCCGAAGCTGGCCCTGAACGTCCTCAGCTGCATGACCATCAACGGCTTCTGCGGGGCGATCGTCGATGGCGACGTCAAGACCCTGGCCAAGATCAGCGGCATCGGCAAGCGCACGGCCGAGAGGATGATCGTCGAGCTGCGGGACAAAGTCAAGAAAATCGGCGATGACGGCAACGCCCTGGACCTGGTGCTCAAGTCGACGTCCGGGCCGTCGCCGTCACCGGCGGCGGCTGACGCTGTCGCCGCCCTGGAGACGCTCGGCATCAAGAAGGACCCGGCCGCCAAGGTGGTCCAGCAGCTATGCGATGAAACCAGGGACAACCCGCTCAGCGCCGAACAACTCATCCGCAAGGCCCTGGCCGTGCTCAACTCATAGCCGGTCGGCCGCTTGCGCCAGACCGGCGCAGCGGCGACCACGGGGCAACCTGGCCAGGGCGGCCTGGCCGGCGGGCGGCTAAAGACCGTCAATTTACCCCCCCGGCATCGCCAAACCAGCGTCCGGACATTACAGTATTGCCGCCGCGCCTGACCGCGCCCGCCGCCTCGACCAGGCCGTCAGACCAGGACTTCACCATGCCGTCGGAACGATTCATCACTTCAGAGCTCAACGCCCGCGAAGAAGTCTTTGAACAGACTTTGCGGCCGCAGGTTTTTGCCGATTTCCCCGGCCAGGAGGGTATCAAGGAACGCCTGCAGATCATGGTCGAGGCCTCGCGCCAGCGCGGCGAGCCGCTGGCGCACCTGCTCTTGTGCGGCCCCCCCGGCCTGGGCAAGACGACACTCGCCAACATCATTGCCAAGGCCCGCGGCGTCAACCTCAAATCAACCAGCGGCCCGGTCATTGAAAAGCCCGGCGACCTGGCCGGGCTGCTGACCGGCCTGGAAGACGGCGACGTGCTGTTCATCGACGAGATACACCGCCTGCCCAAGCAGATTGAGGAATACCTGTACAGCGCCATGGAGGACTTCGTCATCGACATCATGCTGGAGCAGGGTGTCGGGGCACGGTCCGTGCGCCTGAACCTGGCACGCTTCTGCCTCGTCGGCGCAACCACCCGCCAGGGCATGCTGTCCTCGCCGCTGCGCTCGCGCTTCATGATGACCTGCCGGCTCGACTATTACCGGCAGGAAGAGCTGGTGACCATCCTGCGCCGCAGCGCCGCCGTCCTGAAAATCCAGACGGCCGAGGACGGCCTGGAGGAGATCGCCCGGCGCAGCCGCGGCACCCCGCGCATTGCCAACAATCTCATCCGTTGGGTGCGCGACTATTCCCAGGTCCGCAAGGAAAGCCTCGTCACCGGCGCGGTCGCCGGCCAGGCTCTGTCCATGCTGCATATTGACCAGGACGGCCTGGACGAGATGGACAACCGCATCCTGGAGGCGATCATCGTCAAGTTCAAGGGCCGGCCAGTCGGCCTGAAGAGCCTGGCCGTGGCGGTCGGGGAAGAAGAGGGCACGATCGAGGACGTGTACGAGCCCTACCTGATTCAGGAAGGGTACATGCTGCGGACCCCCGGCGGACGCGTCGTCACCGAGAAGGCCGAAAGGCGTTTTGGCCTGAAGCCGCTTCGGCCGGGCGGCGCACCAGGGCAGCCGACCCTGTTTTGACCGCCGGCAGCCACGGCGCCGGCGGGTCCGGCAGCATTATGCCCGCGGGTGAAAGCGCCCATGGGCGCGGGCCAGCCGGGCCGTATCCGTATGCGTGTAGACCTGGGTGGTCGCAATGCTGGAATGGCCGAGCATCTCCTGGATGACACGCAGATCCGCCCCGTTGTTCAAGAGATGGGTGGCAAAGGAATGGCGCAGCATATGGGGATAGATGTTCCTGCGGATCCCGGCCCGCGCCGCGGCCAGCTTGACAATCATCCAGACGCGCGCCCTGGTCAACGGCTGGCCACGATGGGACAGAAAACAGGCCAGGCCGCGGCCGCCGGCGTCCAGCCGCGGCCGCGACTGCTCAAGATAGCGGCTCAGGGCTTTCCAGGCGCTCTTGCCAAACGGGACCACCCGCTCCTTGTCACGCTTCCCCACCACCCGCAGCACCCCGGCCTGAAAATCAATCCCGTCCACCCGCAGACTGGTGATCTCCGACGCCCGCAGACCCGATGCGTACAGCAGCTCCAACAAGGCGCGGTTGCGGACTTCCAGGACGTCACGGCCAGAAAAAGCCGCCAGCATGGCGTCAACCTCGGACGGGCTCAGAAAGTCAGGCACGGCTTTCCAGAGCCGGGGGCTTTCCATGACGGCCGAAACGTCACCCGGGACGACTTTTTCCAGCGTCAGGAAGCGGAACAGGACACGGATGGCGATCAGCCGCCGGGCCAGGGTTGTCGTTTCCAGGCCGTCCGCCTGGCCGTCTTCCAGAAAATCGAGGATGTGGTCCCTGGTCACCGCAGCGGGGCCGACATCAGGAAGGCGTCTGACAAAAGCGCCCACATCGGCGGCATAGGCTTGAACGGTGGCCTTGCTGAGGCCGCGTTCCAGCAGCAGATGGGCGGTAAAGTCCGCCAGCAGATCAGGCCATTCCGGGGACATCAGGCTCCTTGCGGCATTCAGCTCCAGCGACAGCGTCCGGCACTTTGCCGTGCCCCAAATCTAGTGCCGCAACCACGATTGTCAATGGCCGCGCCGGCAAACATGGCAATGGGCCGTAACCGGCCACCCACTGAGAACAGGCGGTCAACGTGCGAAATGTGGTGGCAAGCGCTTGATTTCCGGCTGCCGTAGGCAGTCCCGCCCTCCGGGCGGCCAAAGCAGAGGTGTCTCTTCCCCCGGGTTCCCTCGCCCTTCGGGCTTCGGTCACCCGGGGTTATGTTTGTCCCGCCCTCCGGGCGGTCCTATGCAGTCCAGCCTTCAGGCTGCCGTACGTAGTCCAGCCTTCAGGCTGCCGTACGTAGTCCAACCTCATTTGCCGGGCATCGTGCCAGGACGACGACACCATGCCATGGCGCAATTCTCAATGGGTGACCGGTTACACCGGTTACACGGATTCACTGCTCCTGAATGGCAATTGTGCATATTTGCATTAAATTATGGTTGCAGTCGGCGATGGACGGCCGCTCCGCTTCGGCGGGGAGGAAAGTCCGGACACCACAGGGCGGGAAGTCCGGTTGAAAAGCCGGATGCCGCGAACGAGACGTCGCGGAAAGGACAGTGCCACAGAAAACATACCGCCGGGACAGCGCGGCGGCGTCAGCCGCCAAGCGGTTCCGGCAAGGGTGAAAAGGTGGGGTAAGAGCCCACCGCCCCGCCGAGCAATCACGGGGGCAGGGTAAACCCCTTCCGGTGCAAGACCAAATAGAGGACGAGGCGTGGCCCGCGCCGCTCTGCGCCAGCAGAATCAGTCCCGGGTATCGGTCGCTTAGATGAATGGTCGTCGCTCCGCGCCCCGGCGCGGTTCACAGAATCCGGCTTACAGTCGCCGACTGCCTCACTTTTTCAGACCGAAAGCCACCTATAAACTCGAACCCGCGCATCCCTTGCCAGGCCGAACCGGTTGGCGGCTGCACCGCCAACCGGTTGGTCAAGCCGTCAACCACCGGCGCCAGGGCCGGTCAAGAGCCCCTTTCCGGCGCTTCCCCGAAACAACGTGATGCGTGCAGAGGAACAACACACCATGTTACGGCGGATAAGTGAGATCATCGCTCAGACGACGGACCCCCGGTCCGGCCTGCGCCTGATGGCCAAATGCATTGCCGAACAGGTCGGCACCCTGGCCTGCGGCATTTTCGTGTACCGGAAGGAAACCGGCGAACTGCTGCTCGTGGCCGTGCATGGTTTGGGCAATCACCGGCTTGAGAACTGGTCCTTCAGCGTCGACCAGAGCCTGGTCGGCCTGGCCGTGCGCACCAACGCCACCGTCAATGTCGCGGACCGCTGCCAGCACCCGGCCCACCATCCCATGCCCGGCGAGTCCAACGACCTCCTGCATGGCTTCCTGGTCGTGCCACTGGTCGTCGGCGGCGCCACCATCGGCGCCCTGGCACTGGGGCGCAAGCAGAAACGCCGTTTTGCCCGACGAATCGTCACCCAGGTGGAGGCCCTGGCGCCGTCCCTGGCCATCTTCATCCTGCACACGATCATGGCCAGCCAGAACAGCGGCGACCAGCGGCTGGCCATCCCCTTCCAGACCATGCGGCCGGCGCAGAACCCCTATCTGAGCGACGAATCACTCACGGGACGGGCGATCACCGCCGGCGTCGCCCTGGGAAAGGCCATGCTCTTCTCCGGCGTCGACGAGCTGTTCGAGGCCGGCGGCATCCCGCCGAACCCGCTCGACCAGGACGCCATCCAGCAGGAAAAGCAACTTTTCACGGCGGCGCTTGAAGTCGCCCGGCGCACCAGCAAAAAAACGGCGCGCGACATGAGCCTGGTCCTGGAAGAAGTCGACAGCGCGATTTTCGAGATGCACGTCACCCTCCTGGACGACCCGGTTCTGCAGTCGCGCATCCTGAGCCACCTGCAGAATGGCAAGGTGCTGACGGCGGCGCTGGCCGAGACGCTGGCCTATTTCAACCAGCAGTACATGCGCATTGAAGACCCGTACCTGCGGGAGCGCCTGGCCGACATCAAGGACGTGCTGCTGCGCATCAAGAATGCCGCCGACAACCTGCGGGACGACACGGTCACCTCCGAGGCCGGCCTGTTCAGCGCCCGCCATGTCGTGCTGTGCGCGCGCGAACTGCTGCCCTCGCAACTGGTCAGCATCCCCCGCCGGAACATCTACGGCATCCTGTGCGAAGAGGGCGGGACCACCTGCCACACCGCCATCCTGGCCCGGGCCCTGCAGATTCCGATGCTGGTCGGAGTCAGCGGGCTGCTGGACAAGGTCCGGTCCGGCGACAACGTGCTGCTCGACTGCAACGCCGGCCGTTGCTACCTGCGCCCGACCGACACCCTGGTCAAGCGGTTCCGCGAACCGCTCCGACTCGCCCACCACCACCGCAAGCACCAGGCGGAAACGCCGGCGCCGATGTCCGACGGCACGCTCACCCGCGACGGCGGCCGGGTCCACTTCGCCGGCAACATCGCCCTGCTCAGCGAAATGCCGGCCCTGCGCCATTACGGCATTCCGGAAGTGGGGCTGTACCGCACCGAATTCCTGTTCATGATCCGCAACAGCCTGCCGAGCGAGGAGGAGCAGTTCCACGTGTTCAAACGCATGATGGAGGCGGCCGACGGCATCCCGGTGACTTTCCGGGTGATGGACGCCGGCGGCGACAAGCCGCTGCCGTACCTGAACATCGGCCAGGAGGACAATCCGGCCCTGGGCTGGCGCGGCCTGCGCTTCATGCTGTCCAATCCCGACATCCTGCATCCGCACCTGCGCGCCATCCTGCGGGCCAGCGCCTTTGGCAAGGTCAGCATCATGCTGCCCATGGTGGCGGACATCTATGACCTCAGCCAGGCCAAGGAGGCCCTGAAGGCCGCGGAAGACGACTTGGTCCGGCGCGGGCTGCCCTTTGACCGCCAGTACCGGCTGGGCATCATGCTGGAGGTGCCTTCGGCCTTCCTGGGGCTCAAGCCGCTGCTGCCGCACGTCGACTTTGTCAGCATCGGCACCAACGACATGGTCCAGTTCCTGTTTGCGGTCGACCGGAGCAACAACCGTGTCATCAAATGGTTCCGGCAGTGCCACCCGATCGTTCTGCGGCTTCTGCGGGATGTCTGCCGGCAAGTCGCGGCCCATCCCGGCAAAAGCGTCACCCTGTGCGGCGAGCTGGCCGGCTCAGAACGCGCCCTGCCCCTGCTGCTGGGCGCCGGCCTGCGCCACCTGAGCATGACGCCGCACCGCGTCCCCGTGCTCCGGGCCCGGGCCGAACAGCTGAGCCTGGCCGAATGCGAAGACCTGCTCGACCGGGTCCTGCAAACCTGCGAAAGCGAAATGGATGTCATGCGCCTCCTCGAAGAGATGCCGGCCAGACCCTGAACGCCACCCTCCAGGCGTCTGGCGCCAGGCGCCCGCCCCGAAAACCGTCACCATGAAACAAACAGGAGACCATGATGGTCACAGCCTTCGTTCTGATCAGCGTCGAAGACAAAAAAGTCCATGAGACGGTGCGGGCCCTGCTGAAGCACCATGGTGTCACCGAGATTCACATCGTGGCCGGCGAATACGACATGGTCGCCGTCATCCGGGTCAAGGACAACGAGACGCTGGCCAGACTGATCACCGACCAGATCGTCAACGCTCCCGGCGTCGAACGGACCAAGACCCTGTTCGCCCTGGAGAGCCACTCCACCTACGACTTGCAGGACATTTTCGGCGAAAATTCATGACCAACACCACCACTGCCAGCCAGACTCCGGACGCGCCGCGCCACGGGCGGACCGGCTATGTCGCCCTCCTGGGACGCCCCAACACGGGCAAATCCACCCTGTTGAACACGGTCCTGGGCCAGCATTTGGCCGCGGTCTCCAGCAAACCGCAGACCACCCGCCGGCACCTGATGGGCATCCTGACCGACGACCAGTCACAGATCATCTTTCTCGACGCCCCGGGAGTCCACGCCGGCAAACTGGCGCTCGACGAGGCGATGGCCAAATCCGTGTCCCGGGTGCTGGAGGACGCCGACGTGCTCGTGGTGATGATCGACCCGACCCGCGAGCCTGGCGCGGAGGACGAACTGACCGCGCGGCGCGCCGCCGAGTGCGGCAAGCCGGCCATCCTCGCCGTCAACAAGACGGATGTCGCCACACCCGAGGACATCGCCCGCAACCTGGCCTTCTACCGCCAGCACCTGCCGGCCGCAACGTCGCTGGAAATCGTCGCCCTGGAGCGTTCCCGCGTGGACAACCTGATGCGGACCCTGCTGGCCATGCTGCCGGAAGGGCCGTTCCTCTATGACGCCGAAGAGGTCACCGACGCGTATGAACGCGACATCGCGGCGGAGCTGATCCGGGAAGTCCTGCTTGAGCTGCTGCGCCAGGAAGTTCCCCACGGCGTCGCCGTCGCCATCGACACCTGGCAGGAGAAGCCCCGCGGGCTGAAAATCGAGGCAACACTGTTCATCGAACGGGAGAACCACAAGTCAATCATCATCGGCCGCGGCGGCCAGATGATCGCCAGGGTCCGCGAGGCCGCCAGCAGCCGGATCAGCGCCTTTGTCGAGGCGCCGGTCACCCTCAACCTGTTTGTCAAAGTGGCGGCCGACTGGCGCCAGAAGAAGCGCTTTCTCCAGGACCTCAAGCTGATGGAATGACGCGGCGTCCGGAACCGCCGCGGCCGCCCGGCCAGATCACGCACCACCCAACCGCTGCAGGCAGCCATGTCCAGACTCTGCTTCACGATCACCGGCATGCATTGCGCAGGCTGTGCCGCCACCGTCGAACGCGCCGTCAGCCAGCTCGCCGGCGCGGCGGACGTCTATGTCAACATCGCGACCAACACGCTGACGCTGACGGCCGACGACCAGGTCCTGTCGCCGCCGGAAATCGCCGACACCGTCAGGACCTGCGGTTTTCAGGCGGTGCTGGCGGACCGGGCCGGCGCCCGTTCGCGGCCGCTTGACACCAGCGGCCTGCCGACGACCGAGGAGCTGCCAGACGTGCGGGGGGACGACCCGACCCAGCGCGAACACCTGAGCCAGAGACGCCAGCTGCTCCACGCCCTGGTGGCCGCCGCCATCCTGGGATACGCGGCCATGCATGAGATGCTCCGGCTGCCCTTTCCCGAACTGGGGCCGTGGGACGCATTCCTGCAGATGGCTCTGCTGCTGCCGATTCTGGTGGCGGGCCGCGGCATATTCAAGACCGGCTTTCTGCTGCTGGCGCGGCGGTCGCCGAACATGGACTCCCTGATTGCACTGGGCACCGGCGCGGCCGTGCTCTACAGCATGCTGCTGCTGGTCGTGCCGCATGCCGGCGGCCAGCAGCACTTCTATTTTGATTCGGCCGGCATGATCATTGCCCTGATCCTGCTAGGACGCTACCTGGAAAACCGCTCCCGGCGCCAGGCCTCCGGCGCCATCCGCGAACTGATGGAGCTGGCGCCGGCCACGGCGACCCTGGTCGGCGCCGACAACAGCGAAAGACGCATCGCCGCAGCCCTGATCCGGGTCAACGACCGGCTCCGGGTCAAACCCGGGGAGCGCTACCCGGTGGACGGCGTGGTCGAAGAAGGCCACAGTACGGCGGATGAGGCCATGATCAGCGGCGAGAGCATCCCGGTCGAAAAAAGCCCCGGCAGCACGGTCACGGGCGCCGCCATCAACCTTGACGGCACCATCACCATGCGCGCCACCCAGGTCGGCGAGGATACCGTCCTGGCCCGCATCATCCGCCTGGTCGCCGAGGCCCAGGGCAGCCGCCCGCCGATCGCCCGCCTGGCCGACATCATCTCCGGATACTTCGTGTGGGGCGTCCTGGCCATTGCCGCGCTCAGCTTCCTTGGCTGGAGCTGGTCCGGGGCCGGGGTTGACCACGCCCTGCGCTATGCGCTGGCCGTGCTGGTCATCGCCTGCCCCTGCGCCCTTGGCCTGGCCACACCCATCGCCCTGATCGTCGGCATCGGCCGCGGCGCCAGACTCGGCATCCTCATCAAAAGCGGGCCGGCTCTGGAAGCCGCCGGCAAAGTCCAGCTCGTGATCTTCGACAAGACCGGCACGCTCACCGGCGGCAGCCCGGACTTCACCGGACTGCACCTGCGCCCCGACGGGCCGTTTGACGAGGACAGCCTGTTTGTCATGGCGGCCGCTCTGGAGCTGCAGTCGAATCACCCCCTCGGGCTGGCCGTGGTCCGCGAAGCCGAAAGGCGCGGCCTGGAGCTGCCGCCATTCCAGGAGGCCAAGGCCGAGCCGGGGCACGGCATCGAAGGCCGGGTCAACGGCCACGCCCTGCTTCTCGGCAGCCGGCGCTTCCTCGACGAACACGGCGTGGTCCTGGATGACTGGACCCCACCGGCCTGCCCGGGGCAATCCCTGGTCCATGTCGCGGTCGACGGCGTCCACCTCGCCGTCATCGCCGTCGCCGACCAGCCGCGCCCCGACGCCGCCGCCGCCATCGCCGCCCTGCACCGCATGGGCATCAAGACCATCATGCTCACCGGCGACCGCACCGAGGTCGCCGCCGAAATCGCCGGCCGCATCGGCATTGACGACATCCGCGCGGAGCTGCTGCCGTCCGACAAGGCGCTGATCGTCCAGGACATCCAAAAGGAACAGAAGGCGGTCGTCGCCATGGTCGGCGACGGCATCAACGACGCCCCGGCGCTCAGCCAGGCCGACATCGGCATCGCGATTGGCACCGGCACGGATGTGGCCATGGAGTCGGCCGACATCGTGCTGACCGGCAAACAGCTGACCGACGTGCCCGCGGCCATCGCCCTGAGCCGGGCGACGCTGCGGGTCGTCAAGCAGAATCTGTTCTGGGCTTTGGCCTTCAATTCCATCGGCATCCCCATGGCGGCCGGGTTGCTGGTGGCGCTGTTTGACGGCCCGCCGCTTGATCCGGTCTTTGCGGCGATGGCCATGGCGTGCAGTTCGCTGGCCGTGGTCGGCAACGCCCTGCGGCTGCGCCGCTGGCAGCCCCCGACCGCGCCGCCGGACGCCGCCCTCCCTCCCCCCCGGCCATGACTTCACGCATGGCCCCAGGCAACTCGCTTCATGGCACGAATACTTTTCATCGCCTGCGGATTTGACGGTGGCCGTTCCGGCATCTCAGTGTACATGCGCGAGGTCCTGAAACGGCTGGCGCCGGAGCACGAGGTCACGGTCGTGTGCACCAGCGCCGACCGCGATCTGATGCCGGCTCGGCCCGGCCTGTCCTTCCAGGTCCTGCCGCGCTGGCTTGACGCGCCGGCCCTGAACATGCTCTATGTCATGTTCGCGTTCGGCTGGGGCCGGCACCGGCGCGAGGCCGACTTCCTGCTGCTGCCGGCCGCCAACCGCCGCGCCGTCTGGCGGTCCAAGTGGCCCTGCGTCGCCGTGGTGCACGACCTGTCGCAATTCCACATTCCGGCCAAATACGACCCACTCCGCATGTTCTACGTCAAGCGGCTGCTGCCGCGGGCGGTGCGACGCCTGACGCATTGCGTGGCGGTCAGCGGCAGCACGGCGGCAGACTTGGAACGGCACTGGGGCCTGGCGCCGGAACAGATCACGGTGCTGTACAACGGCATCGACCGCAATCACTACCACCAGTCACCTCCGGGCGACGCCATGGAGGTCCGTTCGCGGCATGGCCTGACCGACCCGTATGTCCTCTACGTGGCGCGCCTGGAGCACCCGGGCAAGAACCACCTGCGCCTGGTCCAGGCGTTCGAGCAGCTGCCCGCCGTCCTGCGCGACCAATACCTGCTGGTGCTGGGCGGCGCCGCCTGGCCCGGCTCCGAGGTTATCACCGACCATGTCCGGAACTCGCCCTGCCGCGACCGCATCCGCCTTCTGGGCTTTGTGCCTTCCGAGGACCTGCCGGCCTTGTATCATGAAGCCGCCCTGTACGTGTTCCCGTCCCTCTACGAGGGTTTCGGCCTGTCGGTGCCGGAGGCCATGGCCTGCGGCACCGTCGTTGCCTGCTCGCGCAACTCGTCCCTCGGCGAAGTCGCCGGTGAAGCCGCCATCACCTTTGACCCGGAATCAATCCCCGACTTGAACGCGGCGCTGGTCCGCGGCCTGACGGACGAGGACGAACGCCGACGCCGACGGGAACTGGGCTTCCGGCGCGCCGCGGACTTTGACTGGGAACGCCATGCCGCCGGACTGGTCGAACTGGGCCTGAACCCCTGGTGGCGTCGCCATCGCCTGCTCGGAATCACCTACGACAATGTCAGCATGGCCGAAGCCCTGGACTATATTTTCAGCTCCCTGCGCAACCGCCGGCGTCGCAAAATCGCCTTTGTCAACGCCGACTGCTTCAACAAGGGCTTTGCCCAGCCACCCTACCGGCAGCTGCTGACGCAATTCGACCAGGTGTATGCCGACGGCTCCGGGGTGGCCCTGGCCGGACGAATGCTGGGCCGGCCGGTCAAGGACAATGTCAACGGCACCGACATGCTGCCGCTGCTGGCGGAAAGAGCCGCCCGGCAGGGCTTCTCGCTGTTTCTGCTCGGCGCCAAACCCGGCGTGGCCGAAAGGATGCGCGACAACCTGATGGCGCGCTTTCCCGGCCTGCGCATTGTCGGCTGCCGTGACGGCTATCACCTGGAGCAGGTCGACGAGGAGGTCAACCGGGTCCGACCCGACCTGCTGCTGGTCGCCATGGGCGTGCCGCTGCAGGAGCAGTTCATCGTCGACCATTTCGCGTCAGTCCAGACCGGGGTGATGCTCGGCGTCGGCGGCCTGTTCGACTTTTATTCGGGCAACATCCCGCGGGCTCCCCGCTGGCTGCGTCGCCTGGGCCTGGAGTGGACATTCCGGCTGGCCATGGAGCCGCGCCGCATGTTCCGGCGGTACATCCTCGGCAACCCGCTCTTCCTTTGGCGCGTTCTCCGGCATGGCCGGATGTAAGCCGGGCGCCAGGCGGGTCGGTCTTGAACCACGGATGGACACCGATAAACACCGATATTCTTTAAAGCCTGTACTATTAAAAAGCCCATCGACCCGGGGTAAGTTCCACGCCACTGGAATTCGGAATGAGCCCGACATGGCGCCCGGGATGAACCCGGCATGGCGCCCGTCATGCGCGGCGGTAGGGTGCGGGAGAGGCGTTCAGGACGGCCACAGTGAAGCCAGGCATCGGACGGTCTCCTCGACAATCACCCGGCCGCCCTCGGGACCGACTTCGTTGTCGTACACGCCGCCGCCGTAGCCCTTGTTGGCAACCGCCCGTTCCGAAGGCAGATACGTCCCGGTCCAATGATAGTCGGAGGCCAGCTGGATGAGAAAAGTCTGCACCGCGGGGCTGCGGGACTTGATGCGCACGCCGTAATCGAGGAACAGCTCGAAGCGGTTGGTGGCGAAGGCAATGTCCCCAAGCCGGACGACGTGCAGCCGCATCGGGATGGTCGGGGCCTGCTTCTGCTGTGCAAAGCGTTCGAGCACGCGCAGGCAGCGCTGGATGATGCGGGTGTTGTTCTTGCCGGTGGCCTGCTCCTCCTGCTGCAGCTTGGCGAGATCTTCACGCACGCCTTCGGCCTCGACGTCGGTCACGATGC
>CAYOUR010000025.1:0-24663 GCA_964407145.1 uncultured Lentisphaeraceae bacterium | reverse complement strand
CCGGCGCGCCGACGTCATGACGCGGAATTTGGCCGCGGCCCTGGACCGCGCCACCGCCAAATACAACCGGCCCATCTTCCTGATCTCGGACGAGCCCTACCGCTTCCTGGCCTTTGACGGCGCCACCGTGCCGCCCATGCTCCCCCTCTACGCCTACACCGTGGTCATCGGCTCCTTCTCCAAAAACCTCGCCCTGGCCGGCGAGCGGGTCGGCTACATCGCCGTCAACCCCGCCATGCCCGGCGCCGAGACCCTGCTCTCCGGCCTGACCATGACCAACCGCATCCTTGGCTTCGTCAACGCGCCCTGTATCGGCCAGCGACTGATGCTCGCCGCACTCGGCACCCAGGCCGATGCCGCCGCCTATGTCTCCCGACGCCGCAAAATGGCCGAAACCCTGCGCGCCGCCGACATCGAATTCACCCTGCCCGACGGCACGTTCTACTTCTTCCCCAAGGTGCCCGGCAACATGCCGGACGTCGATTTCGTCAAACTCCTCGCCGAGGAACGCATCCTGGCCGTCCCAGGCAGCGGCTTCGGCTTTCCGGGTTACTTCCGGCTGGCCCTGTGCGTCGACGAACGCTTCATCGATACCGCCCGGCCCGGCTTCATCAACGCCGCCCGCAAGGCCCGGCAGGACGCGCCCTGAACGGCACCCCAGCACAAACGCCAGCACAATCGAGACACGTTGCCCGAGACACCCAGGCCAACCCATCACCTTCCAGAAAAAAACATGGCTGCGCCAATTCCTGTGCCGAAAACCCTGGACGAACACCGGGAATACCTGTACGAAATCGTCAGGCTCAAACTGCATTTCATGCACGGCTGGCTGAAAACCCATCCGGCGGAGACTTTTGCCGACGTCCTCCGCAACCGGGTCGACATCTTCCGGAAGACAGATGTCAACCAGGGCGCCCTGAACCCGGCAAACTTCAACTGGGAAGACCCGGCCTGGCAGACTCTGGAACAGTCGGCCAAGGCCGCCTACGAGGCCTGCGGCGACGACGCCGACGCCTACGAACGGGAGGCCTTCGCCGTGTTCCAGCCCACCCTGGACGCACGCTGCGAACGCGACTTCCACGACCGCAGCACCCGCAACGGCTACCAATGCGGCTGCCTGCGTCACAACTTGGAGGCCAGCGTCGCCAACGGCCACCGCACCCTCTCCTTCCATATCGCCAACTTCCTCAGCCCGGAATCCTTCTTCGACTACCCCGGCTATGTGCGCGACAGTTTCCGACGCCTGCTCGACATCGCGGAAAACGACTTCCAGGCCGACCGCATCGGCACCGGCACCTGGCTGAACTCCCTCCCCAAATGGCTGGAATACTTTCCCCAGGAATGGCTGGACAACCTGGGCGCCCCCAACCTCGACGTCAAATGGCACTATGGCTTCTGGGGACAATTCCTGACCGCGCGCCAGACCTTCAACGCCAAATACGGCCAAATCCTGCGCACCACCGGAAAAATGCCCTTCTACCCCCGCTCCTCCTCCTGCTCCATCCAGGCCATGCGCGCCAAAATCGCCACCCTGTAACCTCACCCCCCCCCAAAAAAACCGGCGCCGCGGAATGGGCGCTGACCATGACCGACACCCCCCCTGAGGTTATCCGACACCACCCATACCCGCTCAGACCAATCAAGGAGAAACACCACCATGCCGGAAACAAAAGTATATCTGGATGCGCGCCTGGCCACCGAATTATGGCGCGGCGACGCCGTAATCATCGGCGGCTCCTGCGCCGCCCTGGCCGCAGCCAGGACACTTCGCCGGCAGCGCCCTGAAGCGAGACTGTGCATCCTGGAACCATGGGCGAACCTCGGCCGTGAAATCACCCTCGAATGGCAGGCCGGACAACCCGGCGGACCGGTCGGCGACGCCATCCGCAAAACCTGCACCGACCTGGGAATCCCGGCCGCGGACAGTCCCGACCTGGTCGGCGCCACCCTCGCCTGCGATGACTTCGTCCGCGACAACTGCCTGGCCGCCTTCGTCAAAGTCCAGCCCACCCGGCCGGTCTTCACCGAATCCGGACTGCTGCGCGGCGTCGAAGTCGTCGGCAAGAGCGGCCGGCAGCTCGTCTCCGCACCGCTCTTGATTGACGCCACGCCCGGACGCGTCTTCAGCCGGAACCTGCTCGGCCGGCCCGCCCGACAGGCGCTGAGCGCCGGCCGCGCCATCTATCTGATCAATGTCGACGGCATGCCGCCGCAGCCGCTGTCCGTGCCGGCGGCGCTTGGCCTGCAGGACAACCTGGCCTTCCCGGCCCGCGCGTCCTGGAACCGGGAGGCCGTCGTGCGCTTCACGCTTCCGGTCAATCCCGGCGAGGACACAGGCGACGTCTATGCCAAAGGCCTGCACGCCGCCCTCGAACTGACCTCCTGGCTGCGGGACCATGTCCCGGCCTGCGCCCAGGCCACCCTGGTGGATGTCTCCCCGCTGGCCGCCTTCACCCTGGCGCCGGCCAACGACAACCTCGAAACGCTCCGCCCACACGGCGTCTTCGCCCTGCCCGAAGACGGCAACTGGCTTGACGAACTGGCCGCGGCCGAAGCCGCCGTCACCCAGGCCGCGCCGGCACTGGTGCCCTTCACCGTGCCCGACATCCCGCAGGACGACATCCTTGCCACTGCCGAGCTGCGCGCCGACCCGGCCCAGGACCTCCCGGAAATCGTCCTCCCGCCCGCGCCCGCCCGCATGCATGAAGGAGCCGAAGTCGCCGTCGCCGGCTTCGGCGTCGCCGGCGCCTTTGCCGCGGCCGCCGCCGCCCAGGAAGGCATGCAGGTCACCGTGCTCGACCCGGCCTCCCTGCCGGGCGGCATCGCCACCATCGGCCGCGTCCACTCCTATTACCACGGCCTGCCCGGAGGCCTGCAGGACAAGATTGACGAACAGACCCAACAGCGGGCCGCACGCGTCTCCAGCCACGTCCGCGGCTATCACCCCATGGCCCGGGCAGACGTCCTGGCCGAAGCCATGCTCACCAACAACCGCTGCGCCATCCTGCCGGAGCACACGGTCTTCGGTGTCATCAAGGAAGACACCCGGGTCTGCGCCCTCCTGAGCGCCGCCGCCGACGGCTACCACGTCTTCCCCTGCCAGGCCGCCATCGACGCCACCGGCGACGGCGATGTCGCCGCCGCCGCCGGCGCCCCGACCATCCTGGGCCGCGAAGGCGACAGCGCCCCGCAGCCCTACAGCTACACCCCAAGCTGCGTCCGCGAAGGCAATATCCTCACCCATCACAACTTCGACGCCGGGTGGGTCGACCCGACCGACACCACCGAATTCTCCCGCGCGCACTTCGACGGCCGCCTCGCCATCCATACCATGGGACCCTTCTCGCCGGACTTCCACTATTGCACGATCGGCTCGATCATCGGCCTGCGGGAAAGCCGTTTCCTGATCGGCCGGGAGAACATCCGTTTTGACGACTTCATGGAAGGACGCGTCTGGGAAGACGCGGTGTGCAGTTCCAGCGCCCACCACGACAACCATGCCATGGACTATGCGGAGGAAAGCCGCTGGGCCTGGGAGCACGTGATCATGTTCGGCCTCTGGCACTATGTCTGCCACGGCCAGATTCCCTATGGCGCTCTGCTCCCGCGCAAGGTCGACGGCCTGCTGGTCGCCGGCCGCGCCCTGGCCGTTGACCATGACCTGCACCAGCTCGTCCGCATGCAGCGCGACATGCAGGTCCTCGGCGAAATCAGCGGCGTCGCCGCCGCCGAGGCCATCCGCGGCGGCGTCATGGTCGCCGATGTCGACCAGAAGACCCTGAAGAAAAACCTGGCCCAACGCGGCATCCTGCCCCTCGAGCCCCAGAAGGCCATGGACCGCCCGGTGCCGGAACTGCTCACCGCCCTGAATGGTGACGACAAGGACGACCGCGCCAAGAACATCCAGCGCGGCCTGGCCATGTGGCGCCTCAGCAAATTGAAAGGCGCCGCCGGTGACTTCTGGCCCGACTTTTTCAAGACCGCCGCCGGCCAGACCCGCTTTGCCGGCGCCGTCGCCGCTGCCCTGGGCGGCCACGACCTGCCCGCCGTACGCGAATGCCTGTCCGAAGTGCTGACGGCACGGACAGCGGAGCCGCGCCTCGGCATCAAGGCCGCAGCGCCATTCGTGGTCGCGGCCCTGGCTCTGACGGAAATCAAGGGCGCGGACGCCGCCACCGACCTGGCGGCGTTGCTGGCCGAATGGAAACCGGACAGCGCCATGGCGCCCTCGGATCTGCTTCTACTCCTCAAGGCACTCGGCCAGACCGGCAACCGCGAAGTCGCCATTCCGGCCATCCGTGCCTTCCTGACCCAATGGCCGGACGAGCCATTCGCCATCCTTCTCTGGGGTGTCCGGCCCGGGCAGCCCACCACCCCCATCCGTCACGCCGTCGTCATCCGCGCCGCGCGCAGCCTGATTGAACTGGGCGACCGGGACGCGGCGCAGCTGGTTCTGCCCTATCTGCATGACCCGCGACTCATCGTTCGTCGCCTGGCCAGAAGGGTCTTTGCCGAAGGCCAGAAATAGCATCCGGCTGACAACTGGCAGCTGGCAGCTGGCGGCAAACCGGTTCCGGGCCGCACCGCCCGGGACCGGCGCAGACCTGCCACCAGCCCGGGCCCGGCCCGGCCCGGGCTGGAGACAGCGCCTTCGTGTGCCCGGGCCGGGCGGTGCCGGCGCCGGTTCAAGTCCGTCAGGCCAAGGCCGTTTCTCCCCCCCGAATCGATTTCATTCGTACCGCGGCACTGTCATGGATATACTCACGCAAGACGAGTTGATGACACTGTTCGAAACGACGCTGTACTTTCTGGCGTTGCTGAATCCAGCCAGCAAGGTCCTGTTCCTGTCAGCCCGGCAGCCGGCGCTGACCCAGAAGGAACTGTCACACATAGCTTGGCGGGCGACCATGTTCGCGTTCGGCATCCTGCTGGTGTTCTGCATCTGCGGGAACTTCCTGATGATGCATGTGTTTCGTGTCGAACTGTATGCCCTGAAGCTGGCCGGCGGGCTCGTGCTGCTTCTCACTGGGCTGAACGCCGTGCAGAAAGGCATTTTCTTCAATCATGAGGCCAACAAAATCGTCAGTGACGATGAACTGTCCGTCGTACCACTGGCGGCGCCGCTGATCGCCGGCCCTGGTACGATTGCCATCACCGTGTCGTATTCACTGGAATACGGTGTGGGCCGGACCTTGTTTTCGCTGGCGGTCGCCCTGCTGATCAACACCGGCTGCATGCTGGCCTCCAAGGCCATCGCCAAAATCCTCGACGCCATGCTGATGATCGGACCGCTGATCCGCCTGACCGGCCTGATCATCATGGCGGTCGCCATGCAGATGATGCTCTCCGGCGCCGGCGATTGGCTGAAGACGCTGTAAACATGACGCAACCGCACGATCAGGCGTCCTCCGGTCATGACTGCCCCAGAGGGAACAGCGCCACCAGCCGGTGAACGGCGCCGGCCGGGTGCAGCTCACTGGCCATCAGCCGGAAATCAGCCACCGGAAATTGCCGGCCTGCCAACCAGGCGCCATGCCTGGCCAGCACCGATGGCCAGCCTTCCGGCGGATGCCTGCCGGCCGGAAGACGCAACAACGTCAGATGCGGAACAAAGGCGCGGCCGTCCGGCAACACGCCGACGGCCTCCAGGCAACCGTCCACGTCGCCTTTCAAGCCCGCCAATTCCGGCGTAAGCTTCAGGCCCAGCCAGCCAATGCGCGGCCGACGCGCCGACGGAAACCAGCCGATTTCCCCGAAGACAATGTCAAAGGCCGGACGGCGCACCCTCCCCAGCTCCTCCCGCAACTCCGGCAACCGTTCGGCCGCCAAGTCGGCGATGAAACCCAGGGTCAGGTGCAGCTGCTCCGGCCGGCTCCAGCGCAGCCGGGGCAGCTCCTGCCGGCAAAACCGCAACGCCGCGGATACCTCATCAGGCATGGCGATGGCGACAAACAACCGCATGGCAGCCCACCTAGTTGCCGCCGTCTTTCTGACGATTCTTGCCGAGGCCGCAATGCCTTCCGGCCGGTTTGCCCGGACATGGCCGGACGCCGTCACAGCCGCTGCAGATGCCATTGGCATTTTCGCGGCCCAGCAGGATGTCGTCAATATTCTGCAACGTCGTCTCGGCGATGTTGCCCATCGCCTCACGGGTAAAGAACGCCTGATGCGACGTGATGATGACATTCGGAAACGAATTCAGACGCGCCAGCACATCGTCGGTCACAATCGTATCTGACTTGTCCTCAAAGAAGTACCCGCTTTCCTCCTCGTAGACATCCAGGGCCGCACCGCCGATGCGCCCCTCCTTCAGGGCGTCGACCAGCGCCGCCGCATCAATCAGGGCTCCGCGGCTGGTGTTGATCAGGACCGCCCCGGGCTTCATCCGGGAGAGCGCCCGGCTGTCAATCAGATGATGCGTCTCCGGGGTCAGCGGACAATGCAGCGACAGGATGTCCGACTGGCGGTACAACGTCTCCAGATCGACATATTCCACCCCGGTCGCCGCCGCGAATGCCTGGTCCGGGAAATGGTCAAAGGCCAAAAGCCGCGTGCCAAAGCCCTTCATGATGGTGGCGAAAATCCGGCCGATCCGGCCGGTGCCAATAATCCCGACCGCCTTGCCGTAAACATCGAAGCCCAGCAGGCCATTGATGGAGAAGTTGTTGTCACGCACCCGGTAAAACGCGCGGTGAATGCGCCGGTTTAGGGTCATGAGCAAAGCCACGGCGTGCTCGGCCACGGCGTGCGGCGAATAGGCCGGGACCCGGACCACGGGCAGGCGGCCATGTGCCGCGAACAGGTTGACGTTGTTGTAGCCGGCGCAACGCAAGGCCAGAACCTTGACGCCACCCGCGCAAAGCTCCTCAATGACCCGCTCGCAGACCTGATCATTGACAAACACGCAAACCGCGTCGAAACCATGCGCCAGAGCGGCGGTGTCGGCTGTCAGACGTGACTCAAAATACTTGATGTCAAATCCGTAACGCGCATTGGCCTCATCAAAGAACTGACGGTCATACGGCTTCGCGTCGAAAAACGCAATGGTCGGTTTGCCGGTGTTCATACCTGTCCTATCCTTTTCTGAAGCAAGATAATGAGCCCACCTGCCGCCAGGCGCCGGAACAGCCCAAGACTTGAAATCGGCGGCGACGGCTCGAGACGGCGCCCTGGGCGCCATGACTTCCGGCAAAGCCGGAACCGGGACGGAAACCGGCCGGCGGCTGCCAAGGCGGCCGGACCGGCGCCGACACGGCTGCGACCCCGATAACGCCGCCAGCGACGGGCGGACCGGCACACGTCAGTGCGCCCGGCGCCGCATGATGTCATCCTGCACTTCCGACGTCAGGCGGGTGAAATAGGCGGAAAAGCCGCTGACCCGCACCACCAGGTTGGCGTACTGCTCCGGATGCTCCCGCGCCGCGGCCAGCGTCCGGTTGTCCGTCACATTGAACTGCAGCTCATGCGCCCGCCGACGGACAAACTCGCGGGTCAGGGCCAGGAACCGCCGCCGGCCTTCGTCGTGCTCAAAGTACTCCGGCAGGAAACGCATGTTGACGACGGTGCAGTTCTGGCTGCTGTAGTCCGGCTTGCTGATGGAATTGAGAAAGGCGGTCGGCCCGCGCAGGTCGCGACCGTAAAACGGTGAGGCCGCGTCAGACAAGGGCGTGAAGGCCCGCCGGCCATCCGGCGTCGCCTTCACCATTTCACCGGCATTGATGTTGCTGACATTGGTCGCCATGCAACTGAGAAAATGCCCCCCGTCCAGCGTCCGGTGCCGCAGCCAGGCTTCGCCAAAACGCTTGACCAGCTCCACGGCGATGGCGTCGACATAATCGTCATCATTGCCGTATTTCGGAGCGCGGTTGATCAGCATCTGCCGCAGGGCTTCCTGGCCCTGGAAGTCGGTGGCCAAGGCCTGCTTGAGTTCCACGCGGCCAATCACCTGCTCTTCAAAGACCAGCTTCTTGACCGCGGCCAGTGAATCAGCGATGGTGCCCAGGCCCATCATGCCGACACCATGCTGACGCTTGAACCGGGCGCCGCCGTCATTCAGGTCCCGCGCCCGTCCGATGCAGCAATCCGTCAGGGCAGACAGGGCCGGGTCGGGAAAGCGCTCCGGCGGGAAGCTGGCCAACGAGGCGTTATACTGCTCGACATGCTTGGCAATATCCTTGTCCATCTCGTCATAGAAGGCCGCCATCAGCTGGTCGAAAGTATCGAAGCTGTCGAGCCGGTCAAAAATCCGGTCCGCGACCATTTGCGTATTGAAACGCGAGTCACTCCAGGCCTGCTGCCGGCCGGGGATGAGCGTCTCGACGCAACCGACCATGCAGTAGTCGCGCGCATGGCGCAGCGGGATGCCGAGCTTGGCCAGCATGGGCACGGTGACTTCGTCGTTGAACAAGGCGGGAAAACCGATGCCGGTCCGGATCACGTCAATGCAGGCCAGGTGAAAAGCCTCGTCGCTGCCGTCATGCAGCCGCGCCGAAAGGTTCGTCGAGGGTGACTTCACCAGCGCGGTTGCCTTCAAGATAAGGTGGCTGAGGTCATTGGTGGCGTCCTGCCCCCCCGGGGTCAGGCCGCCGATGCAGATGTTGGTCACCTCATGCATGCCTTCGATTTTGGCGAACAGGTGACACAGCAGGTCCAGGGCACCGGCCTGGTCCAGAAGACCGCTGGCCAAATCGCGCTGATAAAAGGGATACAGGTACTGGTCCAGCCGCCCCAGGGCGTTGTGGCCGCGCTTCTGCGAAGCCAGCAGAATATGGACCAGCCAGACCAGCTGGACCGCGTCGGCGAAGCTGGCCGGCGGCTGCCCGGCAAGACACTCCAGCCGGGCGGCGATCACGGGCTCCTGCGGCCGGACCGCAACCGCAAAGCGCCGGCAGAAGTCGCTCATGGCCCGGAGGCAGATGTCCATGGCCTCAAGCTGTTCCAGCCGGCGGGCGCGGCCGGCGTGGCGGCCCCGGGCGCGGGCAATGCGCGCCCGCATGCCATTGAAGCCCTCGCGCAGCAGACTGTCGTAGTCAGGAACCGTGTGGCTGTAGCCTACCCGGAAGTTGCGATGGCCGCGGCCGGCGTCGGCGCCGATACAGAAGCCATAGTCCTTCTGCAGCTCGGACGGCACCTCGTCGGCCTGGAAGGTCTCGACTCCGGCGGCCAGGGCCTGCTCCGGCGCCAACGTCGTCGGCAGGTGTTCGAGGGTGAAGGCAAAGGCCCGGGCCCGGAATACGGCCTCACTGGGACCAGATACCTGCGCGGCAAAGAATTTGCCGTTCCAGTAGCTGGCCAGGTTGCAGGGTTTGGGGCAGCCGAGCACATAGCGTTCCCGTGAGGCGCGCCGTTCGCCTTCCAGGACAGCCGCCCAGGATTTAGTCGCGTTGCTGATCATGCTGAACGTCCTCTGGCCAGGTGTCACCCGTAAGAATGTAGAACCGCTGCCCCAGGATCAGTCGCCGGTTGGCCGCGCGTTCATCCGCCAGCCGGCGAAGATTGCGCATCTCCGCCTCCAGGCGGTTGATTTCGATCAGCTGACGCTGCTGCGCCTCATCGAAACTCTGCTCCAGGAGCTGCTTGAGCTCCAGCTTGAGGCGCTGACGGGTCAACAGCCGGTGCGGATTGCCGCCGTCGTCGTGCGCCGACAATGCCTGTATCTGCCGGCTGAGGTCGCGGACCCGGCTCTCGGACTTTTGCTGCCGAAGCAGTCGCTCATACTCATCCGGATCGGCCGCCCGGACAGCGTCAATCGTGACAAAATTGTCGGCCAACAGCAGAAAGTAGGCCTGCGCCCCGGTCGGCTCTTCGCGGCAACGCCGCTCCCATTCGGACAACAAGTCCGGCGCGTACTGACGATGGAACGTCATGATGTCATCCGGATTGATGCGCGGATACTTCTCCCGCGCGGCCGACAAGGACCCCGCACGCACCAGCAAGGCCGCCTTCTCCGCCGCACTGACGCCGGCAGCCGCCGGCCCGGCGGCTGTGCCCCTCTGGACGGCCGGCGCAGCGCCGGCGCCGGCGGTGGCCGTGGCCGGCTCGCCAGCCGCCGCCAGAACACCGTTGCAGGCGAGCATGGCGGCCAGAGCCTTGATGATCATGGCTGTGCTCGTCATGTTTCAGTACGCGGATAAGTCGTGGTCGATCAAGTCTTCCAGCTCGCGCTGCTGGGCCTGGATGCGCTCACGCAGTTGCCGGATGGCTCGGTCCACGCCCCGCCCCGGCAGCACTTCCGGCAGGCAGACCGCCGCCGCCGGGGACGTCGCCGCCAGAACGGCCTTGTCCAGCTCCATGGCGCCCGACGGCAGGGGGATGAAGTAACAGCCATCATCGGCGGTCGGCGGCGCCATGACACCGCCTGAATCGGCCAGGATGTCTCCCTGCCGAGCCGCCTGCTCCGACCATTCCTGGGGAATGACCCGAACCAGGGCGAAGACCAGGGCCGCCAGCACCGCCGGCTTCCACAAGTACGGCCACAGCCGGGCCAGGAACGAAGGGCGCGGCTGACGCTGATACTGCTGCCGAACCATCTCGACCAGCATGGCCGAATTCTTCCGGGGCAGATGCAGACGCTCGGCATCCGCCTGGGTGTCCAGGATGTCCAGCAGACGAATTTCCGTCGCACAGTCGCGGCAGTCGCGGGCATGGCGACGCCAGGCGGCAAAGGAGGCGCTGCTGCGCCCGTGCTTCATCGCCAGTTCCCTGAGGATGTCACACTTGCTGCGGCTCATACGTCCTCCATTGCATCCGCAGAATCTCCACGGCCCGATGCATCCGCCACAAGGCGGTTCCCTGAGGAATGTCCAGGATGATGGCGATGTCCTTGAATGACACCCCGCCGTCAATGCGCAGCTCGACGACTTCCCGCAATTCATCCGGCAGCCGGTTGACCAGGTCCCGGACGACGGCGGCGTCATTGCTGGCCGTCAGCGTCTTCAGGGGCGTATGGTCCTCACGTGCCTCCATCATGCCGACGTCCTCGCCCGTAATCTCAAACTTGCGCCGCCGCCGTTTGTCAATGGCGAGGTTCCGGGTGACCCGGAACAGCCAGGGACTGAGATTGTCGTAGATCAGCGTCGACGGCGGCTTGGCTATCAGCTTCAGAAAGACTTCCTGGCAGACGTCCTTGGCCAGGTCGGTCGAATTGATGTAGCGAGCGGCGTACGCCACGATCCTGGTCTCATAGCGCCGGAAGATTTCCTCAAACGCCGTGGTGTCGCCGTCGCACATCCACTTGACCAGCACGCGGTCCGAGGCCTCGGCGTACCGTTCCGCCTGACTGGCGGCCGGCGCTGAGATGTATCCGGCTTGGGACAAAGGATTGACTGACACGGGCTACCTCCTCGATGTTGGCGGAATGGATGTCTCTCTCCGACCATGAGCCTGGGGCTCGGACATGACTGGAATGGCCTGACGGCGGGACGCGCTCCGGAACGGTGCTTCAGATGGCCACCGACCAGCCAAACAGATCCGGCGCCTCCGCCCACTGGATGGCGGTGTAGTGCTGATACAACTTCTCGAGAACCGGCCCGCAGCCTTCACGGGGGCCGACTTGGATGGCCTGCCCGCCGCGGACAATCTCATTGACCGGGGTGATGACCACCGCGGTGCCGCAGGCCGCAATCTCCTGGAAACCGCCGATTTCGGCGAATTCGACAGGGCGCACTTCGACGCTCATCCCCAGATGCGCGGCCACCGCCTGCAGGCCGTTGTTGGTGATGCTCGGCAACACCGAACGCGACTCCGGGGTGACATACGCGCCCTTGGCGTCAATGGCAATGAAATTCGAGGTGCCGAACTCCTCGATGTACTTGTGCTCGACCGGATCCAGGTACAGGTCGACGGGAAAGCCCTTGTCATGGGCGATCTTGTGCGGCAGCAGGGCGGCGCCGTAGTTGCCGCCGAGCTTGACCGTGCCGGTGCCGTTCGGGGCGGCGCGGTCATACTCGTCAATGACCAGCGCGCGAACCGGCTTCAAACCGCCTTTGTAATAGGCCCCGACCGGCATCACCAACACGATGAAAGTGAATTCATCCGCCGCGTTGACGCCAATCTGCGGCCCGCTGCCGATCAGCAGCGGCCGGACATACATGGACGCACCGGTGCCGTACGGCGGCACAAAGTCAAGATTGGCCTTGACAACACGCCGAATCGCTTCCATGAACAAGTCGTCCGGCACCTCGGCCAGGCAGTTGCGCCGGGCGCTCGCCTGCAGACGATGGGCGTTTTCATACGGCCGGAACGCGCGCACCACGCCGTCCTGGCCGCGAAAAACCTTCAGACCCTCAAAGGCGGTCTGGCCGTAATGCAGGGCCGTGGCGGCAATATGCAGGTTGATGTGGGGGTCCTTGACCAGCTCGCCGCCATTCCAACGCCCGTCCCGCCAGGTATAACGGATATGGCAATGCGTGTCCAGGTAGGCAAACCCCAGCTTCGACCAGTCTAGATTCATCGTTGTCTCCAAAAAGTCACGTGTGCGTCAAAACAGCCGTGTAACCGTTAACTCGATAATGTAGCCCGATTTACCCCCGAAGGCAAACCCCTTCCCGAAAAGTTTTGCCCCGCGGCGGCGGGCCGCAGACGACGGAACCGCCGGCCCTCGACCGGCGCAACTGAAACACCGTCTTGCAGTTAAAACGCCTGAACCGGCCGGAGACTTGACGACAACGGGACAAAATCCTCCCGAAAAAACCGCCCGCCGGGCAAAAAACCGCGTGCAATCCATGAGAAGTTGCAGCCCGCCCGAAGATAATCCCTGAAACCGGGATATAGTATGCTTCAAGTAACAATGTCCTGACTCGAGCCGCCGCGGAGCGATGACATGCAATTTTCCTACGAATGCCTGCCCTGTGTCTTCAAACAAATCTATCACCTGGTCAGAAAGGCCTCTGACCAGGCTGAAACCAGGGAACAGCTGCTCCGCGACATGCTGGCATCCATGGCACGCATGGACTGGAACTGCACCCCGACCGACTTCGCCCGTGACCAGCAGCTGATCATCAACCGAATCCTGGACGACGGTGACCTCTACCGCACGGAAAAAGACCTCTCGACGGAACTGGCCCTCGATGTCTGCCGCGACGTGGCCGGACAGGTGGCCAGCCACCATGACGCCTTCGAGGCCGCCCTGCGCCTGGCCGTCGGCGGCAACATCATCGACTATGGCATTGACGGAGCCTTCCAGCTGTCCGAGGCCAAAGGCCGCCTGACCGAAGTCCTCAGCCTGCCCCTCGACCGCGCCCGCGTCACGGCCCTGCAGCAGGCCATGCGGCAGGCCCGAAGCATCCTCTATGTGCTCGACAATTGCGGCGAAGCCGTCTTTGACCGCCTCCTGATTGAACGGTTTGGGGACAAAATCACCCTCGGCGTGCGCGGACAGCCAATTCTCAACGACGTCACCCGCCGGGAACTGGCCTCCTCCGGCCTGGATGGCTACCCGGTCGTCGACACCGGCGACTGCACGCCAGGAGTGTCCGCCCAGCATGCCGCCCCCGCCTTTCTGGCCGCCATGCGCCAGGCTGACCTGGTCGTGGCCAAGGGCCAGGGCAATTTCGAAACGCTCGACGAGTATGACCGGCCGATCTTCTTCTTGTTCCGGGCCAAATGCCCGGTCGTGGCCCGGCATCTGGGCGGCGTCAAGCTGGGATCCCTGCAGGTGATCGGCAAAAACGTCTGACCCGGAACACGCCACCGGCCGGCAGAAATGGAGCGCCGAATGGCTTCATCCTCACGAAAAATCGACCACGAACACCTGCGCCTGCGACAAGCGGTCGCCGGCTGGCTGACGGCCCGGCGACCCAAACCCTCCGGCCTCGGTTTCGACGTCGAGACGACCAGCGCCCGCCTCAAGGCCGATGTGGCCGCCTGCTGGCTGCAAAACCCGCGGCAGGAGGATGACGTCGACGACCGGAGCGACAACAGCGCCGTCTTCGCCAAGCTGCGCCATGCCATCGTCATCTGCTGCCCGACCAGGGAGAGCTGCTGGCCGGAATGCTCCTCCGCCGAAACCATCGTCGCCGAAGTCAGCCGGCTGCGGGCCGAGGCCGAAGCCGAAGAGGAGAACATCCGCATCCAGGAACCGGAACTGCGCGCCAACGACGTGCTCTTCGAGGAATTCGCGATCTGGGAATACGAGCGTTCACTCAATCCGCATTACCAGAAGCTGCGCCAGCGCGTGGCCGAACTGGAAAGCATGCTCTACAAAGGCACCCGCCTGGAACGCCTGACCTTCCGGCCAATGGCGGAGAAGATGTTCATCGCCACGCCGGCGGGGCTGCTCCTGCCGCGCGAGCTGCGCCGTGACTGGGGGCTGCTCTGGGTCAAACCGGACCACGGCGTGGAGCTGATCCGCGACGGCAAGGGCCACTCCTGCCTGCTGCCCGACCGGCTCAAACTGCTCAACAACATCCTGGCCAGCACCATGGACATGATTCTCAGCGCACCGGTCCCGCGCCGGCAGAAAATCCGGGCGGCCGCCGCACGGCGCCCGGCACCGATGAGCACCGCCGATGAGCGCCAGTAACACCGCAGAAAAGGATGACCGCCCATGATTCTCGACTCCCTGAAAAACTGGCCGCTGTATGCCGGCGCCCACCCCCTGTTCCGCCCGGCCTTCGACTTCCTCCTCTCACAGCCGCTGGCGACACTGGAAATCGGCCGCATCGACCTGCGCGGCGACGATCTCTATGCCCTGGTGCAGGAGCCGGTCGGCCGGCCGCCGGCCAATGCCAAGCTGGAAGTGCACCGCCGCTACATCGACCTGCAGATGGTGGTCTCCGGCGATGAGATGATGGGCTGGGCCACCCTCAACGGCCTGGGCCATGACCTCGGCTTCGAGTCTGACAAGGACTGCGGCTTCTTCAGCGACGCGCCCCTGGCCTGGTTCCCGGTCCGGCCCGGATGCTTCGCCATCTTCTTCCCGGAAGACGCCCATGCGCCGTGCTGCGGCAAGGGCATCTGCCGGAAAATCGTCCTGAAAATCAAGGCCTGAAAAGACAACGAAGAAAGGAGCGGCCGTATCATGAGCAGCAGTTCCAGCTCCGGTGGAACCGTCCGGGTGGCAGTCGTCGGCGCCGGCGGCATCGCCCGCAGCGTCCATCTGCCTTCCCTGAAGGAAATGCCTGATGTCGAGCTGGTCGCCATCTGCGACCTCCTCCCCGAACGGGCCCAGCAGCAAGCGGAAAAATGGGGCATCCCGAAAACGTACACGCTGATGCGGGACATGTTCGCCAACGAGAAGATCGACGCGGTGTTCTGCCTGGTCGAGCCCGGCAGCATGTTCCATGTCGCCATGCTCTCCCTCGAACACGGCTACCACACCCTGATCGAAAAACCGCCGGGCATCACGGCCTTCCAGGCCGAATCACTGGCCCGCAAGGCCGACGAGAAAAAATGCCAGCTGATGGTGGCCTTCAACCGACGCTTCATCCCGGTCGTCCGCAAAACCCGCGAAATCGTGACTGCCAAGGCGGATGTCACCCAGGTCGAGGGATGCTTCTTCAAATACGGCAGCGCCGCCTTTGACAAGGGCAGCCTGTGCGCCTTCACCTCCGACACCATCCACGCCGTCGACCTGATGCGCTTCCTGTCCGGCGGATGCGACGCCAAAAAAGCCGCCATGGTGATCAACCGCTACGACAGCCCGATGGACAACGCCTGGAACGGCATCTGCGTGTTCGACAACGACGTGACCGGCATCATCAAGGCCAACTACCGGGTCGGCGGACGCGTCCACCAGTTCCAGATGCACGCCATCGGCATCAGCGCCTTCATCGACCTGGGCATGGGCGCGGACATCTCGGTCCAGGCCAGAATCCTGGCCCACCAGGGCGCCATCAGCTATTCGCTGGCCTCGACCGGCGCAGCCGCGGAAAACAGCGTCATCCTCGATGGCAAGGAACTGGCCGGCAGCGACTTGTTCTATAAATTCTACGGCTACTACTTCGAAGACCGGCACTTCATCGACTGCGTCAAGTCCGGCGACACCCCGGAGACCTGCATCCAGGACGCCGTGCACAGCATCCGCCTGGTCGAACAGTTCCTGGCCAGCCGGCTCTGAACACAAACCGCCCCAACCTGCCGCTGTCCAGCCGCGACCAGCCGAAATGGACGGAACTGGCGAGAGACGAACACAACCCAACCCGCCCCCGGCGCCGGCCTGAACCTCGCCCCATACAGCCGTTCGCCGGGCCGGACAAGACCTCAGGAAACACTATGCGCATTGGCGTCATCACCGGCCTGCATCCGGAACGCATCGACACTCTGTTTGACCGGGTCCGAGACTTCGGCCTGCCCACCTGCCAGCTCGGATGCTGGAAGTCCGAACTGCTGACGGCCGACCTGGCGGCCGCCGTGACCCGGCAAAGCCAACGCTCCGGTGTTGACGTCTGCGCCGTCTGGGCCGGATACTGCCCGCCCGCCAAATGGAATTTCACCGAAGGACCGACCACCCTGGGACTGGTGCCGCCGCAATACCGCGCCCAGCGCCTGGTCGACCTGAAACGCGGCGCCGACTTCGCCCGCATGATCGGCGCCCCGGCCATCATCACCCATTGCGGATTCATTCCGGAAAACATGACCGACCCCGAATACCCGGCCGTCGTCGACGCCATCCGCGACATCGCCGTCTACTGCCACGAACGCAACCTGGGCTTCTGGTTCGAAACCGGCCAGGAAACACCCGTCGTCCTGCTGCGGGTCATCCAGGAAATCGGCACCGACAACCTGGGCATCAACCTCGACCCGGCCAACCTGCTCATGTACGGCAAAGGCAATCCCCTCGACGCCCTGGAGGTGTTCGGCGCCTATGTCCGAAACCTCCATGTCAAGGACGGACTGCCCCCGACCGACGGCTTGCACCTGGGCCGGGAAGTCCAGGTCGGCACGGGACGGGCCGACTTCCCGCGGCTGATCCCAAAACTGCGCGAACTGGGCTTCCAGGGCGAACTGATCATTGAACGAGAAATCAAGGAGGGAGAAGAACAAAACCGCGATATCCGCGAAACCGTCGCCAACCTGAAACGCTGGTGGGAAGGCTGAAGGCTGAAGGCTGAAGGCTGAAGCCGGACACCGTCCACTCTCCCCCAGAAAAAGCCGGCGCCGCCCTGGCTCGACCGGCCCTCCGGCGCCGGCCAGCGTCAGAAGGCGCGAAGCGTGACCGTGGCCGTGCCGTCCGGGGCGTCCTTGGCCAGCACGACTTCCCGACGCGATGGCGCGCCGCGCGGAACATGGCGGCGCGTCGTGCGGGTGACGTCACGGCCGGAACGCAACGGAATGACCAGATCCACCGAAGCGCCGACGGCCAGGCCATCCGGGCAAAAGTCCACCCCGCCGAGCGCAATCAGATCCGGCTCCTTGCTCTTCTTGAGCTGGCTTTCCGGATAGCCCAGCGGCATGGCGGCCAGCTCGCCGTCGTAGCCGGGAATCACGTCTTCGGTGATGTCCGCAGCCAGTCCCAGCAGGGACGAGGCCAGGTAGCGGGCAAATCCCTCCAACCGAATCGACGTCAATGATTCGGAGACCCGGACGGACAGGCCGAACCGCTCCTCGACCGTCTCCTTGAACAAGATGCGGTCAAGCCACGTCCACGGCGAACTGACGGCCTGCCCACGCACAAAACGAACGGTCTTCACCGCCGTCCGCAGGGCAATCAGCGGCCGCGGCCAGACCAGGTCCACCGTGACCACGTGACCGCTGCTCTTCACCCGGGACAGCGACGGGACGGCAAGATCAGTCAACAGAATTTCCAGATTCCGGCGATTGGCGGCGGCCATGCTGTTCTCCTTCCGAAGACAATGACACCGATATTGACTGCGACCTGATGACTATGAACGACCATACTTTGACTGTTCTGGAATTTGACCGCCTGCTCGAACTGATCTGCCAGCAGGCCCAAAGCCAACCCGGCATGACCATGATCAGGGCCCTGCGCCCACGCCGGCAACTGGCGGAAATCCAGGCGCGACGCGGCCTCTATGAAGACATGCTCGCCGTCAGAGCCTGCCCCGTGGACCAGCCGGGACTGCACATCGAAGACTTGAGCGGCATCTTGCGCGAAGTCGCCCCGGAAGGCGCCGTCCTGGCCGGCCAGGACCTGCTCGCCATCCGCGGACTGCTCGAAACTGTAGCACAAGTGGCGGCCTTTGTCCAGCACCGCGAATGCGAGAATTTCACCCATCTGCGGCGCCTGGCTGCGCCCCTTGAAGTCTGCGCCGACCTGCACACCGCCCTGCTCCGCAGCCTCGATGTCGACGGCACGGTCATGGACTCGGCCAGCGAACGCCTCCACGGCCTGCGGCGCCAAGTGGCCCAGATGGAACAACGCATCCAACGCCACCTCGACGCCCTCGTCCGCAGCAGCGAGACGGAAAACGCCCTGCAGGATAAATTCGTCACCGTGCGCAATGGACGCTACGTCGTGCCGGTCCGCCGCGACGCACGCAACGCCCTGCCCGGCCTGGTGCACGACCTGTCCAACAGCGGCCAGACCCTGTTCGTCGAACCGACCGCCACCCTCGCCTGGGGCAATGACCTGACCCGGCTGCGCCTGGAAGAACGCGACGAAGTCCGCCGCATCCTGGCCAACCTCAGCGCCCAGGTGCGCCGGCAGCTCGACGCCCTGCGCGCCGACATGCGCATTATCGCGGAAATGGACGCCGCCGCCGCCGTCGCCCGCTGGGCCATCCTCAATAACTGCGTGCTGCCAGGATTCGGCGGCGAGCTCTGCCTCAAGCAGGCCCGCCACCCCCTGCTGCTGGCGCAGTTCCGCCAGGACGGCCAGGGCCGAACCGTCGTCCCCCTGGACCTGGAACTGCCGCCACGCGCACGCACGCTCGTCATCACCGGCTCCAATACCGGCGGCAAGACCGTCGCCCTCAAGACGATCGGCCTGCTCTGCCTGGCCGCCCAAAGCGGCCTGCCCGTGCCGGCCGCCGCCGAAAGCCTGTTCCCGGTCTATGACGCCATCCTGGCCGACATCGGCGACGAACAGTCCATCCAAGCCAATCTGAGCACGTTCTCCGCACACGTCAAGAACATCGGCGCCATCCTGCACACCAGCGCCCGCGGCCGCGCCCTGGTGCTGCTGGACGAACTCGGCTCCGGCACCGACCCCCTCGAAGGCGGCGCCCTGGCCTGCGGAATCCTGTCCGAACTGTACCAGCGACACGCCTTCGTCATCGCCACCACCCACCTGGGAGCCGTCAAGAATTTCGTGCACGACCACGCCGGCATGATCAATGCCGCGGTGCGCTTCAACGTCGATACCCTGGCCCCGGAATACACCCTGGACGTCGGCCGCCCCGGCGCCAGCCACGCCCTGCTCATCGCCCGGCGCATCGGCCTGCCCGAAGGCGTCCTCAACGCCGCCGAAGGCATGCTCTCCGGCGAACAGCTCCGCCTGGAAGACATGCTGACCAAAATGGAGGCCGACCAGCGGCGCATCTCCACCCATGCCGAAAAACTGGCCGACACCGAGCAGGAAATGACTGCCAAACGCGACGCGCTGCGTCAGGAACTCGACTCGCTCCGCCAGGAACGCAAAAAATTGCTCCATGACGCCAACCGCCAGGCCGCCGCCATGGTCGAAAACACCCGCCGCGAAATGGAAAACCTGGTCCGCGAACTGCGTGAAAACGCCAAACGCGCCCAGGCCGGCCCAACCGCCGCCCCGCCAGCGGAAACGCCGGACAAGACCGGCCTCGAACGCCTGCGACAAGCCCTGGCCGATAAGGAACGACGCCTGCAGGAAGGCCTGAACAAGACCGCCCCCCGCAACAACCAGCCTGTCACCGCTGCCGAGCTGGTCCCCGGACGCAAAGTCTGGGTGGAAAAACTGCAGGCGCACGGCATCCTGGAAGGCCTGTTCGACGACGGCGCCAAGGCGGCGCTGACTGTCAACGGCGTGCTGTTCACAACCAGGACCAGGGACTTGCAGACCGCCCGCGAACCGCAGGAATCCACCGTCCCCACCGTCAGGGTCACCCTGCCCCGGACCCAGGGCGCCACCCCCAGCGAAGTCAATCTGATCGGCCAGCGGGTGGAAGAGGCGATCGACCGCCTGGACGCCTTCATCAACCAGTCCATCCTGGCCCATCTGCCCGAAGTGCGCGTCGTGCACGGCTTCGGCACTGGCCGGCTGCGCCACGGCATCCACGCCTGGCTCCGCCAGCAGAAACTGATCAAGTCGTATCGCCTGGGCAAGGACGGCGTCGACCCGGGCGGCAGTGGCTGCACCATCATCACCCTGTGAACCCGCCCGGTCGCGAGGCCCAATCTTTTTCCCGTTTCCCACAACCAGGCACCCATTTTTCACGAAAGAACCACCGATGCACACCGATGCACACCGATTTTAATTCAAGGAACAAACGCGTCAAGCCATGATAACGGTCACATTCTGAACGGCCTGAGGATGATGGGACTGCATGGCGAACCCACCCTGATTTACCCGTACTTCAAGTACGCCAAACCTGACGGAGGGGGGCGATTGGCTCCATAAACCGCATCGGTGTGGATCGGTGTGCATCGGTGGTTCAAACAAAACGAAGTCGACCCGGGCGGCAGTGGCTGCACCATCATCACCCTGTGAACCCGCCCGGTCGCGGAACCGCCTGAACAACAACAACAGCCTTGGACGACCCAGCCAAACCGTACCCAGCCCAGCCCAGCCCAGGCCAGGCCAGAACTGGACTGGACCGGGTCGGGCCAACGCCAGGATCCGTGCGACGCCTCCACTTCACCTTCAATCGAAACACGGCAGCATACCATGAACAAACGACTGGCCATTCTCGGCTCGACCGGCTCCATCGGCGTCAGCACCATCCGCGTCATCGAACATGCCGCCGGACGTTTCCAGGTGACCGGCCTGGCGGCCGGACAACGGACCGATGATCTGTCCGCCCAAGCCAGAGCCCTGCGGCCAGCCTGGGTGTATGCCGAAAATCACACCGCCCTCAAGCCAGCCGCCCTGCCCCCCGGCTGCCGCATCATGGCCACCCAGGAAGCCCTCTGCGAAGCCGTCGGCGCCGACGATGTCGACATCGTCGTGTGCGCCATTGTCGGCACCGCCGGTCTGAAACCGGTCCTGGCCGCCATCGCTGCCGGCAAGGACATCGCCCTGGCCAGCAAGGAGGTCTTGGTCATGGCCGGCGGCCTGGTCACCGCCGCCGCCGCGGCTTCCGGCAGCCGCATCCTGCCGGTCGACAGCGAACACTGCGCCATCTTCCAGTGCCTCGACGGCCACGAGCACACCGCCGTCAGCCGCGTCATCCTCACGGCCAGCGGCGGACCCTTCCGACGCCTCCCCGCCGGAGAGTTCTCCCGGGTCAGCCTCGCCCAGGCGCTGGCTCATCCGACCTGGAACATGGGCCGCAAGATCACCATCGACTCGGCCACCATGATGAACAAGGGACTCGAAATGCTTGAGGCCGGATGGCTGTTCGGCATGCCCTCCGGGCAAGTCGATGTCGTCATCCACCCGCAATCCATCATCCATTCCATGGTCGAATTCCGCGATGGCAGCATCATCGCCCAAATGGGCTATCCCGACATGGCACTGCCGATCCATTACTGCCTGAACTACCCGGAACGACAGCCCAGCCCCGTCCGGCGAATGGACTTCAAAGAGACGCTCCGGCTGGACTTTGAACCGCCGGACCCGCAACGCTTCCCCGCCCTTGACCTGGCCCGGCTGGCCATGCGCGAAGGCCGGGCCATGGGCGCCGTCTTCAATGCCGCCAATGAAGTCGCCGTCGAACGCTTCTGCCGCGAAGAGGTCACCTTCAACCGCATCCCCGACATCGTCGCCATAGTCATGCGGCAACTCGGCGGAAAAACCTCGGCCGATTCCCTTGACGACATCCTGGCCGCGGACGCCGAAGCCCGCCGGCTGGCACGGCTCGCCTGAACATCACGGCCGCCGGCCGGCACCAGCCCAGGGCGGAGGCGGACGCGGTGTGGCCGACCCCGGCCAGGTTCAGCGACCGGCCTTGGTTCTCACCTTGAGCTGGCCGCCCTCGATGACGAGCGAGTCAATCCGCTGCAAATGGGACCCGCCGCCCAGGCGCCGGGCGACTTCCTGGCCGAGATCACGCTCGTTGAGCTTGTCAATGATGTACTGCGGCACCCGGCGCTGATTGGCGACCGCGGAAAGAATCCTGATCTGCATCTTCCCGTCCTGCACCCCCAGCCGGAAGGTGAAGTCGCCATTGAGATACCGGCCCTCCATGCCCTCGACGCCATCCAGGGGCAGGCTGAGGGTCGCCTTGGCCGTTTCGCCCTCCAGGGCAATCGCCGCCCGCCGGCTGACCGCACGCGTCTCCGGAGCCAGGGCCAGCAGCGCGTTGACGTCTTCACCGGCCAGCACCGCCTCAGTGGCCTTGCCCTGCTCCAGCGCCTGCCGGACCTGGTGGTAGACTTTTTCCAGCTGCCGTTTCTGCCCCGGCGTGACTTCTGCCGGCGCCAGGTCCAAAGGCGCGGTCGCGGTCAGGCTCGAACGCAAATGCTGAAGATAAAAATAAGCGGCCACCACCGCCAAAATCATCAACAACAGCAAACCGCCAAACACGCAGCCGACAATTTTCATCCAATTCGTTCGAGCCTTGGCGGCAACAGGACGGGACACGGGTCTGGCCATGGTCATCTTTCCTTCTGAATTGAAATGGATGAAGTGGACGCGCGCGGCACGAAGCATCCCAAACCGACCGGCCGGCCAGTCACAAGCCAGGAAGCGCCGGCAACGCTGCGCCGCCGCCAAGCCGCCCTGGGCCGGCGACTGAGAAGGACAGTCACCAGCGCCGGCCGGCAAAGCCCAACCCGGTCAGACAAAGAGGTTTTTCGACGGCACCACCGGGTCGTACGTATACGAACACCCCAGCCGGCGAAGCCCGGCCTCGTCGCCCGGACTGGGAATGTGGGTCAAATGCATGTCGCAATGCTGCAGGGCATTGATGCAGTCCAGGGCGCGCTTCGCGTAGATGTCGCGGTTGGCGCTGACCACCAGCGTGATCAGCGTCTCGCTGACGTCCAGGCCGGCCTGGCGAACCGAACCAAGCCCGACCTTGAAGTTGGCCACCGACTCCAAAATGTCCGGCAACAGCAGATGCTGGCTGTCCGGCACCTCGGCCAGAATTTTGACGGCATTGAGAATCATGCTGGAAGCGGCGTGCATCAACGTCGAATTCTTCCCGGTCACGACCTTGCCGTCATGCAGTTTGAGGGCGGCGGCGCAGTAGATGCCCTGGTTGCCCTTGCCCTGGGCTTCGCAGTCCCTGGCCGCCTGCCGTGCCGCCTGCACCACATCGCGGGCCGACGGGTCGATCTTCGCCTTGCCGGCGATCTCCTCCACCCGCATCATCGTCTCCTCGCTGCCCCGGCCGAGATTATAGTCGGCCAGACAATGGAAGTAGCGCCGGGCGATCTCCTGGATGGCGGCCTGGCGAACGGCGGCGTCATCGACGATGCCGGAAGCGATGCAGTTGACGCCCATGTCCGTCGGCGACTGGTATTCGCATTCCTTGCCGGTAATCTTGGACAGCACGGCCTTGAGCAGGGGAAAGGCCTGCAGGTCGCGGTTGTAATTGACCGCCGCGAGACGATAGGCCTCATAGTGAAACGAATCCATGGCATTGGCATCGCGCAGGTCCGCGGTCGCGGCCTCGTACGCGATGTTGACCGGATGTGACAACGGCAGGTTCCACACGGGAAAGGTCTCGAATTTGGCGTAGTAGGCCTGGCCGCCATTGCGGTATTCGTGGTAAATCTGTGACAGGCAGGTGCCCATCTTGCCGCTGTTCGGGCCGGGACCGGTCACCACCACCAGCGGCTGCGTCACCGGAATGAACGGATTGGCGCCGAAACCGCGGTCACTCACCACGTGGTCGATGTTATTCGGGTAGTCACGGATACCGCCATGCACATACACGCTGATGCCGTGCTTTTCCAGCCGCTGCTTGAAGGCGATGGCCGCAGCCTCACCGCTGAAGCGCGTGATGACCACCGCCGTCACCTCGACATGGCGCATCCGCAATTCATCAATCAGGCGCAGCGAGTCATTGTCGTAGGTGATGCCGAAATCACCGCGGATTTTCTTGCGAACGATGTCGCCGGCATGAATGCACAGGATGATGTCGGCCTTCTCGCTGAGCTGCTGCAGCAGGCGAATCTTGGCGTTCGGGTCAAAGCCCGGCAGAACCCGTGCCGCGTGGTGGTCGTCGATCAGCTTGCCGCCAAACTCGAGATACAGACGGCGACCCGCCGAACCGACCCGGGTAAGAATGGCGGCTTTCTGTTGCGCCAAGTAACGTTCATTGTCAAATGCTAGCATATCAAGGCGTTCCCGATTAAATGCCCCCAAGTATCACGGGAGCCAGACAAAATGAATCACGGCCAAGGCACGACCGCCAAAAACGCACCGGACAATCCCGGCCGGCTCTCTGGCCCATATAATGTCAACCAGAAAACGGCCAAACGTAGCGCTCAACCCGGCGTAAACGGCCGATTCGGCGACCAACCACCAAAGCGGCAGCCAGGGGCAAGGGGCCGGCGTTTCCTGTCGCAACCGCCTTTTAACGTAACCTCCACGGCCGGATTTTCAAACCCGATACAAGCTGTTTCGACCAGGAGATGTTACCGGTTACCCATTGAGAATTGCGCCATGGTATGGTGCCG
>CAYOUR010000024.1:15507-24683 GCA_964407145.1 uncultured Lentisphaeraceae bacterium | reverse complement strand
CGTTTTGGAGGCGTCGGCGATGGCGCTGCCATCGGCGGCTCAGATTTTGGCTTGGAGGAAATTGACAGCGGCGCGGATGTCCGCTTCAGGATTGGCCCCGACCTCGCGTTCGATGGTGAGGTAACCCCGGTAACCCACTTCGGAAAGGGCCGCCAGGTAGCGGTCCCAATCCACTTTTCCCTCTCCGAGCGGCAGTTCATTGAACAGTTCGCCGATATTGAGGCCTTCGACACCGCCTTCGGCAAAGGCGGCATAGACTTTGACGGGGTCGCAGGGCTGGTATTGCACGCCGTCCTTGGCGTGGGTGTGGACGATGTGCTTCTGCAGGGCGTACACGGCCTGGACCGGGTCGTCGTTGAGGACCATGATCAGGTTAGCGGGGTCGAGATTGACGCCGACGCCGGGGGAGTTGACTTCGTCCAGAAAGGCCGCCAGGCGCGCTGCCGGCTCCGGGCCGGTTTCGATGGCAAAGGCCACGCCGCGGTCGGCGGCATACTGGCCCAGCTCCTGGCAGACCTTGAGCTGATTGCGGTAGACCGGTGCCTGGCGGTCCGGGGGGACGACGCCGATATGGGTCGTCACGACTTGCGTGCCCAGGTCGACGGCCAGGTCGACAATTGCTTTCGAACGGCTGATCTTGACCGCGTTTTCGGCTTCGATCTGGAAGCCGTGGCCGCCCAGGTCGCCGCACAGGGCGGAGATTTCCAGGCCGGCGTCGCGGACGAGCTGACGGAACTGACGGCGACGGGTGGCGTCAAGCGCTTCGGCCGACATGTCGCCTTCGACGACGTAGACTTGGATGCCGTCGGCGCCAAGTTCGCGGGCTTTGCGCACGCCTTCGGGAATGGGCAGGCGGAAGGAATCCACCATCACGCCGATTTTGAATTTGGACATGGCGAATAACTCAGAGAAAGGCCGTGTGACTTGGCCGGAAAAGCCGGCGCGGTAAAAACAATGGAAATGTAATCTAATGGCCTTTTGAGGGAGTGCAAGCCCCTGGGACCCGAAATCTGTCCCGGGGGGGCAGTGGACCGTGGGCCGTGGACTTAATGTGGACGTTATTATGGACATTCGTAGGCAATGGGCAGGTGTGCCGGTGGGCGGTGGGGGCAGGTGTCTGTGGAGATAACGTTGGCGATTGCCGGGCTGGAAACTCCGTGGGGCAGGCGTGCAGTCCGGGAAAGATGGCATATATTAGAAGATTATCCGGTGTCCGTTCTGGTTCAGTTCGGGCGAGGGAGGAATCGAACAGGAAGCAGAGGAGGCCAGGCGATGCGTCGTCCGATAGGCTGGAAAGACAAGACCGAAGCCGGATTGCGTCGGGAGGTGCGGGTCAGCTTTCATGCTGAGCGCGTCAAATGGCAGTTTCTGGTGGAGGGGGCGGAGAAATGGGACTACGACACGCCGCCGACCGAGGAGGACTGGAGTCGGCTGGAAGGCCACCTGGCCGACCGCTGGCAGCGCGGCCACTGTCTGGAAGCGGAGATGGACCTGGTGAAACGTCGCGGCAAGCCGCGCAAGGGATAATCGAGCATGGACACGTCGAACAGCAATCGTGCGCCGCTGGAGTTTTATGTCACGGCGGGGCCGGGCACCGAGGCGGTCTTGCGGGACGAGCTTTCCGAGCTAGGCTTCCGCTCCGTGCGCCTGAATCGCGGCGGGATACCGTTTTTCGGGGGTTGGGAAGACGGCTGGCGGGCTTGCCTGCAGACACGGATTGGCCAGCGGGTGATGGTCGTGCTGGGGCGCTATCCGGCGACGGACCAGGACGAGTTGTACGCCGGCGCCAGGAGCCTGAACTGGGGCGAGGTCCTGACGTCGAAGCAGACGTTCGCGGTGGCGGCCTTTGTGCATGAAAGCTGCGGCGTCCCCAGTAATCTGGCGGCGTTGCGGGTGAAGGACGCCATTGTCGACCGTTTGCGCGAAGAGTCCGGCACGCGTCCGGATGTGCATCGTGACGACCCGGACGTGCGGGTATTTTTGTACTGGACGCGTGGCCGGGCCACGGTGTATCTTGATTTGTCCGGGGAGCCGTTGTTCAAGCGCGGCTATCGCCAGTCGGGCGGGGAAGCGCCCTTGAAGGAGACCTTGGCATCGGCGGTGCTGCGCCTGTCCGGGTGGGACCGGAAAATGCCGCTGGTTGACCCGATGTGCGGTTCCGGCACGTTGGTCATCGAGGCGGCGTTGTGGGCTTGCCAGATGGCGCCGGGGATCTGGCGGCCGCGTTTCGGCTTTGAGCGTTGGGCCAATTTCGGCGCCGGCGAGGCCGAGCGTCTGGAACGCCTGCGCGGTGAAATGCGCGGCCTCGGACATGGTCAGCCGCCGCGCATCACGGGTTTCGACTTGGATGAGACGGCTTTGGAGAGCGCCCGGGCCAATGCCCGGGCCGCCGGTCTGCGGCTCAGCTTTCGGCGCATGCCTTTGCGCGAACTGCAGGCCGACGGCCAGCGGCGCCTGCTGATTGCCAATCCGCCGTACGGGGTTCGCCTGGATGCCGATCATCAGCTGTACCAGGAGCTGGGCGCGGCCGTGCGCCGGCTGCAGGGCTGGCGCGTCTGTCTGCTCACCGGCAATCCGCAGCTGACCAGGCATATCCCCCTGCGTCCCGAGGCCGAGCACCCGCTGAAAAACGGCAACATTGACTGCCGGCTGCTGGTCTATGAATGCTGACGGGCGTTCTGGCGGTCGTGGGGGCGGCCCCGGCCGACGGCCGATAAGGTCACTTCTGTTCCCGTGGAATGCGTGTTTCCTGCCCGTCCGGTTGCCGTCGTCCCTGTCATTTGGGCAGAACCAAGCCGTTTCCGCCGGGAGGTGTTTTTGACATTTCACCCTTGTCACGCGGGACATCCCGGGGGGGGCTTGCGTTCCGCCGCGTGTCACCGGGGGGGGTGTGAGGCGTCCGGCCCGGCGGTGGCCATCCAGTCAGGAATTGTGCAGAGGAAGCCAAGGCGAGAACATGTCAGGTCCCGAGCGCGTTGATGTACACACGCATGCCTTTCATCCCAAGATAGCGGAGAAAGTGCTGCATCAGCTGGAGTGCCATTATCGGATACCGCCGGTTGGGACGGGCTTGTGGGAGGATTTGCAGCCCCGGCTGGCCCGTTGCGGGATCAGCCGGGCGTTTGTCCATTCCGCGGCCACGTCGCCGGACCAGGTTGTTCCGGCCAACCGGTGGGCGTGTTCGTTGCGGAAGAACCCGGCGCTGGTGCCATTTGGCACGATGCATCCTGGCTATGACGCCATGGCCGATGAGCTGGCCTTTCTGTGGGATCATGGCGTGCGCGGGATCAAGCTGCACCCCGATTTTCAGGGCTTCCGGCTGGATGACGCCGGGCTGTTGCCGTTGTTCGGGGCCATGGAGGGGAGGTTCACGCTGATGGTCCATGTCGGTGATGCTCTGCCGCCGGCGGAGAATCCCAGCTGTCCCTGGAAGGTCGCCGCCGTCAAGCGGCGGTTTCCGCGTCTGCAGATCATCGCCGCGCACTTTGGCGGCTACCGGCATTGGCAGTATGTGGTCGAGGCGATGACCGGATTGGGCATCTACCTGGACACCTCCAGCAGCCTGTTTGCGATTTCGCAGCCGCTGCTGGAGCAGATTTTCCACGCCTTTCCGCGGCATATGTTTTTATATGGCAGTGATTATCCGTTATGGGACCCCGGTTCGGAGATGGCCCGGCTGCAGGAACGCCTGCATCTGCGCGACGCGGAGCTGGAGGAGATCATGACCAACGGTGGCCGGCTGGGCTTGTGAGGCCCGGGTTGAGTCATGACCGGAGGCGAAACGACCTGAGGCATGCGAAGAGAAGAAAGGACGACCATGAGTGCACGTGTAGCGTTGTTGATGGGCAGCAGTTCCGATCTGCCGAAGTTGCAGCCCTGCCTGGATACCCTGAAAAGCCTTGGGGTGGACTGCGAAGTCAGGGTGATGTCGGCGCATCGCACCCCGGAAATCGTCAGCGAGTTTGCGGTTGGTGCGGAAGCGCGTGGGCTGGAGGTCGTCATTGCCGCGGCCGGGGGCGCCGCGCATCTGGCTGGCGTGGTGGCCGCGCAGACGATTTTGCCGGTGATCGGGATTCCGGTTGAAGGCGGCGCCTTGAATGGCCTGGATGCTTTGTTGTCCACCGTGCAGATGCCGGGTGGGATTGCCGTGGCCACGGTCGGTATCGGCAGCGGCGGCGCGACCAACGCGGCATTGCTGGCCGCGCAGATTCTGGCCCGGAAAGACCCGGCTGTGCGCGAAAAACTCCTGGCCGACCGCGCCAGGCGCCGTCAGAAGGTCGTCGAGGCCGACCAGGAACTGCAGGGACGCTGAAAGAGGCTCGGCGCCGTGGCCGCAGACGATTTGACAAGACGGCAGGAGAAGGTTATTTTGGCTGTCATTCGCGAATGTGAGAGCAGCCCCTCCCGAATTGAGGAGCAGAATGGATATGACGATACGCACATTGATAACCGCAGGCCGAATGGGTCGCCGGGCATGGCTCTGGTTTTTCCTGCTTCTCGGCCTGAGCGCCGGCGCGCAAATGACCAGCCCGGTCAGGATGCCAGAGCCGCAGCCGGCGGCTCAGCCCCAGACGCGGCAGTCCGCGGCGCCGGCGTCCTCCGAGTCTGGGGTTTCGGCCGAAGGGCGGGCGGCCTCCGGCACCGAGTCCGGCGCCGAGTCCGGGGGCGTGCCGGGAGGCGCCGCCGGCCTGTCGCGCCTGGCCGATGGGTTGCGGCAATTATCCCAGGCCTGCCAGGCATCAGAGGCCGCTGCCGAAAACACGTCGGCTTTCGGACCGGGCGAGGGGGCGCGGCGGCTCACAGTGGCGGAAGCCGGCATTGAGCTTTTGCAGGCTCTGGCCTCCCATGGCGCCGCCCCCGAGTTGAGCGCGGCCACGCAAGACGAATTTGTGCGTCAGCTGCTGGCGTTGACCGGCTCCATTGCCATTTTGGAGGAGACGTTGCCGGCGGTCAATGGAACCGGCGGTGAATCGGCCGGCGGCAGTTGCGAGACGAGCATGACCGGGCCGGGAAGCGCCTGTCTGCTGGCGAAGGTGCGACGGGTTGACGCCGGATGCGTTGAGGCATTGCGGAAAGCGACGGCGGAGAGCCAGCCTGGCGGGCGCCGGGGCATGGTCATTTCCCTTCTGGGCAGCAGCGGCGAAGACGCGTCGGCGGTGTCGGCTTTGGCGTCGGCGGTGCCGGCGACGTCGTTGCCGGTTGTGGTTCTGGTTGATCAGATGACCCGCGGCGGCGCCGAGGTCCTGGCCGGCGAGCTGCGTCGCCACGGCGCCTTGCTGATTGGCGAAAAGACCCATGGCCTGCCCGGGCCGACGCAAATTGTCACGCTGAAGACCGGCCAGCGGTTGCTGGTGCCGGCTGCCGGGGCGCCTGCCCCAGCCGGGACAGCCGGCCTGCAGCCCGACCGGGTGTTGGTCAAGGGCGGGAATTTCGGGCGGCATGACATCCCGCCGGCGTGGATGGAGCAGGCGTTCGACTTCCTGGCCGCCGTCAATGCCTTGGAATAGCGTTGCCGCTGTCACCGCGGCGGCGCGGACGTTTTCTGGATGCAGGTCAATGGCCTTCAGGGATGCACATTTGAACAACACGGCCGCGCCGTTGGCAGCAGCACTGCTGGTTCTGCTGGGTCTGGCATGCCGTGCAGCCACGTTTTCCGAGACGATTCCCGGCAGCCGTCTCCGGGTCAGCGCCCGCACGGTTGAGCAGGCCCGGCAGATCGGCCGCTATGTCGATACGTGTTCAACCGTCGCCGACCAGTTCCTGGACTTGCGGAGTCAGCCGGACCAGACCCTGGCCGTCCTGGTCGTCGACCAGGACGCCGAGCGCGCCGGCGCCGACCCGTTGCGCATCGAATATGGTGACGGGGATGGCGTTATGGAGGTCACCTACCGCATCATGCGCGGCTTGTTGGCGCGCCGTAATCGCGAGCTGACTGGCCGGCCTTCAGAACAGGCGGCGACGACGAACTGGCTGGCCGCGGCACTGACCAACCGCGTGGTGATGCATGGCCAGGGGCGTCTCGGAGCGTACGAGCCGGACTACCAGGCGGCCCGGCAGCAGTTTTCGCAACGGCATTTCCCCCAGATGGGTATTCTGCTGCAGGGCGGCGTCACGCCGGAAGTGCCGGCTTTGTTTCAGCTGCACATGCTGCATTGCGATCTGCTGGCAGCCTGCCTGGCGACGTTGCCGGCGCCACGCGGGGAGGTCTTCCGCAAGCTGCTCGAAATGGAGGCGTTCGGCCGGGAACCGGTCGAGGCGTGCGCCTTTGTGCTGAGCGATTATCTTCAGCCCGGCCAGACCATGCAAGGCTGGTATGAACGGCACGTCGTCGAGGTCAGCCGCCGCGGCCGGCTCCTGGATGTCCGCGAATCCATCGAAGCCAGGGTCGCCGACCTGGAGTCCATCCCGGTGGTCGGCGGCAACGGACCGGCCGGAGTCAAACGCGTCCGTCTGGACGACTTGCCCAATCTGCTGCGAGACTACAAGCTCGACAAGGCCGCGCTGACGAATCTCCAGCGGCGCTTTGTCGAAGTCCGGCAGGACGCCTCGCCCCTGCTGCGGCCGGCACTTGATTCCTATGTCGCGGCGCTTGGCGCCCTGGCCGGGGGACAGGAACGGCGTTTCCGGACGGAATTTCAAAAGGCCCGCGCCATGTTCGAGCAGGCTCTGGAACGGCAGCGCCGAATCGAACAGGAAATCGACCGCTACGAACGCGAATATGTCTCGCCGCAGTTGCGCTTTGACGCCTATCTCGACATCATGGACCGTTTCCAGCGGCTGCAGGACGAGGCCTTTCCGGATTTTTGAGGGAAGTATGTGGACCGTGAGGGCCGCGGACAATCGTGGACGACCGTGGACGTCAGTAGAAGGCGGAGGACGTCAGCAGGCGGTTGGCGTTGCCGGGCTGTGCCGGGGCGGCTGACGGGCCTTTGGGCGTCGCATCTGGTGTTAGCCAGGAGACTGTGAACAATTGCGAAGGAGCAGGTCATGGAGATTGGGTCGCGTGAGTTCAGGCTTGACTTTCCCATCCGCCGGGTGCATTGCGGGATGCCGATGGCCAATGGCGACCTCGGCGTGTTGATTTTGGGCGAGGGGCGTCGCCTGGAGATTGTCCTCTGCCTGGCGTCTTGCTGGGATCACCGCAACCGGCAGCGTTTTGAGACTGCCTGCCCGTATGATGACCTGATTACGGCCTGGCGGCCCGAAGATGTCTCCGAGGTCAACCGGCGGCTGATCGGCGCGGCGACGCCGCTGAACGACTTCGGCGGGGCCTTCTGGCGGGCCAGCCGGGTTCCGGGGGGGCGCTTCATTTTGTCTTTGGCCGCGGAGCTGCGGCATGTTCGGCTGTCCTACGGCACGGGCCTGGTTACGGTGGTGACCGCCTCCGGCGAATTGCAGCTGGGTCTGACGCCCGGCCGCAACCGCCTGTATGTTCTTGACCCATGCCGGCTGGTGTTGCGCACGGCCGCCGAGCCGATGTGGACGCGGCTGTCCTCGGTGTTCGCGTCGGTCGGCTACCAGCCGCCGCAGGACAAGGGCGGCCCCGGGCAGACCGGCTGGTTCCAGCCCTGTCCGGAAGACCCCGGTACGCTGGCCGTTCTGCGGCGGACCGCCAGCGGCTTCTGTCTGGCCGCTGAACGCAGCACCGGTGGCGACGACCAGTGTCTGGACGGCTGGGAGGACTGGACGGCGGCCCACCAGGCGACGGCCAGCTGGTGGAGTGACTTCTGGCGCCGGCAGCCGGCCATGACGGTGCCGGAGGTCTTCTGGAACGACTTCTATGTCCTGGCCCTGTACAAATTCGCCTGTGCCACGATGCCGGGCGGCTGGCCGGCGTCGCTGCAGGGCCCCTGGCTGGAGGACTACCAGCGGCCGCCGTGGAGCTGCGACTACCATTTCAACGTCAATATCCAGCTGATCTACACGCTGGCCTTTTCGACTGGCAATCTTCGGCATCTGCTGCCCTTGTTCGACATGCTTGAACAGCCGGAATGCCAGGCGGTCCTGCGGGGCAACGCGAAGGCGTTGTTCGGCATTGACGACGGCCTGCTGCTGCCGCACGCGGTGGACGACTGCGGCTGGCAGGTCGGCGGGATGGGCGCCGGCGCCACGCTTGACTTTGTCTGCGGCGGCTGGACGGCGATGCTGTACTGGAACTATTTCCGTTACAGCGGCGACCAGGAGTTTCTGCGTTGCCGGGCGCTGCCGTTCATGCGCGGGGTCATGCGGGTGTATCAGTCGGCCTTGCGCGAGCAGGACGGCCGGCTGTCGTTGCCGATCAGCATTTCCGCTGAGTACGGCTGTTCGTTCAAGGTCAGGCAGAATGGCCGGCTGGTCAGCCAGAACACCGGCCGCGACCCGTCCTACCAGCTGGCCTGCGCCCACATGCTGGCGAATGCGCTGCTGGAAGGCTGCGCCCGGCTGGGCGAGGCGCCGGACCCGTTCTGGCAGGAGCTCAAGCAGCGTCTGCCGCATTTCACCTGCATCGGCGAAGGCGATGACCGCCGGGTCGCCATCTGGGAGGGACAGGACCTCGATGTCTGCCACCGCCATCATTCGCACCTGGCCATGGTTTATCCCTTCGACCTTACCGCCGAGCTCAGCGATGACGAGCAGGCGGCCGTCAGCGCCGCCATCGACCAGTGGATTCTGCGCGGCATGGGCCAGTGGAGTGAATGGTGTTTTCCCTGGGCCATTCAAATCCAGGCCCGGCGCGGCTTCCAGGACGCCCCGATGGTGCTGTTCCGGATGTGGAAGGAAATTTTTCTGAACGAGTCTCTGGCCACAGCGTATCTGCCGCGCTTCCAGGGCCTGACAGCGCATCGCAAGGCCGATATGCTGAAGCCCAAGGAGACGCATGAAGTCATGCAGCTGGACGGCACCATGGCCGGGGCAACCGCCCTGCTGGAGCTGCTGGTCCACGAGCGGGCTGGAGTCGCGCACCTGTTCGCGGCCATCCCGCAGTCCTGGCGCGAAGCCGAATTCCGCGACGTCGTGTTTCCGGGGCCGTTCCGCCTCAGCGCCCGCCGCGCCGCCGGCCGGACCGTGTCCTGCCAGGTGGAGGCGCCGTTGGGGGGCACGCTCCGCATCTGCCTGGAGCCGGGAGCGGAAATCCGCGAAGTCACCCTGGCGGCCGGTGAATCACAAGAAATCGCGGCGTCCGGCTGTGCCTGATG
>CAYOUR010000024.1:0-15407 GCA_964407145.1 uncultured Lentisphaeraceae bacterium | reverse complement strand
TCACCCTGGCGGCCGGTGAATCACAAGAAATCGCGGCGTCCGGCTGTGCCTGATGATGGACCGGTGCGGGCGGCCGTGCCCTTCAAGGCGTCTTGATGGGCTGCGGGCTGACGAAGACGGGCGGCCGCACATAGATCGGCTCGCAGGACGGGTCGCCATCGTGGCCCGGCAGGAGACGCGCCGCGTCCGGGAAGGGCAGGACGAGGGTCGCCCCGGCGACGGATTCGGGCAGGACGGCGAGCAGTTCCGGCTGGGCCGTCGTCCAGCTGTCGCAGGTCAGCTGCGGCTGCAGGAGCTGTGCCGGGGTGCAGACCGACGGCTCGGTGAGCTGTTTGGGGCGGCGGTTGTCCTGGTGTTCATAGACCGTCACGATCACCTGGCCGCAGCGGGCGTCATGGAGCACGCCGAGGCGTCCGGGGCGCGTGGTCGCCTCGGCCGCCGCGTCGGCCAGGGCCTGGCAGGACGGCACGCCGCGCAGTTCGGCGCCGGTGACGGCGCAGATGCCTTTGAGAAAGGCGATGCCGAAGCGCAGTCCGGCAAAGCTGCCGGGGCCGGTGCCGACGGTCCAGCGGCGGATGTCGGCCAGGCTCAGGTGGTGCTCGGCCAGCTGGCGGAGAATCCAGGGGGCCAGTTCGCGGTCGCTGTCGCGCGGCGGCGTCTGGAGATGCGCGTGGCAAAGGACGGCCGTGCCGTCGGCGACGGCGAACGAGCTTCCCAGGGAGGTGTCCAGGGCGGCATGCAGCATATTCGTGGTTCCTGTCTGGCGCCAGGCCGGAAAAGGAGGATGGGCAACGGCCGGAAGCATGGCCTGGCAGGTTGACAATATAATCGGCGGACGGCGGGAAAGAAAGCCGCCGAACCCGATTTGGCCGGGCGAAGTCCAGGCGGCGGTTTGTAAATTCCGGCTTCGGTATTTTAGTATTGTTTTTGCACTTTTCAGGATTCAGCGAGGCGCTTCATGAGACTGGCGGTATTAGTCAAGCAGGTTCCGGACACGCGTTCGGTGCGGATGGATGAAGAGACCGGCACGGTGGTGCGCAACAGCAGCGACGCGATTCTCAACCCGCTTGACGCGTATGCCTTGCGGGCGGCGCTGCTGTTGCGGGAGGCGTCTCCGGGGGCGACCGTGACCGCTTTGAGCATGGGTCCGCCAGCCGCGGAAAAGGCCTTGCGTGAAGTGCTGGCCCTGGGCGCCGACGACGCCGTCCTGGTCTGTGACCGCGCCTGCGCCGGCAGCGATACCTGGGCGACCGCCCTGATCTTGTCGGCGGCGTTGCAGAAGCACGGGCCGTTTGATGTCGTCATCACCGGCGAACGGGCGACGGACGGCGACACCGGCCAGGTCGGCCCGGAAATCGCCGCCCAGCTGGATTTGTCCCTGGCGACTTTTGTCGACCAGGTCGGCCTGGCGGAAGGCGCCCTGGAGGTCGAGCGCAAGGTCGAGACCGGCCTGGAGCGCTGGCAACTGCGGTTGCCGGCCCTGATCAGCGTCACCAAAGCCATCGGTGAAGTCGGGCTGCCGACCCTGGCTGGCAAGATGGCGGCTCGGCGGCGCGCCATTCCGACGACCACGGCCGCCGACTTGGGGCTGGACCCGTCGACCATTGGCCTGAAAGGCTCGCCCACCCGCGTCGTCAAGATCTTCTATCCGTCGCTGGCCCGGAAAGGCCGCCAGTACCGGGTGGTTGACGAGGCGTCGCTGGCGGAATCGGTCGACGTGATGGTGAAGTATGTGGCGGAGGTGGCGGCGGTATGAAAGTCTGCGTATTGGCGGAAGTGGCGCATCACCGGATTCAGCCGGTGACCTACGAATTGCTGACCCGGGCCCTGGCCCTGGCGCCGGCCGGCGACATCGGCGCGCTGGTGGTCAGCGGCGGTGTCCCCGAGTCGGAATATGGAAAACTCGGCGCGGCTGGCGTCGACCAGGTCGTGGCCTATGAGGCGCCCTGGCTGGAGCGGTTCCGGCCGGAGCCCTACGCCGCCGCCCTGCGGGAGATGGTGGCGGAATTCAAGCCGGAGATCGTGCTCGGCGGCGCCACCAGCACCGGCCGGACCTGGCTGCCTTACGCGGCCATGAAGATGCATACCGGCCTGACCGCCGACTGCACGGAACTGGCGATTGAAGACGGCAGCGGCCTTCTGCTGCAGACGCGTCCGGCCATTGGCGGCAATATCATGGCGACCATCAAGACGCCGCATCACCGGCCGCAGATGGCCACCATCCGGCCGCGTTCGACGCGTCCGGCCGCGGCGCAGTCCGGCCGGCGTGGCCGGCTATGCCGGCGTCCGGCGTCGCCGGCGTGGCAGGCGTCAGGCCTGACGGAGCTGTCGTTCACGCCGATTGACGAGGCCCAGGAGCTGTCGTCGGCCGAGCGCGTCGTGGTGGTCGGCCGCGGCATCAAGAAGCCGGAGAATCTCGGGCTGGTGCGCGAGCTGGCGCGGCTGCTGGGGGCGGCCTTGGGCGCCACGCGTGAAGTCGTCGACCGCGGCTGGCTGCCCTACAGCTGTCAGGTCGGCCTTTCCGGTCGGACGATCACGCCGGAGCTGTATGTCGGCGTCGGCGTCTCCGGCGCCATCCAGCATCTGGCCGGCATGCAGACATCCAAGCGGATTGTGGCCATCAACACGGACGGCGACGCGCAGATTTTTTCGTTGGCCGACGTTGGCATTGTGGGCAATTTACTGGAGGTCGTGCCGGCCTTGAACGAGCGTTTGCGTGCGGGAGGTGCCTTGTGAGTGACTATGCGTCCGTGACGCCGGAGATTGTGTCCCGCCTGGAGGCGATCTGCGGCCGGAATTATGTGATTTACCGTGACGAGGAACGTCTGGAGCCGTATTCGCATGACGAGATTCCGGGGCGTCATTACCGGCGCCTGCCGGAGGTGGTGGTTCGTCCGCAGACGACGGCGGAGGTCTCGGCGATCGTGAAGCTGGCCAACGCCGAACGCATTCCGGTGACGCCGCGCGGGGCCGGGTCTGGTCTGTCAGGCGGGGCGGTGCCGGTGTTCGGCGGGATTCTGGTTGCGACCGACCGGATGAACCGGATTTTGGAGCTGGACAAGCCGAACATGATGATCGTGGTCGAGCCCGGCGTGGTCGCCAATGACATCAACGAGTATCTGCGTCCGCACGAGCTGTTTTATGCCGGTTATCCGATGAGCATGGAGACCTGCTACATTGGCGGCAACGTGGCGGAGAACGCCGGCGGGGGCAAGGCGATCAAGTACGGCGTCACGGCCCGGTACGTGCTGGGTCTCGAGGTGGTCCTGCCGTCCGGCGAGGTGATGGAGGTCGGCGGCAAGCTGCTGAAGGACGTCACCGGCTACAACCTGCTGCCGTTGCTGACCGGCTCCGAAGGCACGCTCGGCATTTTCACCAAGATCATCCTGAAGGTGATTCCGCGGCCGAAATACCAGTATGACCTGCTGGCCTTGTTTCCGGACAGCCGGACTGCGATCGAGGCCGTGCCGGCGACCATGGTCGAGTCCGGAATCATACCGACGTCGATCGAGTACCTGGACAAGGAGTCGTTCCGGTCCGCCTGCGCGTACCTGAACGAGACGCTGCCGTACCAGGATGCCGGGGCGATGCTGCTGGTGTCGGTGGACGGCAACGACCCGGAGCAGATGGCGGACGACTGCGAGGCGCTGGGGACGTTCCTGGAGAAGCACGGCGCGACCGTGGTTTACGTCGCGGACACGCCGGCCAATTCCGAGCGCATCTGGAAAATCCGTCGCAACGTGGCCGAGGCGTTCAGCCTTTATTTTCCGCGTCAGTCCGGCGAGGACATCGTGGTGCCGCCGGCGAGCATCGCCATGGTGGTGGAGCAGTTCAGCCAGCTGGCGGAGAAGTACGGCGTGACCATTCCCTGTTACGGCCACGCGGGTGACGGCAACCTGCACAGCCGCGTCAGCGCGCCGGACAGCTGGAGTGACGAACGCTGGGACGGGACCCTGCCGAAGATTCTGCATGAGCTCTACGCCGTGGTGGCGCAGCAGGGCGGGCGCATTTCCGGCGAACACGGCATCGGCTGCAAGCGGCTGCCGTACATGTCCTGCGTCGTCTCCGAGACCTATCTTGACGTCCTGCGATCGATCAAGCGGGCCCTGGACCCGAACAACATCATGAATCCCGGCAAGATTTTCACCGTGTGATTCGGTTTTACGGATTTCCTCAGGATTTTCGTATGAACGCCGCCGGGATTTTGCCCTGCCGATGACTGCTGATGCACACCGATTTTGTTCTGTTCTGTGTCTGTTTTGCTGGTAACGCCGGCCGTTGGTTGTGCCGGTCAGTCTGGCTGCTGCTGATTGTCCTGCTGTTGTCCTGGTCCGGGCCGCCGCCGGCCCGGCCTGGACAAGCCAAAGGAGCTGTCATGGAATTGCCGAAGACGTACAATGGTCTGCGCCCGCCGGCGGAGCTGCCGGCGTTCCCCGTGTCGAAATATTGGGATGTCGCCGACCTGTTTCAAGTGCCGCGGCATGAGTCGGCCGCGCATTTCGAGGAGAGTTGTGTCGACGGGCTGGAGTCGGTTCTCTATGACGGGATGTCAGTGGACGGGGTCAGGAAGCCGGTTTTCGCGTACATCGGCTTCCCGTCCGGGCCGGTTCCGCCCGGCGGTTTTCCCGCGGTCGTGCTGGTGCATGGTGGCGGCGGCACGGCGTATCCGGCCTATGTGAAATTGTGGAACAGCCGCGGCTATGTGGCGATTGCGATGGACTTGTACAATTCGCGGCCGCAGGCGGCGGACCCGGGCCGCGACCGTATTCTGGTGCATGGCGCGGCGCGTCCCGACTTTGGCACGAACCCCGGCCAGGTGCACCAGAACATCGGCGACATTGTCCGGGCGCACTCGCTGCTGTTGTCCCTGCCCGGCGTGAATCCGGCCAGGACCGGCGCCATCGGCATTTCCTGGGGGAGCGTCTTTGTTTCGGTGGTGGCCTGCATCGACGACCGCCTCCAGTTCGTCCTGCCGGTGTATGGCCATGGCTTCTTCGGCGAGGGCGACGGCAGCTCAAGCTTCTGCAAATGGTCGACGGCCACCTGGGACCCGGGGCGTTATCTGTCCTCGGCCAAGGTGCCATTGCATTGGTTTGCCGGCACCAATGACCTGAACTTCCTGGTTCCGGCGATGCAGCGGTCGTGGGACGCCGCGCCGACCACGGCGAACCGCACCCTGATCATCGGTCTGCCGCATTCGCATATCGGCTACCAGCTGTCGCCGACCTTCCGCATCGTCGATGCGGCTTTGCGGGGCGGCGTGCCCCTGCCGGTGCTGGGCCGGGCGGAGGTGAAGGACGGGGAGGTGCTGGCCGCGCCGGTGGAAAACGTCGGCCAGGGCATCAAGCTGGCTCAATTGTGCTTCACGACGGACGACGGGCCGCTCTGCAAACGGCCCTGGAACACGGCGGCGGCCACGGTCCGCAACGGCGAAATCTCGGCCGTGCTCCCGGATGGAACGGTCATGGCCTTTCTGGCGGCTTTTGATGAACAGGACGCAGACGGCAAGTGGCTCTGTGCCGGAACCAGCAATGTCGTCGTCAAGGCGAAATTCTGAATGGCCGGCGTGGTCTGGCGTCGGGCAGTGGGTTTTTCATGGTGAAAGGACGGGGACGAAATGGCGGAAGATTTGCGCATTGGTGTGATTGGCTGTGGTGGTCGCGGGCGTCTGGCGCGTCATGCGCACCAGCCGGGCGAGGGTTCGCGTCTGGTCGCCGGGTGTGACATCCGGCCGGTCGCCCTGGATGATTTTCGGGCCAACTACGGTGACGATGCCTTTGTCTGCCGCGACTATCGCGAGCTGCTGGCGCAGCCTGGCATTGACGCCGTGTTTGTCAGCACGCCGGACTACTGGCACGAGGAGCACGCCCTGGCCGCGCTGGCGGCGGGCAAGCATGTGTACCTGGAGAAGCCGATGGCGATCACGGTTCCCGGCGCCGACCGGGTGCTGACCATGGCGCGGGAAAAGGGCGTGAAGCTGTATGTGGGGCACAACATGCGGCACATGTCGTTTGTGCGCAAGATGAAGGAGATCATCGACCGGGGCGGGATCGGCCAGGTCAAGGCCGGCTGGTGCCGGCATTTCGTGGCCTATGGCGGCGATGCCTACTTCAAGGACTGGCATGCGGAGCAGGGCAAGGCGACCAGCCTGCTGCTGCAGAAGGGCGCGCATGACATCGACATCCTGCACTGGCTGTGCCACGGCTACACCAAGCGCGTCATCGGTTTCGGCAACCTGAGTGTCTACAACCAGATCACGGACCGGCACGACCCGTCCGAACGAGGCGACGCGTCCTGGCACTTGAGCAACTGGCCGCCGCTGAGCCAGAAGGGCATGAATCCAGTCATTGACGTCGAGGATTTGAGCATGATCACCATGCAGCTTGACAACGAGGTCATCTGCTCGTATCAGCAGTGCCACTACGCGCCCGACGGCTGGCGTAACTACACCATCATCGGCACTGAAGGCCGGGTGGAGAATTTCGGCGATGTTCCCGGCCATTGTGTCGTGCGGGTCTGGAATCGCCGCTGCAGCTACAACCCGTATGGCGACGAGCAGCACTTCATTCCCGAAGTCAGCGGCGGGCATGGCGGGGCCGACCCGGCCATCGTCGCCGAATTCGTCCGTTTCGTGCGGGATGGCGGCACGATCACGACTTCGGCGGTGGCGGCGCGCAACAGCGTGGCCGCCGGCTGTTATGGCGCCGAGTCCCTGCGCGCCGGCGGCCGGCCGTTTGACATCCCGCCCGTCGACCCGGCCAACCAGGCCTACTTCCAGGCGTGGCTTGACGGCGACAAGTGACGCCTCGCGGTCAACGGCGACGAGGGTGGACAGCGGCCGCTCATGGCTGCCACTCCACGTCACTGGGCCGAATGCGGCAATCGGTCCGCCATGGAACACTGCGGCCCATGGGCGCAATGTGGTGATGGACGCATTCCAATTCTCAATGGGTGACCGGTGACGCAATCGCGGCGAAAACGGGGGGGAGGGGGGCAAGGGCATGAATCGGGTGTATATTAAGCCTTTTGTCTGATTTGTAGTATTCAACGACTGGCCAGAACAGAAGGAGACCAGCCATGACCCGTGAGGAAATGCAACGCAAAGTGTCCGAGGCGCGTCATCGCCTTGAACACTTGAGGGGGTTTCTTTGACGTCGCCGGCAAGCAGGAAAAACTGGAATTGCTGGAAGCCAAGATGACCCGTCCGGATTTCTGGGACCGCCGCGAGGCCGCCCAGGAGACGGTGGCGGAAGTCAGTGCCATCAAGAATGTCCTGGAGCCGTTTGCCCGCCTGGAGAAGCAGGTGGAGGATTTCACGGTTCTGGGCGAATTTGCCGAGATGGAGGGCGATGCTTCATCCCTGTATGTCGAGGCGGAGCAGACCTGGCCGGAGCTGCTCAAGGCGATTGACAACCTGGAGCTGGTGAGCTTCCTGTCCGGCAAGATGGACCGCAACAACGCGATTCTGACCGTCCACGCCGGCGCCGGCGGCACCGAATCCTGTGACTGGTGCGGGATGCTGTTGCGCATGTACACGCACTGGCTGGACGAGCGCGGCTACAAGTACGAAATCGTTGACATTCAGCCCGGGGAGGAGGCCGGCACCAAGTACGCCACCCTGACGGTGCAGGGCGAATTCGCCTACGGCTACCTGAAGGCGGAGAAGGGCGTGCACCGCCTGGTGCGGATTTCGCCGTTTGACGCCAACAAGCGCCGCCATACGTCCTTCGCGTCCGTGGATGTTCTGCCGGAAGTCAACGACGACATCACTATCGAGGTATCGGACAGTGACCTGCGCATCGACACTTTCCGGGCCAGCGGCGCCGGCGGGCAGCACGTCAACCGGACGGACAGCGCCGTCCGCCTGACCCATCTGGCCACCGGCATCGTCGTCACCTGCCAGAGCGAGCGTTCGCAGCACAAGAACAAGTCAAACGCGATGCGGATTCTGAAAGCCAGGCTGTACGAACTGGAGGAGGACAAGCGCCGGGCGGAGCACGCGGCCGAATCGGCCGCCAAGGGCGACAACGCCTGGGGCAACCAGATCAGGTCGTATGTGCTGCAGCCGTATCAGCTGGTCAAGGACCTGCGCACTGATGCGGAGACGAGCAACGTCAGCGCCGTGCTGGACGGGGACATCGACCCGTTCATCATTGCCTGGCTGCGCGCCGGCCAGCCAAGCTCGCGCTGACCGGCCGGCGGCCGGCTTCTGAGGTCGGCCTGAGCCCTTCATGACCGCCACAATTTAATTTCCTTGACTGGAATCCATCACCTCAAGAACCAGAACCAACACAGGAGCAAGAACCGCGATGACATGCTGTTGCCAAACCTTCCGGAAAGCCGTGGACACGGTGCGTCTGCTGGCCGCGGACGGCGTCCAGAAAGCCAATTCGGGGCATCCCGGGATGCCGATGGGCTGCGCCGACTTCGCCTTTACGCTATGGAATGACTTCATGCGCTTTGACCCGAATGACCCCGAATGGCTGGGCCGCGACCGGTTCGTGCTGTCGGCGGGACACGGCTCAATGCTGCTCTACTCGCTGCTGCATCTGTTCGGCTATGGCCTCACCATCGACGACTTGAAGCAGTTCCGGCAGCTGGGCAGCAAGTGTCCGGGGCATCCGGAGTACGGCCACACCCGCGGGGTGGAGGTCACGACCGGCCCGCTGGCCTCGGGTCTGGCCTCGGCCGTCGGTATGGCCATTGGCCAGAAGCAGCTGCAGGCCCGCCTGGGCGGCGACGACCGGCTGTTTGACCAGAAAGTCTACGCCATCAGCGGCGACGGCTGCATGATGGAGGGCACGTCGCATGAAGCGTGCGCCGTGGCCGGCCATCTCCAGCTGGACAATTTGATAGTGTTCTATGACGACAATGGCATCACCATCGAGGGTTCGACGGCCATTGCCCTGAGCGAAGACGTCGGGGCCAGGTTTGCCGCCTACGGCTGGAACGTCCTGCGTATCGACGGCCAGGAAGTCAGGCAAATCCGCGGCGCCCTTGGTCTGGCGCGGACCCTGAAAGGCAAGCCGACCCTGATCATCGGCCGGACGGTCATCGGCAAGGGCGCTCCCAAGCTGGCCGGCAGCCATGAGAGTCACGGCGCGCCGCTGGGCGCCGAGGAACTGGCCGCGACCAAGGTCAATCTTGGCTTTGACCCGGCTCAGTCCTTTGTCGTGCCGTCCGAAGTGCGCGCACTCTGCGACGAGACGTTGGCGGCCAAGAAGAAGGCGGCGGCCTGCTGGAACGAGCAGTTTGCGGCTTTCCAGGCCGGCCTGTGTCCGGAGCGCCAGGCTCTGCTGGCGGCGTTGCGTCACCGCACCGTGCCGGCCGACATCCTGTCCGAGCTGCTGAAGGCGGTGCCGGCGAAGCCGACCGCGACGCGCAATTCGGGTGGCGAGATCATGCAGAAGGCGGCGGCCCTGGTGCCGGCGTTGGTTGGCGGTTCGGCCGACTTGAATCCGAGCACCAAGACGTACCTGAAGGGCGCCGGCGACTTTGGCGTTGCCGACCGCGCCGGCCGGAACGTCCACTTTGGCGTCCGCGAGCTGGGCATGGGCATGATCAGCAATGGCCTGGCCTTGTCGGGCACGGCCATTCCCTTCTGCTCCACCTTCATGGTGTTTGCCGACTACATGAAGCCGGCCATTCGTCTGGCGGCTCTGCAGCGCCTGCATGAGATTTATGTGTTCACGCACGATTCGATTTTTGTCGGCGAAGACGGCCCGACGCATCAGCCGATTGAGCAGCTGGCGATGTTCCGGGCGATTCCCGGGCTGGTCACCATCCGTCCGGCGGAATCGCATGAGACGGCGCATGCCTGGGCCGCGGCCCTGCAGGCCGACGGCCCGGTCGCATTGTGTCTGACCCGGCAGAATTTGCCGAATCTGCCGGCCGATGTGGTGGCTGAGCGGATGGACGTGGCCAAGGGCGCGTATGTCGTCAGCTGCGAAAAGGGCTTTGAACTGATTCTGATCGGCACCGGTTCGGAGCTTCATGCCGCGTTGGGCGCGGCCGAGATTCTGCGCGCGGCCGGCCGCAAGGTGCGCGTGGTCTCCATGCCGAGCTGGGAGCTGTTCGAGAAGCAGAGCGACGAGTATCGCGAGTCGGTGTTGCCCGCGGCCTGCCGGAAGCGGATTTCGGTGGAAGCCGGCTCGACGTTCGGCTGGGGACGCTACGTCGGCCAGGAAGGCCTGGCTCTGGGCATCGACCACTTCGGCGATTCCGCGCCATGCGAACTGCTGGCCGAAAAGTACGGCTTCACCGCCCAGGCCGTTGCCGAACACGCCCAGGCGTACCTCGGTCGCTGAACGGCAAACATCGGCAATCCCTGAAAACCTCTGAACCACCGATGGACACTGATGGACACCGAGAAAAATCGTAACCGGTCACCCATTGAGAATTGCGCCATGGTATGGTGTCGTCGTCCTTGCACGATGCCCGGTAAATGAGGCTGTACTACCTACGGCAGCCTGAAGGCTGTACTACCTACGGCAGCCTGAAATCAAGCGCTTACCACCACATTTCGCACTTTGACCGTAATTATCAATGGGTGACCGGTTACGAAAAAACGGTGTCCATCGGTGTCCATCGGTGGTTTTTTACGTGGTACTTTTGGCGAGGAAGCGCAGTCCGTGCACGGCGTCGGCGACCTTGTCAGAGCCGATTTCGACGGAGAGCCACTTCTGGTAGCCGCAGTTTTTGAGCAGTTCAACGCAGAGGCCGATTTGTGCGGCGCCTTCGCCGATCAGGCAGCCCTTGTACTGGACGCCGTTGACGCCGGTGTTGCTGGGCAGGTTGTCCGGCGGGCGGCGGGTCTTGTCCTTGACATGGACGTGTCGGATGCGGTCCTGGAGGAGGGGGAAGATTTCCGCCGGCTGGTCGCCGCCATTGAGGAAGTTGCCGGTGTCAAAGGTCAGGCCGACGGCCGGGCCGGCCAGGTCAAGGACCTGGCGGCAGCTGTGCGCGGAGGCGACAAAGCGCGGATGTGGGTCGAAGTCCTCGATGGTGACGGTGATTCCGGCCGGCCGGGCGTAGTCGGCCAGGCGTGCGAGCTGTTCGCCATAGATTCGCCAGCCTTCGTCATTGGACATGCCGGGTGTGATGTTGGAGCCGTAGACCAGCACGGTCGGGCAGTGCAGGACCTGGGCAGCGTAGTCGATCTGCTGTTTGCAGGTGTCGATGGCCTGCTTCCGGCTGTCGTCGCCGTCGCCGACCAGATTGGCCTTGATGTCGTAGCAGACAAAGGCCATGCCCAGGTCGCCCGCGGCCTGGCAGAGGCGCCGCCAGTTATCCGGGTCCTTTTCATTCCAGCCGTACATCGGCTCCAGGCCGGTGGCGCCGGCGTCATGCAGGGCCTTGACCAGCTCCTCCGGCTGGAGGCGCCCCTGGGAGATGGCACTGTGAAACGGAAACAACATGACCGACAGTTGCATGGCTAATCCTGTTGGGTGGGTGGTGAATGGGGCGGCGGCGGCGGCGACGGCGGCGGCGGCTGGGTGCGCGCATCGGGGCGCGGCGACCGGCTTTTGGGGGGGCGCCGCGCCCCGTCCGGCCGCACGCCGGGGTGGGTGGCGCGCCTGGTCGTCAGGGCGTTTCGGCGGCTGCGCGCTGTTTTCTCAGTTCATCACGCATGATCTGTCGTTCAGCCCGGCCTTTTTCCTCGTCCTCCGGGGTGACCTGGTACCAGGCGCCATCCTTCATCACATAGCTGCCGGCGGGCGAGAAGATGAGGCTGGCGCGGGCGCGTTCCGCGGCCACGTCCTGCGGCAGCATGCCATTTTCATCGGCGATGATCTGATACCATTTTTCCCGGTCGGCGTTTTCCGCCTTGACGGTTTCGGCCTGTTCATTGCCGCGGACGCGGTAGACGAGGAGGCCATTTGAATGTTCGCCGACCACGCCGCGCTTTTTCAGGTCGGTGATGGTTTCCCGTCGGGCCCGGCGCCGGGCCCGGATTTCGCCCTTGACGGTGTTCTGGGCGCCCTGGGCATTGGCCGCGCCGCTGTTGTCCTCGATGAATTCGCGTTTGATTTCGTTGGCGACTTTCAGGTTGACGTCCAAAGTGATGTGGATGGGCTTGACTTCATGCTCGGTCACGACCGGCTGGACCTCGACCTTGTGGGTGGTGCAGGCGATTCCGGCAATCAGGGGGAAGACCGCGGCGACAATTCTGGTGGCGATGATTTTCATGGGCGGAATCCTTGCATGAGATGTTGCAGCTCGTCGATGGTGCCAAGCAGGCTGTTGACTGGCATTTTCAGGTTGACATCCAGCTTGATCTGGGAAAAATCGGTTTTGCCTTCGATGGCGACGAATTCGCCTTTGACATAGCTGTAGGGCAGCGGCTCAGCCGGTTTGCCGCTGACTTCCAGGCGCAGCTGGAGGTCGTCACCCTGGTTGTTGAGGCTGATTTTCAGCCAGTCATACAGAAAATGGCTGAGGGCGTCGCCGGAGAATTTGAGTTGGTTGAAGGCCGGTGTTCCTGGCGGCACGCCGGCGGTCAGCGCGTTGGCGGCGCGCAGCCGGATGTCGCCTTGGACTCCGGGTACGGTGGCGAGGAAGCCGTCCCCGAAGGTGATGTTCCCTTTGCTGACCGTGACGGGGAGAGTGCCTGACAGCGTGCCCCGGCCGGAAATCTGGTCGTTGCCGAGTTGTTGCAGGGCTTCGGCCAGGTCGATGCGGTCGCAGAAAATAAGCAGGTCGGGTTCGGGCTGTTGGAGATTGATCTGGGTGGCGCCGAGGCGGACGGTCCCCGCCGCCCAGTTGGCCTGGACGCGTTCGAGGGTCAGGAGTTGCGCTGATTCCAGGCGCGCCCGGGCCTGGAGGTTCTTGATGACCAGGTTGCCGACTTTGAGGGTCCGGCAGTCGAGCGGCTGTCCCGCCCGCGTCCTCCATTCCGGCAGCACGGGCAGTTCCAGGCGCAGGTTCAGGTTTTCGATGAGCACGTCCTGTTCCGGCAGCGCGGCATTGACCTGTTGCAGGTTGAAATGAGCTGAGCCCTGCGGCGGGCGTCCACCGCCAAAGGCGTAGTCGCCAGAGAGCGACACGCCGCCTTCCAGGGTCAGGCCCTGCAGCTGCGGCAGGAAGCGGACGATGTCAAAGTCGGACAGTTGTGTCAACGGCAGATGGAAGGTATTCCGGGACAGGAAGATATTTCCTCTGACCCGGTTTTGTGACGATAGTTGCAGCTGGGCGGTGGGAAAGTCCTGGAAGAGTACGGCGGTATCGAGGTTGAAATCGAGGCTGCGCAGGTCGGCGGCTGGCGTGAGGGTGGTGTTCATGGTGCAGGCGAGGAGGTTCTCGTCGCCGCGGAAAAGCGCGGCGATGGTGAGCGTGCCTTGGCTGGCGGCGCCGGTTTGCAGGCGTTGTCGCCAGAACACGCCCTGGGCCGCCAAGTCGTAGCGTTCGGCGGAGATGCCGGCAATGCTGGCGGTGATTTCGCCGGTGAAATGCCTGGCGGCGCCTTCGGCCTGCAGGTTCAGGCGCAGGGTGCTGGCCTGGGCCAGGTCGTCCGGGGCGGTCAGGCTGGCGAGCTGCACCTGCAGGTTGACAGCCTGGTGGTTTGGGTTGCCCTGACCCTGGCCGGCCAAGACCAAGTCTCTGGCCCTGAGGTCGAGGGACGGACTGGCCAGGGTGGCGCAGCGGGCATTGAGACTGGCTTGGAAGTCGCCGTCCGCCCAGGTGACGGCCGTGTCGACGACGGCGTCGGTGACTTTGATTTGCGCGGTTTTGGTGGTGGCCTGGGGGACGACACCGCGGGCTTGAGCCGTCAGGCCGCCGTCTTTGAAGGATGCGTCCAGGGTGATGGCAGCCTGTTCGAGGGCGACCGCGGTCGAGTCGACGCTGACCTGGTCGGCGCTGAGCTGAACGGTCATGGCCGCAGGTGTGTGGGTGAAGGCCGCGTCCAGGCTGCCGGCGGCGCCGTTGCCCCAGGCGGTTTTCAGGCGGAGCGGCGGAGTGTCCGGCTTCGTGGCCAGATTAAACAGGCTTTTGTTTTCGGCCGGGACACGCAGGTAGGCGGTTTGCAGAACGATCGGTTCCGCGGCCGTGTTTTCAAAGGTCATGGTCAGCTGGCCGTGGCTGGAAAAGCGGTTTTCCAGGGTGAAGCGCCACTCCAGGTGGTTGAGTTGGCCGAGGGAGGTCGTGTCAATCTGGCTGATGGTGAAGGCGCCGGCATCACCCTGGAAGGCCAAGGTAGCCTTGATGGCCGGCGACTCGACCGTCTCCTGGCCGAACCGGGCGTGGAAATCCGAGATGGAGAGTCGGCTGTCGAGTGAGTTCAGGGCCGTTTGGCGGAGATTGAGGGCGAAGTCGGCCTGGGCGTCGACCCGGCCGCGCAGGCGGTGCACGTCGGCGAAGACGTCGAGCGGTGGCGGCAGGGAGTCAAGTCGCAGATCGCTGAGTCGGATCTGTCCGTTGAGCTGGCCGTTGCCGGCGTCATACGTCACGTCACGCAGCAGCAGCAACTGGCCGTTGAGCCGGATGGCGGCACGCGCGCTCGGATTTTCCCAGCCTCGGTCGCCTTGGGCGATGTCCAGGGTCAACGGCGTATGGTAGAAGCGGTTTTCCCAGCGCAGCATGACGGTGCAGCTTTGCAGGCTGATGCTGCCGATGTCGGGCAAGTCGGTGAGGGCGAAGGCGCCTTTGGCGGGCGTTGCGTCGGGCTGGGGCGCTGGTGGTGCGGCGGCCGGCTGGTCCTCGGTCAGGGGCTCTGGTGGTGCGGCGGCCGGCTGGTCCTCGGCCAGGAGCTGCAGCAGCGGCACGGAAAAGACGCCGTTTTGGTATTGGGCGGTCATGGTCGCGCCGATAATCTCAATAGTTTCAATGCGGCCGCGGATAATGGCCAGCGGCCGGTAGGTGATGCGGCAGTGCGGCAGCTTGACCACCCGTTGGCCGGGTCGGTCTGGGTCAGTTGAAGCCTGGCGGGCATCAATGGCCAAGTTGGCCTGAAACAGGCTGATCTGTGACACCGTGCATTCGATGACGCCGCCGGGGAGCATCCGCCGGATGATGTTGTTGGCGGCGCCGGCCACGACCGAGGGCAAGGCGACGATCAAACCGAGGCACAACGCCATCAGGATGCCAAAAAACCAACCGGCAATGGCCCAGCGGCGCCGTCGGCGACAAGCCGGACAGGTGTCAGGAGCGGTTGTTGGGTTGGTCGTTTTGAACATGGAGCGTTGGACGTGGGGCGGTGAAGGCGATGGGTGGGGGGACGGTTACGTTGCGTCGTCGCGGCGAGTGACTCCTAATATAGGGTCGGTGTGTATGATATTCAAGAACGTGGGAGTGGGTGATCATGTCGGACGGTAACCGGTCACCGATTGATAATGACGGTCAACGTGCGAAATGTGGTGGTACGCGCTTGATTTCAGGCTGCCGTATGGTGTCCCGCCCTCCGGGCGGCC
>CAYOUR010000023.1:19377-25255 GCA_964407145.1 uncultured Lentisphaeraceae bacterium | reverse complement strand
AGGCCTCTATGCCATCGCACGATGAAATCTCATGATGGGAGCGGCATGCGCAATCCATCCTGCCCCAACACATTCAGACCGTGAGCCAATGTTTACGGCCGGGCCGGGACCCGGAGTTCGCGGCCATGGTGCGATTTTCACGGCCGGGAATTTCATTCTGCAGGGGATGTCATTATATTCTGGAATGGACATCCGCCGTCGGGACGTCGGAGTTCAACCGCCCCGCCTCTCCAGCCACATTACCTTTCACCCCACTCCGCCATGGCCGACCATCGACAATCCTGGCCACTACGCCCGGTCATCGCCGGACTGCTGCTGCTGTTCGCCGTCCTGGCGGCCGCACGCGTGCCGCAACTCATGGGCCAAGATGAAATCAGCCATTATTTCAAACTGGCCGGCCTGCTGTTCCACGAAGGCTACCAGAATCCCGCCGAACTGATCACCTTCTCGCCGCACGCGTATCCCCTCTGGCTCGTCGCCGCGTGCCGCCTCGCCGGCGCCCATAGCCCCGCCGTCGTCAAGGGCGCCGGCATCGCCCTGTGGCTGCTCTGCCTGCTGGTCGTGGCCGGCATCTGCCGACGCTTGGGCGGCGACGACGGAACTGAAATACATACCATTGCCGGACTCAAAGCCCAAAATGGCGCCGTGACTGAAAGCCAGGCCAAAACCGGAAGCCAAGCCGAAGCCGAAAGCCAAACCACGACCGAAGCCGAAAGCAAAGCCAGCGCCGAAAGCGATGCCCGGGCCAAGGCCCCAGGAAAAACCGGCGCCGATGCCTCGGGAGAAGCCCGCCTGGACGCCTCGCCGGCGGCTGTTCTCGGCCTGCTGCTCTGCGTCACCATGCCGGTGGTCATCCAGGCGGCGGTCACGGTTGACATCGACCAGGCGGCGCTGCCCCTGCTCATACTGCTGCTCTGCCTGGCCGCGGAACGCCTTTGCCAGGCGCCGACCTGGCGAAGCGCCGGTCTCGTCGCCGCCGCCGCGGCCCTGGCTTTGTGGGGTCGCATCACGACACCCGCCGTCATCATGCCCGTGCTGGTGCTGCACGCCGGTCTCGCCGCCGCCCCGGGCGCCCGCCGGCGGCGCGCCACGGCCATGGCCGCGGCCCTGGCCGCCGGCGGCGCGCTCTTCCTGCTCACCTGGTGGCTGTACTGCCGCGCCACCGGCATCGACGGCACGGGCGTCTTCCGCTACTTTGCCACGGCTCTGCAAGCCACCACCGTCGGCGAACGCGGCGGCAACCTGCAAAAATGGCTCCAAAACGCCGCCGCCCTGACCTTGTGGGGCGTCAATCCTTTCCTGCTGACATTGTTCGGACTGGACGGCTGGCAGCGCCTGACCGTTGCCTGGCAGGCCCGCCGCCTGGCCGCCGCCGATCTCTACTGGCTGGCCGCCGCCGCCATCCTGGCCGGCTACCTGCTCGTCGGCGGCGCCCTGTTCGGCTTTCCCAAATACCATTGCCCGGCCCTGCCGTTGCTGGCAGTCTGTCTGGCCCAGGCGGGCGCCGGACAGTGGCGACGGACGCCCGGGCCGCGACCGTCAGCACGGCGCCAACTCGCCGTCGCGGCCGCCCTGACGGCGCTCCTGGCGTTGGCGGCAGGCCTGCTGCTACATGACCCGGTCTGGACTCTGCGCGTCGACGTACGCAGCGCTCAGCTCTTCTCCCACCCGCCGCGGCCCATCCTGCTCCGCCTGGCGGCCGGCCTGGCCGCCACCTACGGCCTGGGCGCGGTTGCCGTCCTGTTCCTGGCCAAGACCCGGCGGCTGCCCGTCGCGGCCGGCCTGTTCGCGGCCGGCCTGGCGCCCAATCTCGCCCTCCTGGCCGTGCAGACTGCCGCGCCCTACGCCACCGGCTACATCTACGGCGAAGAAGGCGAAACCAAGCAAATCGCGAACATCATCGCCACACACCGCCTGGAGCAGCCGCCGCTGTTCGTGCCGGTCGAGGTCGTCCAGCACCTCGGCTGGTCCGACACCCGCACGCCCGGACCGGACCTCTGGAACGACCCGGACACCCTGGCCCGACGCATCCGCACGGAGCAGCCCGCCCTGGTCGCCGCGTCCGTCCTCGTCAATCCCGTCCCAGTCCTGCAAAACCTGCTGGCCAATCGTGACTTCCAGCAAGCCATGGCCGCCAGCTACCAGCGCCACGACCTCGGGCGTTTCATCGTCTGGACCAGGAACGACCTTGGCATCGCCACCCTTCCCCCAATCCCGCCAGACTGACGGCCACCCGCGGCCACTGGCGGCTGTGGAATGGGACGTATGGGACATATAAGACGTATGCGACGGCGAATAGGACAATCGGACAAATATGCACTTGGGTTATTGAAGTCGGCTGAAGCCAAACCGAACCCGTAAATTAAGGAGTAGTGGTCCCATACGTCCTATATATCCCATACGTCCTATTCCACCGCCCCATTATGCCCTATGGGCCGAATGCCACTCAGATAAATTTCCCGGAGATTCGCCATGACACTGCGATTGTTTCCAGCCCTCGCCTTCGCCGGCTTTTTGTTGACGGCAGTCACCCTGCCTGGCGAGCCGGTCGTGCTGATCTCGCCCGGCCCCGAGCCGCCGAGGGTCGGCTTCCCCGCCAGCCGCCCAGGCTATTGCGAAGCCGGACGATTCGGCGACCGCGACGCCATCGTCTGCCGCTGGGATGCCGGCCAGACGGCCTGGTACGAATTCGGCTTCGGCCAAAAACTTCCCCTGCCCGACTTCCAAGCCGGCCAGCTGCTGGTGGACATCTATGCCCCGGCCTGCCAGAACGCCGCGTCCTTCAACCTCAGATTCATGGACCGCGACGGCGAAATCATGCAGAAAAAAGTCCAGCCCGACTGGACGGCGCCGGGCTGGCAGACGCTGGTCGTCGACCTCAAATCCGGCGAGTCCTTCCAGGGTTCCTGGGGTGCTTCGGACACGTCCCGAAACCGCCGGCTGGACGGCGCGGTCCGCCTGCACGGCCTGTCCATCGCGTTTCAGGACAAGGCGGCCGCCGGGCGGCTCGTCCTCGGCACCATCGCCTTCAAGGTCACCTCGGCGCGCGTCACGGCTGACGTCGTCACCGGGCATCCCATCCGCGTACTCGCGCCCGGCCGCGAACAGGACCTGGCGTTTCTCTTCACCAACCCCGGTCGCGAACCACGCCACATTGAGGGCGCCGCCACGGTTTCCGACCCGTTTGGCGCCCCGGCCGGCCAGTTGGACCTCAACCTCGACCTCCCCGGCCAGTCAACCCGCTCAGTTCCCCTGCCCCCACCGGCGCGCTTTGGCGTCTACCACCTCGACGTCACCTGGCGCGACGGCCAGGAAACACAGCAGAGGCGCCTCAGCTACGCGTACATGACCCCGGCCGGCCCCACTCCAGGCCGCGGCCGCGGCTTCCTCTTCGGCATCAACGCGCACACGCGCCGCTATCCGCCCGAAGAACAGCGCCTGGAAGCACTGGCCGCCGGCCTCTGCGGCATCAAGCTCATCCGCCACAACGCCTGCTGGCGCGTCGTCCAGCCCACGGCCGACGCGCCCCGCGACTTCTCACAGTTCGACCAGCACTTCGAGCTGTTCGAAGCGCAGGGCATCGAATCGCAAGTCGCCTTCGGCCATGTGCCGGACTGGGCGGTCGACCCGTCGTGGACGCCCTTCAACCCCGCCTATCGCGGCCGCGGCAACTCGCGTGGCCTGCCCTTTCCCAACCTGGACTTATACACCGACTACGTCACCGACTTCATGCGGCGCTACCGCGGCCGTATCCGCTTCGCCGAAAGCTGGAACGAACCCGACCTGCTCGCCTTCGCCAACTTCCCGGTCGAGGACTACATCCGCCTGATGAAGGCCTTCTATCCGGCCGTCAAAACCGGCAATCCGGAGGCCCTGGTCATGACCGGCGGCTTCACCTGCCTGACCATGACCTCACCGGACCGCACCAGCCACCCCGACCACATGGCCAAATGCCTGGAGGAGGCGCGCGGCTTCTATGACATCCACGCGTTTCACGGCCACGGCAGCCACCGCCACTACTATCCCCAGGTCCTTGGCCTGCATGACCTGCATCGGCGCCTTGGCCTGCAAGTCCCCTGGTGGCCGAATGAAACCGCCGTCTCCGCCATCAACATCGGCGAACTGGCCCAGGCCGCCACCCTGTTCCAGAAACTCCTCTACAGCTGGGCGCACGGCGCCATGGGCTATTCCTGGTACGACCTGCGCAACGACGGCTTCGACCCGAAGGAGAACGAACACAACTTCGGACTGATCACCAAGGACTTCTACCCCAAGCAGGCCTATGCGGCCTACAACGCCCTCGCCACCATCTACCGGGAGGCAACCCCGCGCCAGGAATACACCAACCTGCCCGACGGCTTCCAGGCCTTCGCCTTCCAGGCCGCCAACGACGACCTGCTGCTGCCCTGTTGGAACATCGACCGCAACGCACCCTCCCGCCTGCTCGCCGTCGCCCCCGTCGCCGGAACCGCCACCCGCATCGACCTGTTCGGTAATGAAACACCGGCAACCGTCGCCGACGGCCTGCTCCTGGTCGAAGCCGGCGACCTGCCCATGACCCTCCGCCTGACCGGACAGGACGCCGCCCCGCAAGTCACCTGCGACCTGATCCAGACGCCGGACATCATCACCGTACATCCGACGGCCGCCCGGTCCGCGGCGCTGCGCTTCCGAAACCCGTTCCCACGCCCCCTGGCCGCCCGCCTCGCCATCACGCCGCCCGCCGGCGTCGCCGTCGACCCGCCGGCCGTCGACCTGCAACTCGCCGCCGGAGAATCCCGCGAACTCGCCCTGACCATCCCGCCCGCGCCAGACCTCCGGCCGACAGACGGACCGGACGCTTCTTTCGACCTGGCGCTGACTTTCGCCAACCATCTTCCCCAGGCCATCCGGATACCGGCCCGGCGCATCACCGTCGTCAGCCGCCCCGACATCGGCCAGCCGGCCGATTTCACCCTCGGCTCGGCCGACCAGCTCCGCTCACTGGTCGTCAACGCGCCGGATTTCCGGCATTTGTTCTGGACTGGCCCGGACGACCTTTCCGCCGAAGTCCGCCTGGCGCGCGATGCCGGCCATCTGCTGGTCGACATCCGCATTCGCGACGACCGCCACTGCCAGCCGCATGCCGCCCGCGACAGCTGGCAGGGCGATTCCGTCCAACTGGCCCTGCACCTGCCCGGCCAGGAGCAGGGCTGGGAATTCGGCGTCTGCCTGCGTGACGACGGCAAGGCGCAGACGCACCTCTGGCGCGCGCCCCGCGGCTTTTCCGCCGCCGCCGCGGCCGCCGGCCTGAAGGCCGCCGCCTCCCGCGACGAGGCGGCGAAAACGACGCATTGCCGCCTGAGCATCCCCAACGCGGCTATCGGCCTGAACGCCGAAGCCGCCCGGCAGGGCATGGCCTTCAACCTGCTGGTCAACGACAATGACGACGGCAAGACCCGCGAAAGCTACCTGGCCCTGGCGCCCGGCCTGGGCGGCGGCCAGCATGCGCCCGAGCACTTCCCGATCGTCTGCCTGGAATGACGAATCGCCAAAAAGACAAGCCCAGTTTGCGTTTTGTTTGAACCACCGATGAACACCGATGGACACCGATGAACACCGATGTTTTTTATAGAATCCATCAATCCCGGTCAATTTGCGCGTAAATGCTATTCAACATGAGCCCGACAGGAAATCCCACAGTTCTCCCATAAATGAAATTCTGACCTTTTCATGGCCCGATGCGTTTCTTCCTTGCATTTATCGGTGTCCATCGGTGTCCATCGGTGGTTCTTTCCTGTTTTCCGCCTGATTAAATGCAGCGGCCGGCATGCGCCAGAGCATTTCCCGATCGTCTGCCTGGAATGACGAATCGCCAAAAAGACAAGCCCAGTTTGCG
>CAYOUR010000023.1:2865-19277 GCA_964407145.1 uncultured Lentisphaeraceae bacterium | reverse complement strand
TCGGTGTCCATCGGTGTCCATCGGTGGTTCTTTCCTGTTTTCCGCCTGATTAAATAGGGAAAACGATCAGACCTTGGGCTTGCCGGCACGGTGCGGCTTCGGGATCAACATGGCGCACAGGGTGTTCGCAATCGCCATGACCGCGGAAAAGCTGAACAGCATCGCAATGCCCCACTGCTGCCAGACCCAGCCGCCCAGAGGCCCGGCCGCGATCGAGATGACGTGGTTGATCGAAATGCCGGTCGCCAGCGTTGAGGTGACTTCCTCGCGGCTGCTGGTGATGTCCCGCACATACAGGCTGGCGGCCAGCGCCGTCGTGCTGATGACCGCGTCAAACAGGAAATTCAGACAGACGACGACGACCGCGATGCGGGCCGGGAACAGCTGGTCCGCAAAGCCATACAGCATGCAGACGAAAAACAGCACGACGGTGTCGTAGATCATCACGTTGCGGTAGCCGACCCGGTCGGTCAGCCGGCCGATCAGCGGGCTGCCAAAAATGTTCACCGCAGCGCAAATGCCCATGAGCAGCGCGATCTGCGACGTCTGCAAGCCGTAGTGCACAATGAGCACATACGGCGCAAACGTCAGAAAAATCTGCTTGCGCGCCCCGTAGAACAGCTCCAGCAGGTAGAACAGGGAGAATTTCCGGTTGAAGTACAGCCGCGGGCGTTTGGACACGGCTTCCGGCGCGTTGCGGGTGAAGGTGCACGCGAAGCTGACCAGCATCAGAGCAAAGATCATGCCCCAGACGATGTTGTACAGGACCAGCCGGTTGGCGATGGCCAGGCGGTTGGCGCCAAACCAGAAAATGGCCGCGACCATCATGCTGCCCAGAACCGTCCCGCCATTCATGGCGGAGGTGACCAGGCCGAGCGACTGCCCGGCCTTCCCGGGCTTGGCGACCTGCATCGCGATCGCCGTCCGCACCGGCATGACCAGATGCTCGCCCGTGCTCCAGATCATGATCAGCAAGGTCACCAGGGCCTTGTTGGCGGGTATGCACAGCAGCGCCACCCCGGCCATCGACACCATCGTGCCCAGGCGCATGATCTTCCAGTCGCTGAACCGATGCAGCACCGCCAGCAGCAACACCAGAAGAACGCCGGGCATCTCCCGGAAAAACTCCAGCCAGCCGCGCTCCAGCTTGCCGATCTCATGGATCTCGGCCAGGAAATTGTTCACCGTCGCCATGAAACAGCCGATGCCAACGCCCCAGATGACAATGCTGGTGAAAAACGCCAAAGCCCCCGAACGCGGCTCGAAAACATCCGCTATATGCCTGAAAATACGCATGCGCAACCAGTACCTCGAAGTGTTGACCGACAACGGCGAAAAAAAGTTAACATAATGCCGCTTGCCGCCCCGACAACCGCACCGGTGCCATCCGGCCTGGCCCGCAAATGAAGGCCTTGGCGCCACGCCCGCCAAAACCGGATTGGCCGCCCGGCCTGGACAATTCGCGCGAATGGGGATACGTTGGTTCGACAATTTGAAAAAATCGGGCGATTTTCCTGGTTCGTCACTAAGAAAACGCGCCCGTTGACGTCTAATTGATAAAAACGGCCATCGCGGAAAGTATTTTCGGGTCATGACGTCCTCTGAAAACCACGAAGCGCAGTTCACGGCCATGATTCGGGAGCATCTGCCGATGTTCCGGGGCTTGGCCCACCGCATTCTCGGCGAGCCGGCCGACGTGGACGACGCGGTGCAAACCGCGCTGCTCAAGGCCTGGCAACGGCGGCAGACCTTTCGCAAGGAAGCCAGGCTGACCAGCTGGGTGGCCCGCATCGTCATCAACGAGTCCTATAACCTCCGGCGACGAAGCCGGCAGGCAGCCGGGGTCTGCCTGGAGGACATCGGCACGCCGGCGCCGGAGAATGACCGGGAACAGGCCCGGCGCCGGTTGGACCAGGCCATCTCACAACTGCCGGAACCCTATCGTCAGACCGTGCACATCGCCATCCTCGGCGGCCTTGACACCAAAACCGCCGCCACCATGCTCGACTGTTCGCCGAACACCCTCTATCAGCGCATCCACAAGGCTAAGCAACTGCTGCGCGAGGCACTGAAACATGAATGAACGACAACTCGACGACCTGCTGGAGCAGAAAGCCCGGTCGATGCCGGCAGCCGATGGCTATCCCTCGACCGAAGAGTTCATCGCCAGCTTCCGGCGCCGACGCCAACGCCGGCGCCGGCACCGACACGCGCTGCTGTGCCTGGGGGGCGGCATCGCGGCCGCCGGCATGATGCTCCTGCTGACCCAGACCTGGCTCCGCTCCCCGGACCGGAACGCCGCCCCCGCAACGCCGCTTGCCCGGACAGACGCCTGCTATGCCGCCGTCGACTGCCTCGCCGAAGTCGACCGCCTCGCGGAAGCGGAACGGCACTTCGGCAAAAACATCGGCGTCATGTTTGTCAATGACGACTTGCTGCTCTATGAACGACAGGAATACGGCGCGACCCGCTACAAGGTCACCATACGGCTTTTCTCCGCGGACGGCGAGACCCTGGCCTGCATCGAATTCGCCACCCACGGCGACGACTACATCATCCTGGAAGACGAGGCCATCACCGGCAGAATCTTCCTCAACCGCTGCGATGACCACGACACGGTCGTGGAGCTGGACCTGCACCTGCAGGACACCAGGCAACGACCCATCACCGTGAATGAAATCATGGCCGTGGAGCAGAAGCGGCTCATCCAAGACCTCCGCAATGGCACCCGCCTGCGGGTCGATCTCTCCCCACGGAACTCGTGACGCTCCGAGACCGATGCCGCCGCACCCCCAGGGGAACAACAATGAAACCACTGCTTGCCGCCATTCTGCTCCTGCTGACCGCTCTGACGACGGCGACGCCCCTGCGCCTGGCGCTGCTGGGCGAACCGCCCGAACGGCTCGACGCGCTGACGGCGGAGCTGTCCAACCAGACGGAACTGGAGCTGATGACGCACGCGGAAATCGAACCGGTGCCGCGCGAGCACGCCTTGGCCGAAGACCTGCCGCAGCTCAACATCTGGTCCGGCCAGAACCACAAACTGCACTTCCGCGCCCGGGAATCCTGGCTCCTGCTGGCCGAACATGGCCGCCGGCTGGATGGGAAGGCGGCGCCGGGCCAGGTCGTCGTCAGACTGCCGCCGCTGGTCGCCGGAAGCATGGAGACGGCGAAACTGATTGTCGACGGCCGCGCGGCGGCCCGCATCGTCATCTGGTCGCCGCAAATTCTGGCGGGCTTGGACGCTGACCTCGCCGACGCAAACCGCGCCGTCGCCGAGGCGCTGACGCGCCAGGGCCTGACGCAATCCAGGCGCGCCGGGCCAGCAAACCACGCTGTCAGCGTCGTCGCGACGCCAGCGCAGACGCGGCCGACCGGGTTGAACCTGCTGTTTACCGACCGCCGTGACTTGCCCGTGACCATTGACCCCAAGTGGTCGGACGTGGCCTTTGGCCAGGCCGCGAGGCCCGGACGCCTCGGCGTCGTCTATGACGACAAAGAGAAACTCGTCCATGACCACGGCAATCTTGTGTTCGTCGCCTTGAGCGAAAAACACCCCGCTGACAACAAAGTCAAAAGCCGTCTGGTCATCTTGACGCCAAACTTCGATTTTCAGGACATCGACAACATCATTCTTCTCAAGTCACTCATCCAGGAACACCAGCCATGAACAAGATTTCCGCCCTCCTTCTGACCGCATGCATGCTGTCCCGGTATTCCGTCCCGGCGCAGGCCGCCGAAGAGACCGCCCCGATTCTAGTGCCGACGGCGGCGGTGCTGCCCTTTGAGGCTCGTGGCCGGCAAGCCGAAAACGACCAGGCCGGCAAATCCGTCTCCGACCTGCTCTTCGTCAGTCTCCTCGAAAAAAGCGCCGTCAACCTGGTCGAACGGGCCGAATTGGACCAGGCGCTCAACGAACTGCACCTGTCGGCCGTGGGCCTGGTGGCCCCCGAGTCGCAGCTGCAGCTGGGCCGGCTGGTGGGCGCCAAAATACTCATTTCGGGCTCGCTGTTTGAAACCGGCGGCAAGAAATATGCCGTGGCCAAAATCATCGGCGCCGAGACCAGCCGCGTCCTGGGCTGCAGCGTCAATGGCCGGGACGACTATGTCGATCTGGTGCCGGAACTGGCCACGAAAGTCGCCAAGGTGCTGGAAAAGGATGCCGACCGGCTCCTGCCCGCCAAGGCGACAGTGCGGTCGGCGCTCGACCGGCTGTCCGCGGTCCGGGGCAGCCGCCGCCCCGTGTACCTGAGCGTTGCGGAGGACATTCAGGTCAGCGCCCCTGACCCGGCCTCGGAAATCGAATTGAAGAAGCTGCTGCTGGCGCTGGGTTTCGAGGTGGTCGGCAGCCGTTCCGAGGCGGCGTTTGCCATCATCTGCGAAGCCGTCGCCAACAATGCCGGCCAATACCAGAAATTCAGCAGCGCATCGGCCCGCGTCGAGCTGTCGGTCTACTCCGGGAAGGACAACCGGCTGCTGGCGTCCGGGGCGGCGAAGGAAACCATCGCCTCGGCGACCTACATCATCGCGGCCAAGGACGCCATTGCCCAGGCGACATTGCGGCTGGCCGGCCAGCTGCTGACCTGCATGCGATGATGCACCCGACCGCATGCCGCCAGCGACGCATCCCGGGTTTACCCTTTTTCAATGTTTTGAACCACAGATAAACACCGATAAACACAGAATCAAGAGAATCGGTGTTTTTCTGCTGTTCTTCTCAGGATTGTTAATGTGCGAAGTTTAATGATGAACACTGGGTTAATGGGCAAAACATAATGATGGAAGAAGGCGCTTGACAAGCGGGATCTGCATATGTACTTTTAACAGACTACCAACCCGGCAGTTGGAAAAAACGGAAAGACGATATCGCAGCCAGAACGGAAGCAGCCCGGAGGGCTGGACAAACATAACCCCGGGTGACCGAAGCCCGAAGGGCGAGGGAACCCGGGGGGAGCCGATCTTCCCGGTCGCGCCCGGAGGGCGCCACTTGGAAGCAAGTAATCTCCGATGCAAGTACACGGCAACCTTCATCACCACACATGGCACATCACCCAAGTATCTGCTCCTATCACAAGATTTCGCACATTAACTAGTTGCGGAATGCTCCCAAACAATATTCGAAATCTGCATGATTGCAAGAAAGAGACGACATGAAAAACGTTCGAATCGGCTATTTGCCCTTGTCCAAACTCAGCTGGCGGACCCCGAAGATTGACCGGATCGCCGCCGACACGGGGAAATATCTGTCGGCGCTTTCCGGCTGCAGCCTGGTTCCGGCGGCGGGGCTGATCACCAGCGAGACGGAGGCCGAAGAAGCCTGCGCCATCCTCAACCGCGAGGGCATTGACCTGCTGGTGATGCATTTCGTGACGTTCCCGGCCGGGGCGCTGATTCCGCTGATCGCTTCCCGGATACAGGCGCCCATCGTGCTTCTGGCCAATCCGGAAGAGCCCGGCCCCGGCAAGATGTGGGAGCAGAATTCGTTCTGCGGCGCGAACCTGGGCGCGTTTGTGATGCGACGCCTGGCCAAACCATACGGCTATTTGAAAGTCCTGCCGGCGGAGACGCCGGCGGCGCTCGGCAAATTCCTGGCGGCGGCACGCTGCCTGACGGCCTTGAAGACCGGCCGGATCGGGCTGGTCGGCGGCCGCGTGCCGGGATTCTATACCTCCAATTTCGATGAAATGAAGACGCGGCAGAAATTCGGCACGGCGGTGGAAGTCGCCGACCTGCTGGAACTGGTGGACACCGCCTCAAAGTTGAGCGCAGAACAGCTGGCGGCCGGCCGGGCCGTCGTCAAAAAATCCGCCGCCAAGGCTCATTGCGTGCCGGAGGCCGAGCTCGAACTCGCGGCCAAGATGTACGCGGCGTTCACGGCGATGGCGAACAAATACCGCCTGGAGGCCTTCGCCATTCGCTGCTGGCCGGAAATGTCGGACATCTTCGGCATCGCCCCGTGCGCGGTGATCGGCATGCTCAATGACAACGGCATTCCAGCCAGCTGCGAAGGTGATGTGCCCGGGGCGCTGACCATGATGATCCTCAAGGAGCTGGCCGGCGGCGGAATGCCGCTGTTCGTGGACCTGATTTCCTATGAGGAAAACGACAACACCGGCGTCGTCTGGCACTGCGGCGCGGCGCCGACGTCGCTCTGCCGCAAATTCGAGGAAACCGAATACCGGCTGCATTTCCGGGTCGACGGCGGCGACAAAAAGGGCGTCACCAATGATTTCTCACTGAAGGGCGGCCGCGTCACCCTGGCGAAACTCGACCAGGACGCCGACGGTCATTTCCGGATGCTCATCGCGCCGGGAACGGCGCTGGACACCGAACCGTTCATCCGCGGCAACCCGCTGCGTATCCGCTTTGACATGCCGGTGGGCAGGCTTATCGACACGATCATGATGAAGGGCTTCGAGCACCACTACACCGTCATCCATGCCGATGTGCAGGCCGAGCTGCTGCAGTTCTGCGCCTGGATGGACATCGAACCGGTCCGGCCGGAATAACCCCAGGGGCCGCAATGCGCCGCGGCCAGGCGACGCCGCGGAAAAAAGCCTCGAGCACGGCAATGATGAACGACGGCACGCGCCCCGGCAATCGCTTCCTGCCGACGGCGGCATAATAGCCCCGGCAGAGGCAGCCGCCGCCGAAACACTGCCCGCCAGCGCCCACCGGAACGGCCAGGCGCCGACGCACCCGAAATGCCCCGCTGGAGCACGGGGCGCTTCCCCTCCCCAAAGAACACACGATGTCCGCAACCGGACGGACCAGAAAGGGCAGCGGTTATCCATGCGCAGCATCAACGTGACGATCTGGAACGAATTCAGGCACGAACGGTCGCCGTCGCCAGCTGGCGACCTGATCCGCCGGCATTACCCGCAAGGCCTGCACCGCACCTTGGCGACCAACCTGGCGGCGCCGGATCTGGCCCTGCGGACCGCGTCGCTCGATGAACCCGACCAGGGACTGCCCGAAGCCATCCTGCAAACGACCGATGTCCTGGTCTGGTGGGGCCATTGCGCGCACGCTGAGGTCAAGGAGGACTTGGTTGACAGGATTCAGCACCGGGTGCTCTCGGGCATGGGCCTGGTCGTGCTCCATTCCGGGCATTATTCCAAGATTTTCCGCCGCCTGATGGGCACCGCCTGCCGGTTGCGCTGGCGAGAACTCGGCGAGAAGGAACGCCTCTGGGTCGTATCTCCCGCTCATCCGATTGCCCGCGGCATCCCGGAGACCTTCGTCATCCCCCATCATGAAATGTATGGCGAGCCGTTTGACATACCGGCGGACGGCAGGATCGTCTTCATGTCCTGGCACGAAGGCGGCAATGTCTTCCGCAGCGGCGTCGCCTTCGAACGCGACCGCGGCCGCGTCTTCTATTTCTCGCCGGGCCATGAGACCTTCCCGATTTATCATGACCCCGTCATTATCCGGGTCATCGACAATGCCATCCGCTGGGCGGCGCCCGCCGAAATCGTCCTGGACCGCGTGACACCCCAACCGCAGCCGCTGGAAAAAGTCTTTTCCGACAATCCCCTCGCCGATTGCGACACATCGGCCCTGCATCAACCAGCCCCCGACACGAAACAACCATGAAAAAATACCGCGTGTCCTTTATCGCGGCTGGACGGATGGCCAACAGCATGGCCGCCCAGCTCAAGCAACTCGACCAGGTCGAACTGGCCGGCGTCTACGACCCCCTTCCAGACCGCTGCGCCGAATTCGCCCGGAAATACGCTTTCGCCAGGTGCTGTTCATCCTGCGCGGAACTGCTTGCCGACCAGGCGCTGGACGGGGTGGTCATCTGTAATTACGCCCCCCAGCACTGCGAAACCATCCTGGCCGCGCTCGCCGCCGGCGTGAAAGCCATTTTCTGCGAAAAACCCGCCATCCGCACCTTGGACGAGGCCCAGCCCCTGCGCACGGCGGTGGCCCAAGCCGGCGCCAAGGTGATGATCGGACATCACCGCAAGCACATCCCGGCCAGCATCCGCCTCAAGGAAATGATCGACGCGGGACGGCTCGGCAAGGTCTATTTCGCCAAAGTCCACTACTGCAACGCAGGCTATTCACGGGACTGGGACGATTATTTCGCCAGTTACCAGAAATCCGGCGGCACGACGCTGGACATGGCCACCCACTTCGTGGATCTGCTGAACTGGTATTTTGGCGAAGCGGAATCGACCTCGGCCCGCGCCGTCATGCTGGAACGAACGCTGTCCAAAGAGGTCCAGCCGTTCGATTATGTCACGGCGACCCTCACCTACCGCAACGGAGTGATCTGCGGCCTCGAATCCTCCTACCAGCGCTACGGCGTCCCACTCGACACCATGGAAATCTATGGCGACAACTATACCGCCATCACCGACTTCCGGACGCTGAAGCTGTACAACCGCAACGAAATCATCGATGTCAACGTCGGCTTCCCCGCCAACGACAGCGACCGGCAACGGCAGGCGAAGGCCTTTGTCAGCATGATGGCAGACGGCCTGCCGCAGCAGACGACTCTGGAAGAGGGCCTGGCGGCCGCCAGGGTCGGACTTGCCATGCTGCAGTCCAGCGAACGCGGCGGCGAACTCATCCGCTTCTGAAGCAAACTGAACACCGGCCGTAACCCCGCCCGCCGAGGCACGGGCCGGGCTGCACCCATGACGCCGAACAGGCTGATGCCTGAAAACCAAACGGCGGCAGCCGGAAGGCTGAACACCGTGAGTGGGTCTTGCTTGGCTTTGGGCGACTTCAATAACTCAAAGGCCGATTCGTCCCATTGTCCTGTTTGCCGCCTATACATCCCATACGTCCCATACGTCCCATACGTCCTATACGTCCCATACGTCCTATACGTCCCATACGTCCTAATTCCACCGTCCTTCAGGCCCCATGATTCCAGCCAGAGTTACGCATAAGTGAAGACCTTAGGACGGATAGGACGGATAGGACGGATACTCTTTGTTTGAGGGTTCGGTTTGGCTTTGGGCGATTGCAATACCCCAACAGCCTACCCTCACCCTGGCAGACCCCCTGAGCAGTCGCGGTCATCGACGCCACCAAAGCGGGACGGCCGCCAAAATCGCGTTTCCGGCGCTGGCGACTGTTCGCAAAAGCCGAATACCAGAACCATAGTAATGGCATTGCCGCCGAAAAAACTGCCCGGCGGCCTGCCGAGCCGTTTTTTCGTCTTTTCGTCACCCATCCAAGGGGAAGGCCAACGATATGTCCACCGCCAGTCCGTATTTTGCGTATCGGTCCTTCTGGAAGGAGCCGGCCGCCAAACGGCGCTTCGCCGCCGCCGGCGTCAAGCAATTCTGCGTCTTCGCCGGCAACACCGTCAACTCCCTCGGCGAGCCGTACTGCCAATACGAACCGATCTGGAAATGGTGGGACACCTACGACTTCAAGCCGTTTGACGAGCAGATGCAGGACACCCTCGACATCTGCCCCGATGCCGAAATCCTCTGCATCATCGACCTGAACTCGCCTCTCTGGATGGCCCGGCAACTGACTTTCGACAGCTACCCGCAGCTGAGCGTCGCCCTCGCCAACGACCGATGGCGGCAAGCCACCGAAAAATACCTCGCCGCCCTCGTCGACCACGTCCAGAAAAAATACTCCGACCACATCGTCTGCTTCATCATGATGTGTGGCGTCACCGACGAGTGGATGGACTACTGCCACGGCCAGGAAAGCCCGGAGAAGCTGCGCCTGTTCCAGGCCTGGACCCGGGACCGCCATCTGCCCGTCCCGGAGGACATCCCCGGCATCGCCGCCCGCTTTGCCGCCCCGCGCTTCGACGGCGCCCTCCGCGACCCCGCACTCAACCGCGACGCCGTCCATTACTGGCGTTTCACCAGCGACCTGATCGCGGACGCCATCTGCCAATTCGCCGCCCTCGTCGATGCCCGCCGACGCCCAGGCCAGGAAATCGGCGTCTTCTACGGCTACATCCTGGAACTCACCGGCGGCCGCCTGGTGCAGTGCGGCCACCTGGCCTATGAAAAGGTCGAAGCCTCGCCGCTGATCGACTTTGTCATCAGCCCCGGCGACTACGGCGACCGCGCCATGGGCGGCGGCAGCGGCTTCATGACCCCCAATGGCACCGTCCACGTCCACGGCAAAAACTGCCTGTACGAAATCGACCATCGCACCCACACCGCCAACATGCAGCTCACCGAGCATGTCGCCCTGCCTTGGATGAATGCCTGGAAAAACACCGCCGAGGACATCGCCGGACTGCGCCGCGAATTCTGCCGCGCCCTGTTCCACGGCGCCTCGCTGTGGTGGTTTGACATGTGGGGCGGCTTCTATGACGATCCCGACGTGATGCAGGCCATCGCCGACCTGCTGCCCCTCTGGCGCCAATATGCCGACCGGCGACGGCAGCCCCGGGCCGAAGTCGCCCTGATCGTCGATCCGGCCAGCACCGCCCTGGTCAACGACCAACATCCCGCCCTCTCGGGAAAACTCTACAACGGCCTGCACATGACCCTCAACCGGCTCGGCGCGCCCTTTGTCGTCCACTCCTTCGGCGACCTGCCGAAGATCAATGCCGCCGCCTTCAAACTGGTTATCCTGGCCGGACTCATTGAGCTGACCCCGGAAAAGCGCGCCGTCCTCGACCACTGCCTGCCGGCCGACGGCCCGGCCCGGCTGTGGATCGGCCCGTCGGCCCTGACGGACGGCGTCGTCTGGGGCCAGCAGCCGCTGGCCGGGCCGCATTGCCCGGACGTCGCGGCCGTCACCCCGGCCCTGCTGCGCCAACACGCCCTGGCCGCCGGCGCCCACATCTTCCTGCCGGACGACACCCCGGTCTGGGCAGACGGCGACCGGCTGATGATCCATGTCGCCGAAGGCGGCGCCCGCACCATCGCCCTGCCACGCCACGCGAAAACCGCCCGCGAAATCTTCTCCAACACCGTAATCGCCGTCGACACGGACCATTTCACCTACACCTTCAAAACCCCGGAAACGGCCTTGTTCGCCTTGAACTGAATCGCCATCCACCCACCCAAAGGATCGTCATCATGAATATGTTGCTCATTGGCGGCAGCGGCCATGTCAGCGGCGCCGTCTGCCGGGAATGCCTGCGGCGGGGACATGACGTCACCGTCCTCACCCGCGGCCGCCGCCCCGTCGACCCCCGTGCCAAGGTCATTCTGGCTGACCGCAACGACGCCGCCGCCATGCGGGCCGCCTTTGCCGACCCCGCGCTGCGCTTTGACGCCATCATCGACTGTATCTGCTATGCGCCGGAAGACATGGCCGTCATGCTCGAGCTCTTCCGCTCCCGCTGCCAGCAGCTGGTCTTCGTCTCAACCGACTTTGTCTTCGATCCCGCCCAGCGCCGTTTTCCGCAGCCGGTCGACGCGCCCATCCTGGCCAGCGACGACAACGGCAACCAGTCATACGGCTACAAGAAGTCACTCTGCGAACAGCTCCTCCATCGCGAAGCCGCCGACGCCGGCCCGGCCTGGACCGTGTTCCGGCCCTGCCATATCTACGGCGGCAACTCCCGGCTCGGCTGCTTCCCCTGCCACTGCCGGGATAACGACATCCTGGACCGCCTGCAGCGCAACGAAACCATCACCCTGGTCGACGGCGGCCATTTCCTCCAGCAACCCATCCATGTCGACGACCTGGCCGTCACCATCGCCAGCTGCCTCGGCAATCCCCTGGCCGCCCGCCGCACCTTCAACATGGCCGGACCCGACATCGTCGAGTCGGCCGCCTACTATCGCCTGATCGCCAACTGCCTCGGCGTCGAGCTGCGCATCCGCTCCACCCCCCTGGCCGAACACCTGCAGCTGCGCCCAGGCGACCGGCCGTTTCTCTGCCATCGCATCTACGACCTGGCCGACCTGACCACCGCCAAACTGACGCCGCCGGCCACCCGGCTGGCTGACGGCATCCGCCAGCATGCCCAAAACCTGCTGGCCAACAAGCCGGCATAATCACACCTCGACCATCATGCATTTTTTGACGCTGATCCGACGCGACCTGCTTTACTACCGGCGCGGCCTGGCCGGCCTGGCGGCCGGCGCCGCCCTCGTCGCCATGGTCCTGACCGGCGCCCTCGGCGTCGGCGATTCGCTCGCCTTCACCCTCCGCCGGGAAGCCGAACGCCGCCTGGCCGGCGTCACTGCCGTCGCCCAATGGCCGGGGACCTGGCGAATCCCCGGCAGCATCCTCCATACCGAGGCGTACGTCCAGCCGCCAGGCGGCCAGCCGACCGGCATCAACGCCTTCGGCGTGAAAGACTCCGCCCTTGAACTCGCCCCGCGAGAGGCCTTTGTCAATCAGACCCTGTTCGACGCGCTGGGCCTGCCGATCGGCGCCAACCTCGTCCTCCGCCTGGCCCAGACTCCGGAAATCTCCCCCGAATCCGTGGCCGGCCGCCCGCCAGCCCTCCGCCAGGTGCACGTCCGCCTGAAAGGCGTTTTCCCAACCAACTGGGCTGACTTCTCCCTGGCCGACAGCCAACTCCCGGCCCTCAACATCTTTCTCGACCGAGCCTTTCTGGCCGACAGCCTGGGCCTGGCGGACGGCGGCAACCTGCTTCTGGCCGATACCACTCCCGAACAACTCAACCTCGATCTCCGCCGCCAAGTCACCCCCGCCGACCTGGGCTTCTACGCCGACGCCATGGGCGAACGCCTGGTGCTTAAAAACCGCCAATTCTACCTGCCACCAATCGCCGACCAGGTTTTCCCGGAGGCGCCGCGCGTCCTGACCTGGTTTGCCGACCGCCTGGCCGGCGCAGAAGGCCAACCGGTCCTCAACTACAGCTTCGTGGCCGGCGTCGACCCGCGCCTCCTGCCCATCATGCCCGGCCAGTGCCTCGTCGCCCGCAACGCCGGCGCCGCCTTCAAAGGCCAGCCCGGCCAGCTGACCTTCCACACTGTCGGACCTTTCCGGAAACTCGTGCTGAACCAGCATCGCCTGCAAAGCATCTCCGAAACCGACGACGGCGCCTTTACCGCCGCCGTCACCGCCGCCATCCCCGGACTGACCGACGCCGACAACTGCACCGATTGGGACGCCGGACTGCCGGTCGACTTCGATCGCGTCCGCAAAGCCGACGAACGCTACTGGCAAAACCACGGCGCCAAACCACGCCTCTACCTGCACCTCGACGAGGCCAGGCAACTCTTCAACCGCCAGGACGCCACCGCCATCGTCTTCCCCGCCGGAACCACCGAAACCGACGTGATGACCAGACTGGCCGACGCCATCCGCGCCGCCCCCCCAGGCCTGAACTGCTTCTCGCCCCATGAACGAGCCCTGGCCAACGCCGCCAACGGCGTCAATTTCACAGAACTCTTCCTCGGCCTCAGCGGCGCCGTCATGCTGGCGGCGCTGCTCCTCCTGATCATCCTCACCCGACTCCACCAGCTGGAACGGCAGCAGAACGCGACTCTGCTCGCCGACCTGGGGTTCGCCGAAAAGCACATCCGCCGCCTGCACCAGGCCGAAATGGGCCTGGCCATCACCTTGGGAGCGGCCGCCGGCACGGCCGCCGGAACCGGCGTCGCCAAACTCCTGCTGCTCGCCCTGGGGACTGTCTGGCGCGATGTCGTCGGCCGCCGTGACCTGCTCTTCCAGATCCAGGCAGCCTCGCTCTTGATCGGCTTCGCCGTCACCGCCGTCCTGGGCCTCGCCGTCGTCTCGCGCCGCCCGCGGCGCCAAGCCATGTTTGCGGCCGCCAAACGCACCCCGGGCCGTCTGGCGGCCGCACCGGCTACGGTCACAGCCCTGGCTTGGCTGAATATCCGGCGCTTCTGGCCCGCCAACCGCCTCGCCGTACTGCTGCTCACGATCGGCATCGTCACGGCCCTGGGCGTCGGCTCCTACGCCATCAAAACGCGCGGCGAAGAAGGCTTCGGCTACGCCGCGGTCGCCACCCTGCTGCTGCCGTACGTCGGCGACGCAACCGCCGACTTCGGCCCCGGCGTCCTGCCCATCCGCATGTACAGCGCCACCCATGCCGACTGCACCAACCTCAACCGCGTCACCGTCCCGACCGTCTTCGGCGTCGACCTCGAACGCCTGGGACTGCCGCCCGACTTCCTGGACCCGAACGGCGCCGCCGTCGACCAGGGAGTCCTGAAATGGATTCTGAAAATGCGCCTTGGCGACACGCTCGAATACGCCAACGGCAGCCTGACCCTCGAACAGACTTTCGCCGGAACCGTCTTCCAGGGCGGCGTGGTCGTCAGCCTCGACACCTTCGACCGCCTGTTCCCCGACCACGCCGGCGCCAGAATGCTCCTGGTCAAGGACCAGGCCGCACTGCCGACGCTCGCCCGCAAGCTGGCCGACTATGGCCTGCACGCGGAATCCGTCCGCGCCCGCATGGACCGATTCGACGCCGTGCAGAACCGCTACCTGGCCATATTCCTCCAGCTCGGCCTGCTGGCCCTCGCCCTCGGCCTGGGCGCCATGGCCCTGGTCGCCCGAATCGCCATCGAACGGCGTCGCCAGGAAATCATCCTGATGGCCGAAATCGGCTTCCCGGCCCGGCAAATCCGCCGCCTGCTCTGGCTGGAACAAGCGGCCCTGCTCGGCCTCAGCCTCGCCGCCGCATTGCTCGTCCTGATTCCGTGCGGCCTGTTTGCAAATGCGTCTTTACAAATCATCTTAACAGGCATTCCCGCGCTGGCGGTCGCCGGTCTGGCCATCCTCTCCCTGGCCTTGAAACGGCTCCACAACCTGCTCAATGCCCAAGGCAACCCTAACGCCGCCCCTGGACCGGCCTGACCGACGACAGGCCACGAGACGGCCGGTCGCCCCACCTGGCTTATACTGAACCGCAACGCGCCTTCCCCTCCGCCACCAGTGCCCCCCATCACCCCTTCCCCAACAAATCCCGAGGAGCACCGCGCATGATGACCCGATACCTGACGACGCTTGCCGCCGCCCTGCCGCTGCTGACAGTCCTGACCCTGGCTGAAGATGTCACCTGCTTCCGCGGCCCCGGCCGACAAGGCGTGTTCAACGAAACGGGACTGCTCAAAACCTGGCCGCAGTCAGGCCCGGACCAGCTCTGGAAAACCGACGGCATCGGCCAAGGCTGGGGCTCCGTCATCCGCGTCCAGGGCCGCCTCTATGTGACCGGCGGCGGACCAACCGCCAAAGTCGATGAAAAACTGACCTGCCTCGACGACGGCGGCAAAATCCTCTGGCAGGTGACGACCGGCAAAACCTGGGCGAAATCCTTTCAATACGCCCGTTCCACCCCGACCTTTGTCGACACGCCTGACGGCGGCCGGCTCCTCCTGTCCACCGGCGGCGGCGAAATCTTCTGCATCAAGGCCGCCGACGGCGCCGTCGCCTGGAAACACGACTTCGCCGCCGACTATGGCAGCCGCCCCGGCAGCTGGGGCTACGCGGAATCCATCACCGTCGCCGATGGCATGGCCTTCGCCACACCGGTCGGCGCCAAGGCCAGCATGGTCGCCTACGACCTGCAAACCGGCAAAGTCGCCTGGGAAGCCGAGCCGCTGGACGGCATTGCCGCCTATGTCACCCCCGTCATCCACAGCGGCCAAATCATCCAGATCACCGGGACATATGTCCTCGGCGTTGATGTCAAAACCGGCAAAATCCGCTGGAAATTCGACTTCGCCAATGCCTTCGAGGAAAAAGGCCGACGCGAAATCAGCTGCGTCACCCCGCTGGTCAGCGGCCGACGCATCTTCGCCACCCGAGGCTACAACCACGGCAGCGTCATGCTCGAAGTGGCCGCGGATGGCAACAGCGTCAAACTGCTCTGGAAAAACAAGGACCTTGACACCCAGCACGGCGGCGTCGTACACCTCAACGGCCGCATCTATGGCTCCACCTGGACCAACAACAGCAGCGGCGAATGGGCCTGCCTCGACGCCCAGACCGGCCGCACCATCTTCATGCAGCCCTGGCCCACCCCCGGCAAGGACGGCAACCCGCCGCCGGTCGACAAGGACGGCAAGCCCATCCCCCTCGGCAAAGGCATCACCTTCGCCGCCGACGGCATGCTCTACCAGCTGGAGGAAAAACGCGGCACGCTTGCTCTGGTCAGGCCCGGCCAGGACCGCCTCGACGTCGTCTCGTACTTCAATATCACCTACGGCGCCAGGGAATACTGGTCCTGCCCGGTGATCTCCGACGGCGTCATGTACGTCCGCCGAGGCGACGTGCTCGCCGCCTTCGACGTCAAGGCCAAATAAAACGCCCGTGAGGCGAACCACCCGCCAGACCCATGCGTGCCAGGCGCCCGCCGGGCCCTTTCCCGGCCGACGTTCGGCGTCTTAAGCCGGCAGCGGGGCCGACATCCTCGGCCGAAAAGGGATAGGTGGGGGAACGCGAGGGGAGGAAAGAGCCCACGGCCCTTTCCGCCCCCTCGCAAAACCCACCTATGCTTTTTAAGCAGCCTC
>CAYOUR010000023.1:0-2765 GCA_964407145.1 uncultured Lentisphaeraceae bacterium | reverse complement strand
CCCACGGCCCTTTCCGCCCCCTCGCAAAACCCACCTATGCTTTTTAAGCAGCCTCAACCTAACACCGAGTGCCCTGCGGCAGCCGCTAAGCCTGACGACGACTCCTTTCCCTTCATGACCACGACTTCTCCGACCACCTACCTGCTGGCGCCGCTGGCCGGCTACACCGACCTGCCCTTTCGCCTGGCCTGCCGGCGCTTCGGCCTCGCCTTCGCCCATACGCCCCTGATCGACGCCGGAGCGCTGGTGCACGGCAACCGCGACAACCCGCTCATCCTCGCCCGTGGGCCGGAGGAATCCTGGCTGGCCACGCAGGTCCTCGGCTCCCGGCCGGATGACCTCCGCCAGGCCGGCGCCATGCTCAACGCCATGGACTTCGACGCCATCGACTTCAATATGGGCTGCCCCGTGAAAAAAGTCGTCAACCGCGCCGCCGGCGCCGCCCTCCTGGATGCCCCTGATCTGGCCCTCGCCTGCGTCCAGGTCCTGCGCGACGTCGTCACCAGGCCGTTCACGGTCAAAATGCGCATCCTCGACGAAGACGACCCGACGCCGACCATCGCGTTCTGCCAGCGTCTGTATGCCTGCGGCATCGACGGCCTCACCATTCACGGCCGCACCGCCCCCAGAATCTATTCCGGCCCGGTCGCCGCGACAATCATCAAGGCCGTGCGCGACAGCCTGCCCGAGGCCTTCCCGGTTACCGCCAATGGCGGCATCTTCAGCCTGGCCGACGCCGAACGCCTGCGCCTCGCTTCCGGCTGCGACCGCCTGATGGTCGCCCGCGGCGCCATCGGCAACCCATGGCTGTTCCGGGACCTGCTCGCCGGGACGCCGGCGCCCCCGGCCAGTCACGCCGAAGTCTGCGCGGTGCTGCATGAACACATCCTGGGCATGATCGCCCTTTACGGCGAGACGTCCGCCATGATACTGGGGCGCAAGACCGTCCTCAGCTACCTCTGCGGCCGCGGCTATCGCCGCGCCCTCCGCGCCCAGGCCACCGCCATGACGACCAGAACCGACTTCGACGCCCTCTTTGCCGCCGTTGAAAAAGAGGGCCCGATCGGCCTGCCCGGCGATCCGGCCCCGCACGGCCACTAGCACCGATGCCTTTAAGCACCAGTCCAGGCATGCCCGCGGCGCCGGCCGCCACCGGCCGCAGGCGAGATTTGCCAATGCCGGAATCGTGCCGTCCAGGGCTTGGCGGTATCAACTGTAACTGACGTCATCGGGCATCGCATGGCGCCGAGCATCAGGGCCACAGGTCATGGCGGCCAACCGCCCACCTGGACAACCACGCCTCGCCCGACGAACACGTGCCTGATACCGACTGCTCCTGACTTGCCCCGACCAGGCTGAAGACAGACCGCAATCAGCCTGACAGACCGCCACTTTTTTCCGGAAAAATCAGCCCCGTGATTTGAAAATCAGGATTTCCGACCTAACTTATACTCCTGACAAGCACCTGTACCTGTAGCTCAGTTGGATAGAGCGTCTGGCTACGGACCAGAAGGTCGGGGGTTCGAACCCCTCCAGGTACGCCATTTCCCCCGTGTGGCGGGGTAGCTCAGCTGGTAGAGCAGAGGACTGAAAATCCTTGTGTCGGCGGTTCGATCCCGCCCCTTGCCACCACCTCTTAAGCCCCTGACTCATCGCGAGTTAGGGGCTTTTTCTTTGCCGTTGTCCGGACCCACGAAAATCCCCTGTTTTCCCTGTTTTGGGGCTCTTCTGGAGTTTGGGAAAAGAATAATGTTTCACTTTTCCGAGAGGGGGACAAGACCTTCAGGAAAACCGCAGACGACCTCCGCCGTACTTTGGAAATGCCCTCCGGCCCTTTCCAAAGTGCAACCTGTCTTGACCGGCTAATTTATAGATAGATGCAACCTTGATCTGCCTAGGTGTAATTTGCCTTTAAATGCATTTATAATGAGTTTTTTGCATTGCAGTTAGGAAGGTTAATTGTCTAATCCATGGCCTCCTGCTTGGCATGCCCCCGTTTTTTCGCAAACCCCAGAAGAGGCGAAAGATGAGCTAATCCTGTTGACTTCCTCGCTTCGTCCGCTATATTAAAAATAAACTTTTAATTGGGGGATGATTTATGTATATCAAACGAAACTTGAGACGGAAGTTTCTGGAAGCCAATACGTTTTTCCCGGCTTTGCTGGTAACAGGAGCTCGGCAGGTCGGCAAAACCACATTCCTGCGCAACAACGCTGAACCGGAACGGCGCTTTGTTTCCCTCGACCCGTTGGATGCGCGCATGCAGGCAAGGGAAGATCCCCGGCTCTTTTTAACCAACAATCCACCGCCGGTGATGATTGACGAAATCCAATATGCGCCGGAACTTCTGCCATACATCAAGCAGATCATCGACGAAGCTCGGAACCGCGATCCGCAATCGGCACATGGTCTGTTTTGGCTGACCGGTTCGCAGCAGTTTGAACTGATGAAAGGCGTGTCGGAATCGCTGGCCGGACGCATCGGTATTTTCAATCTTTACGGACTCTCCCAGGCGGAACTGGCCGGACGCGATGACGGTGCTTTTGGGCCGGACCGGGATTTCTCGTCATCGGCGGAACCGGCCTCGCCGCTGGAAATTTTCACTCACATCTGGCGCGGCTCGTTCCCCGAACTGGCCACGGCGGAGTATCCGGAAAAACACTGGGTGCGTTTTTACCAATCCTATCTGCAAACCTATCTTTCCCGCGATGTCCGAGCGTTGACGCAGGTTGCCGACGAACACCGCTTTTATGCGTTTCTGAAGG
>CAYOUR010000022.1:23644-25952 GCA_964407145.1 uncultured Lentisphaeraceae bacterium | reverse complement strand
CCGACCAACCGTTTTTTTATGAGCTGTCGGTTTGACAACGGCTGGCGCCACGCTAAATTATATCCTCACAGACAAAGGAACTTGTTTCTCATGCAGAACCACACCTACTTTTACTTTAGCTATGGATACCGCTTTACCATAAGCGGAGTCCTGGTTGTGTAAACGTAGCGTATACAAACCACCACCGGATCAGACAGGACTCCGCGGCTGCAGAAGCCGTCGGGGTCTTTTTTTGTGCCAGAATCACACTATTGTGCGTCACGGGTCGTCGAAACAGATGGGAGCAGGCCATGATTGTCATTTTGAAAGAGAACCCAGACCGGAAGCAGCTGGATTTCCTCACCGGGTGGCTGCAGAAGCAGCGGATCGGGATTCACATCAGCGAGGGCGCGCACCAGACGGTGCTGGGGCTGGTCGGCGACACGGCGCACCTGGACATCGACATGCTCAAGCAGATGGACATCGTCGAGGACGTGAAGCGGGTGCAGGAGCCGTTCAAGAAGGCCAACCGCAAGTTCCATCCTCTGGACACGGTCATTGCGGCCGGTTCGGCGCGGATTGGCGGCGGCGGGGTGTCGATCATTGCCGGTCCGTGTTCGGTGGAGTCACCTGAGCAGATCGCGCTGGTGGCGCGCGGGGTCAAGGCGGCTGGCGCCGACCTGCTGCGCGGCGGGGCGTTCAAGCCGCGCAGTTCGCCGTACGCCTTCCAGGGCCTGCGCGGCGAGGGCATCAGGATGCTGGTCGAGGCCGGCCGCGACGCCGGGCTGCCGATTGTCACCGAGATCATGGATCTGTCCAACCTGGACCTTTTTGCGGAAGTCGACGTCATCCAGGTCGGGGCCCGCAACATGCAGAATTTCGAATTGCTGAAGGAGCTTGGCCACAGCCGGAAGCCGGTCCTGCTGAAGCGCGGCCTGGCCAACACGTACGAGGAGCTGCTGATGAGTGCGGAGTACATCATGGTCTCCGGCAATGAGAACATCCTGCTGTGTGAACGGGGCATTCGCACGTTTGAGACCTATACCAGGAATACGCTGGACATCACCGCGGTGCCGGCCCTGAAGACCTTGTCGCACCTGCCGGTTGTGATTGACCCCAGCCATGCCGCCGGCCGGGCCAGCTTTGTTCCGGCGCTGACCATGGCCGCGGTCGCGGCCGGCGCGGACGCCCTGATGATCGAAGTCCACAACGACCCCGCCCATGCCTTGTCCGACGGCGCCCAGTCCCTGACCATTCCGGCCTTCGCCAAGCTCGCCGGGCAGATCAGACAGCTTGAAAGCACCCGTGAAATCGAGAGGAACTGACATCATGACCAGCAACCCATTGGAAGAATGCCGACAGAAGATCGACGCGGCCGACAATCAGATTCTGGAGCTTTTTCTGGAGCGGATGCGGATTGCCGGCACGATCGCCCAGTTGAAGCAGAAGGACAATCTGCCCATTCTGAATCCGGCCCGCGAACGCGAAATCCTGCGTCGGATGACGCAGCAGGCCGGCGAGGAGTTCGGCAGCAGCGCGCGGGTGCTGTTCTCCACCCTGTTCGATTTGAGCAAGTCGTACCAGCGGCGCTGGGTCGACAACGGCAGCACTCTCATCGCCGACATCCGGAACCAGCTGGAGACTTCCCCGGCTGATTTCCCGGAAACCGCCAGCGTCGCCTGCATGGGCATCGAGGGGGCCTATGCGCAAATCGCCACCGAGAAAATCTTCAAGGTCGCCGACATCATGTACTTCCGGAATTTCGCCGGGGTTTTCCAGGCGGTGGACAGCGGCCTGTGCGAATTCGCGGTGCTGCCCTTGGAGAATTCGACCTCGGGGACGGTGGACACGGTTTACGATTTGGTGCGGGACTACAAATTCCATTTTGTCCGCAGCTGTCGTCTGCAGATCGTGCATTCATTGCTGGCGCCGGCGGGCACGAACCTGAAGGACGTCCGCGAAGTCTTCTCGCATCCGCACGCACTCAAGCAGTGCACGAAGTTCTGGGCGGAGCGTCCGGAGGTCAAGCTCACCATTTGTGAAAGCACATCGCATGCGGCGGAGATGGTCGCCAAGTCCGGCCGTCGGGACGCGGCCGCGATTGCCTCGCGGGAATGCGCCGGCATCTACGGCCTGCGGGTGATTCCGTGTTCCATCCAGGACAGCGACTTCAACTACACGCGCTTCATCTGCATTTCCAAGAAGCCGTTCATCTATCCCGGCGCCAACAAGATCAGCCTGATGGCGTATCTGCCGCACAAGCCCGGCTCGCTGTTCCGGTTGATTTCCAAGTTCGCCGCCCAGGAGCTGAACCTGACCAAGCTGGAAA
>CAYOUR010000022.1:21588-23634 GCA_964407145.1 uncultured Lentisphaeraceae bacterium | reverse complement strand
GCGATGATCGCGCGGTTTGCGGCGCTTGGGTTAAACCTGACCAAGCTGGAAAGCCGGCCCGTGCCGGGCCGGGAATTCGAGTATATGTTCTACTTTGACTTTGACGGTTCGGTCCGGTCGCCGTCGGTCCTGCGCCTTTTAGGCGAATTGGAAGCCGACACCGACACCTTCTTTTTCCTGGGCAATTATTCCGAAGTCTGAGGGAAGGCGGAGCAAGCTATGGAACACCGCAAGGTTATTGCGATCGTCGGTCTCGGTCTTTTGGGCGGTTCGCTTGGTTTGGCGTTGCGCGGCCGCGGCTTTCACCGGGTGGGCTGGAGCCGGCGGTCCGAGACGCGGGCGGACGCCCTGGCCATGGGCGCGGTTGACGAGGCCCCGGCCAGTCTGTCCGAGGCGCTTGGCCAGGCCGACGTGACCGTCCTGGCGACGCCGCTGGAGCCGACCATGGCCATCCTGCGCGAGCAGTCGGGCAGCTGGCGGCGCGGCAGTCTGGTGACCGACCTGGGCAGCCTCAAGCATCTGATTGTGACCGCGGCGGCCGAGGCCCTCCAGGGAACGGGCGTCGATTTTGTCGGCAGCCATCCCATGGCCGGCACCGAGAAAAGCGGGCTTGAATTCGCTTTTCCGGAATTGTACAGTAATGCCGACGTGTTCCTCTGCCCGGTTCCCGGCTGTCCCGAGGGGCAAGTGCAGGTGATGGCGGAATTCTGGGAGATGCTGTCCTGCCGCACCTGCCGGATGGACTCGGAGCGGCATGATCAGCTGGTGGCGCGCACCAGCCACGTTCTGCATATTCTCGCCTCGGTTCTGGCCCGCAGCATCCTGCGGGCCGGTTCGGCCGCGGAGAAGCACGAGCGTTTCTGCGGCTGCGCCACCGGTTTCCGTGACATTTCGCGGATAGCGGCGAGCAGCCCGGCGATGTGGCGGGAGATCATTGCCCTCAACCGCCCGGCGGTTCTGGACGCGATGAAGGATTTTGAGGAGGAGTATCATCACGTCAAAGGCCTGATTGAAAGCGGCGATTTTGACGCCTACGAGCAGTGTTTTGACGAAGGGCGGCAGTTGCGCAACGAGTGGGTCGCCTACAAGCGGCAGACGGCATCAGGGGGCAGTAAATGAAGTTGGTCGTTCATCCCTCCCGGCTTCGGGGGGAGATTTGTGTTCCGGGCTCGAAGTCACATACCATCCGCGGCATTGCCGTCGGCCTTCTGGCGGAGGGCGAGGTGACGCTTCGCCATCCATTGCGGTCGGCCGACACTCTGTCGGTGCTGCGGGCCGCCGGGGAGCTGGGGCTGGCCGTGCCGGACAGCGGCCAGGAATGGCGATTCCAGGGGCTGGGCGGAGCCTTCCGGCCGGTGTCGCGTCCTCTTGACCTGGGCAATTCCGGGACCGGGCTGTGCATTTTGACGGCCCTGGCCGCGACCCAGGGCTTTCCCTGCCATTTTGATGGTGACGCGTCCTTGCGCAGCCGGTCACTGCAGAGCGAGCTGGAGGCCCTGGCCGCGCTGGGTGCGCGGCAGTCGTCGACGGCGGGCAAATGCCCGCTCATGGTCTGCGGGCCGCTGGCTGGCGGGGAAACCACGGTTGACGGGTCCAATTCACAGTACCTGACCGCGCTTTTGTTTGCCGCGCCGCTGGCTGCCGCCGACACGGACATCCGGTTGCGCTTTTTGCGGGAGAAGCCGTATGTCGCCATGACGTTGGACTGGCTGGGCCGGTGCGGAATCACGGTGGACGCGGGTGATGACTTCCTGCACTTCCACATCCCCGGCCGGCAGCGTTACCGGGGGCTCACCGCCGATATTCCGGCCGACTTTTCCACGGCGGCGTTTCCGCTGGCGGCCGGTCTGCTGGCCGGTGAAGGCGTGGTTCTGCGCAATCTCAATTTTACCGATGTGCAGGGGGACAAGGTTATTTTCGAGTTTGCCGCGGCGATGGGCGCCGTGCTTCCGCACGACCGGGCAGGTGTGCTGGTCACGCCGGTGAAGGGCCGGCTGCGGGGCGGTCAGTTTGATCTCAACGCATGTCCTGACACCCTGCCGGTCA
>CAYOUR010000022.1:0-21578 GCA_964407145.1 uncultured Lentisphaeraceae bacterium | reverse complement strand
CTGGGCGCGCTGGCCGAGGGCGAGACCGTCCTGGCCAATGTCGCCCAGGCCCGGCAGAAGGAAACGGACCGGATTGCCTGCATGGCGCGGGAGTTGGCGAAGATGGGCGCCCGGATCAAGGAACGTGAAGACGGCCTGGCCATCGTCGGCGGAACGCTGCGTGGCGCCGAGATGCACGGCTGCGGCGATCACCGCATTGTCATGGCCTTGGCCGTGGCCGCGCTGGCGGCGGAAGGGCCGTCAGTCATTGATGGCGCCGAGGTCGCGGCCGTCACCTATCCTGAATTTGTCGCGGACTTCCAGCGGCTGGGCGCCGATATGGAGATGGTACCATGAAGCACGAACAGCAGGCGCTGCAGGTGGCGCTGGGCCGCCGGTCGTATCCGATCCATTTTGATGGCCTGGCGCGGATGCATGAGCATCGCCTGGAGGACCGTGTCGTGCTGGTGGTTGCCGACAGCACGACCTCGCAGTACGGCCACCTGGTCGAGGCCGGGCTCGGTCGCGCCCGCGCCAAGGGGACGTTTGTGTTTCCGGCGGGCGAGTCGTCCAAGACCCTGGCCACCGCGGTGGAGATTTGCCAGGCCGCGCTGCGCCTGGGCTGCGGGCGGGACGCGCTGTTCATCGCCCTCGGCGGCGGCGTGACCGGCGATCTGACCGGTTTCGCCGCATCGATCTACATGCGCGGCGTGGAGTTCTGGCAGGTCCCGACGTCCCTGCTGGCCATGGTTGACTCATCGGTCGGCGGCAAGACCGGGGTCGACCTCCCGGATGGCAAGAATCTGCTCGGGACGTTCCACCAGCCGTCCGCCGTGTTCATGGAAACGGCCTTTCTGCAGACCCTCCCGCCCGGCCATGTCGCGGCCGGAATGGCCGAGGTGATCAAGTACGGCGTGGCCTTGGATGGTGAATTCTTTGCCTGTTTGGAACGCGGGCCTGGTTTTGCCGCGATTTTGGATGAGAAGGACTTTCTGCTTCATGTCATCCGCGAATCCTGCCGGCTGAAGGCGGAGATTGTCACGCAGGATGAATTGGAAAGCAGGGGCACGGTGCGCGAGCTGCTCAATTTCGGCCATACGTTCGGCCATGCCTTTGAATTGTTGTCCGGGTATCGCCTGGGGCATGGCCAGGCGGTCGCCTGGGGCATGACCGCGGCGTCCCGTCTGGCGGTGCGTCTCGGCCTCTGGAGTGAGACGGAGGCGTCCCGTCTGCAGGCGCTGCTGGTCAAATATCACCTTGGGCGTGAGCATTGCACTTGTCCCGGCCTGGGGTCCGAGGCGGTGTTGCAGGCGATGCGACGGGACAAGAAGAACCGCTCCGGCCGCATCCGTCTGGTCCTGCCCAGGGGCATTGGCCGGGCCTCGGTGGCGGAAGGCGTCGAAGAGGATGTCCTGCTGGCTTCGATTCAGGAGGTGCTGCATGACTGAGGCTAAGCCAGGGGGCATTCTGCTGTGCGGCATCAAGCATTGCGGCAAGAGCACGATCGGCGCGTTGCTGGGCTGTCGGCTCGGGTTGCCGTTTATTGATTTGGACCGGGAGACTGAGGCGGTTCATCGCCGGGAAACCGGCCAGGCGCTGACGGTTCGTGAGATGTATCGTCTTCTGGGCGGCGAGGGTTTCATGCGTTACGAGGCGCAGGCCGTGCGTGAACTGGCTGCTTCTGGTCAGGCCGCGGTGGTGGCCTTGGGCGGCGGCACGCCGATGAATCCCGGGGTCAGGCCGGAGTGGCTGCGCGGCCTGGGACGGGTCGTGCTGTTGGATATTTCACCGGCTTTGGCGTATCGTCGGGTACAGGCCGGCGGGCTGCCGCCCTTTTTGGCGTCGTCGGCCGACCCGGAGGCGGAGTTCCTGCGTCTTTGTCGTGACCGCCTGGCAGTCTACCGGCGGTTGGCCGAGGTCATTCATCGGATTGAGGCGGAGGGCACGCCGGAGCAGGAAGCCGACCGGGTCATGGCGGCCTTGGGCAGCTGTCCGGCCCCCGGCACCGGCGGGGATCTGGCCGGCGCGTCGAATCCACCCTGAGGAAGAAGCAGCGTCACAACCACGAGAGAAGACACATGTCAGGCAATTTTTTTGGTCGTTTGTTTCGGGTCGCCACGTTTGGCGAGTCGCATGGTCCGGCTTTGGGTTGTGTGCTGGACGGCGTTCCGGCCGGGTTGCCTCTGAATGTCGAGGCGGTCATGCAGGAGCTGGCGCGTCGTCGGCCGGGTCAGTCGGCGGTCGCCACATCCCGTCAGGAGCAGGATCAGTGTGAGATACTCTCCGGGGTGTTTGAGGGCGTCACCACCGGGACGCCGATTGCGCTGCTGGTCCGCAACACGAACCAGCGCAGCGGCGACTACACGGCGTTGGCGGAACAATTTCGTCCCGGCCATGCCGATTATACTTATTTTCGGAAGTACGGCCGTCGTGACTGGCGCGGGGGGGGGCGTTCTTCGGGGCGCGAGACCGTCGCCCGGGTGGCAGCCGGCGCCGTGGCCAAGCTGCTGTTGCGTACGGCTGGTGTCACTGTGCGGGCGGGCAGCGCCGAGATCGCCGGCATTGCGGCGGAGACGTTCGACTGGGACGAGGCGGAGAAGAATCCGGCGCGCTGTCCGGACGCGTCCAAGGCCGCGGCCATGGTGGAGGCGATCACCGCGGCGGCGGCGCGAGGCGACAGTGTCGGCGGCATCGTGGTCTGCGAGGTCAGCGGTCTGCCAGTCGGGCTGGGCGAGCCGGTGTTTGACAAGCTGGATGCGGAGCTGGCCAAGGCGGTCATGTCCCTGGGCAGTGTCAAGGGCATTGAGTTTGGCAGTGGCTTTGCCGCCGCGCGCATGACCGGCTCAGAGCACAATGACGCGATGCTGGCGGGAGGCCGTTTTTCGTCCAATCATGCCGGTGGCGTTCTGGGCGGCATCAGCACCGGCGCGGCGCTGTGCTTTCGGGTCGCGGTCAAGCCGACGGCTTCGGTGTCGCTGCCGCAACAGACGGTCGATACGCAGGGGAACCAGGTCACCATCTCGGTCCAGGGCCGGCACGATCCGTGCATTGTGCCACGGATTGTGCCCGTCATCGAGGCCATGGCCGCGCTGGTCCTGGCCGACGCCTGGCTGCAGCACCGCGCCGGCGCAAGCCTGTAAGTCGAAACGCGGTTCCGGTTTGTCGCAATCCGGTGCCCGTTTTTCACGGAAGAACCACCGATGGACACCGATGGACACCGATGGCGACGCGGCAGTAACGGCCAGTCGCGGTCGGCAGTCGCGACCGACTTGATCGACCGATTTGTTTGACGCAAAGGCGCCGCGGTCGGTTTACGGGATGCTGCGCCGGAATTTCTCCAGTTCGACGCGCCGCTTGAAGACTTCCCGGGGCGGGAGGTCCCGGCGGGCATTGAGTTCGGCGATGGCCTTTTCGTACTGTTGGATTTTGGCGTTGATGGCCTGTCCGGCGAGGCGGACGTTTTTTTCGACGACCAGTTCCGGACCATTGGCGATGGCCACCAGCAGCCGGAAGGTGTAGTCGCCGTCGGCGAAGTCGCCCAGGTCGTCGTTGAGAATCATCTCAATGGGCAGGTCAAAGGCGACCTCCTGAGTGGCGGTTGTCGCGGTTTTGACCTTTTTGCCCTGATGCCACAGTTCGCCGGTCAGGCTGGCGGTTTGGGGCCGTGAGGACGCGGACGCCACTTCGAGGCGGGCGGCAAAGGGCCTGGTTTGGTTGACGGTCGGGGGCAGGTCGGCATAGGCTGCGATGCCGTCTTGCCAGGCATCGACGCCGGACACTCCGCGCAGCAGGTAGAAGCCCACGTCGAGCGGCAGCGCCTTGCCGGGCGCGACGGCCGTTTTCGGGGCAAAGAGTTCAAACGTGTAGAAGTCGCCGGCTTCCCAGATGTAGACGCGCTGGACTTGTTCCTGTTTGAAGGTGGAGACATAGGCCAGTTTCTGGCGGGTGTCGACGATGGCGGCCCAATTGCCGGAGGGCGGCAGGGCGTGGCCGGAATTCAGGGCCCGGAACGGGATGTTCTGGACCGTGCCGCCGGTAGGGATGAAGAAGTGGTCGGCCGTGTCGGCGGCATTGCCGATGCGCAGCTCCGGGTGCCAGCGCAAGTCGAACGATTGTTCGAGCGGGGTGGCGTTGACGCAGTTCAGGTTGATGGTGAAGCCGGCCTCGTGCCGCCGCATGGCGACGGTCTGGGTCAGCTGCTGTCCCTGGGACGGTGCGGCCATGGCGAAATCGACGACGACGCGGTCGGGGGTCTGCTCGCGCGGCGTCATGGCGAAGGCCTGCCCGAAAAAGGGCCCCGGCAGCCCGCCCGTGGCGGCAAAGCATTTTTTCGAGGTGTGGACCTGTTCGGTTTTTTCGTCGGCCGGGATGATGGAGGTCACGGCGGCGCCGGCGGCGCCGTTGACCGTGAATTGAATCAGGGCGTTGGCAAAGGCGTAGTCATGGTTTTTTTTTTCGATGGTGACGCCCGCGCCCTCCGGGGCTTCCTGGACTTCGGTGATGACCAGGTCGCAGTAGAACGGGAACATGTAGAAGTTGTCGGAACTCCTGACTTTGAAGATGTTCCCGCGCATCCGGAAGAAGTAGTCCTGGTTGACTTCCAGGTGTTTCTTCTGGGTTTCGCGGCCGCGGGTGATGGTCAGGTACATGTCGCCGACCTTGGCGTTGCTGCCGGTCGCCAGCGTGGTGAGCGAGAAGACATACTCTCCCCAACGCAGGGGGGTGGAATCCGAGAGCCGGCCCGTGAAGGGCAGGGTGATGGGCTGTTCGCTGCTGGTCGTGCCGGCGGCGCCGGTCAGCGTGAACAGGGGCGGGTGCTGCCGGGCCGCGGCGAACCGGTGGTCGGCCGGCCCGGCCAGGGCCAGCTGCCGCCCCGGAATCCGGAGAATGCGCGCGCCGTTGTGCACCGGCGTGTCAAAGCAGGTGTATCCGTCGCGGAATTCGGTTTTCAGGTCGTGTCCGAACAGGTAGTCCTCGATGGCGACCTGGCCGCGGACCTTGACCTGGACTTCCTGCAGTGCCCAGGTCGACATCCTGGACGTCAGCAGCAGGTAGGTGTCCTGGCCATGGCGCCATTCCCGCAGAATCACCTCGGGGTCGGAGACGATGAACCGCGGTGTCATGCCGAGCTTGCCCAGAAGGTGTTCCATGATGGCCGGGAAGGCCGCATAGCGGTGCAGGCCGGGATTGAAGCCGAGGAACACGACCTTGCCCTGGCCGCAGCTGGCGGCGAGGGCGGCCGGCGCGTTGCCGAAGCTGGCCAGCACGTCGCCCTGGCCGGCCGGCGAAAAGATGCTGTCGGCCTCGGGGACGGGCAGATCGGCGCCGCCGAGCGTCAGCGTGCGTGTCTCGGTATGCGCCGGCACGACGCCGAGCTCCTGGAAGAGCGTGTCGCCCGGTTGGCCGAAATGGTCGAATTCGCCGACGCGGCCTTCGGTGATGACGACGCCGCCCTGACGGGCGTAGTCGAGCAGTTTGTCCTGGACTTCCGGCGCCAGGAAGCGGGCCTGGGGCACCAGCAGGATGGCGACGGGCGGCATGTTGCCTTCCAGCAGCATTTCCTCGGCGATGACGCGGGCGGAGCGGTGGTAGTTGAGGAACAGTTCGTAGTAGTTGGCGACGGTCTGCAGGTGGTCGGAGAGGGTTTTTTCGCCGCCCCAGCCCCAGCCCTGGTCGTGGACGCGTGCGGTCTGCGAGAACAGGATGCCGATTTCGGGGTCGGTGCGGTCGCCGTCGAGGATGACATGGTCGATTTTACGGGCGTCGCGCAGGGTCATTTTCAGCATTTGGCCGTAGATTTTCGGCAGGTCGAGGGTGTCGACGAAGTTGACCGAATCGCTGCCGAAGCTCCAGACGTGGTGTTCGAAGCCCAGGGCGCCGCCGGCCAGTTCTTCCCAGAGCTTGCCATTGACATAGGTCACGGGCGATTCGCTGTACAATCCGCCCCATTCGCTGGTCAGGTAGCGTTTGGTGGTCAGGTCCAGGTACAGCCATTCGCGGTTGATGGCGCAGCAGGTGCCGTCGATGCCGCTGACATCCTGGTGTTTGGTGACATTGTAGTAGTTGACGCCGTAGAGGGGTGACTGGGCCGCGCCGGTGGACGGCAGCTGGAACACGTCGAGGTCGGGGGCCTGTTCCTTGACAATGGCGCGGAAGTTCGCGTAGAGGCTTTCGAGCTTGGCTTCGCGCCGGCGCCGCCAGTGTTCCCAGAGGGCGTGTTCGGCCGGGGTGGCCGGCTGACGGACGGGCAGTTTGACCTCGGCAAAGGACTGGTAGGCGGTGCCGCAGTGTTCGTTCATGGCCGCGATGTTTTCGTGGTAGAAGGCCCGCAGGTGCCGGCGCAGGTCTTCGGCGGCGGCTTCGCCCCAGTACTGGAAGCCGAGGCCGGTTTCGTCGGCGGAGCCCAGGCGGAAATTGCCTTTGCCTTTCCAGGCCCAGGCGTCGGTGATGTTCTTGACGTGTTTGCGGATGTCTTCGAAGGGGTAGTCGATCGGGTCGCGTTCGGTGACGGTGCCGTCCGACGGCCGGATGACGCCGCCGCCGGTGATGACCCTGGCGCTGGCCCGGTAGATGAATTTATGGTCGCGGAAGATGTCGCCCAGGCTGGTGCGGACCTGGGGGTCGGCGGCGTACCAGGGGTGGAACGGGCCGCTGTAGACGTTGACGCCGATTTCGCGCATGGTCTGGAACAGGCGCCGGCGCAGGCGGCTCAGGTTGGTCGGCAGGGTCAGCGAGGCGATGGACGGAATGGTGCCGTACTTGTGCTGCACGGGCACGGGCGCGGGGGGGCGGGCCGCGGCCAGTGCCGTCCTGGCCTGGTCCTGTCGGGCCTTGAAGTCGGCCTCGGCCGCGGCCACCTCGCGCAGCAGGTCCCGCACGGCCTGCGTAATGTCTGCCGCGGGTTTTTTATTGGCCAGGTCGAGCAGTTGTTGTTGACGTCGGTCTGCCAGCGCCTCGAATCGTTCCTGGACGGCGGCGAGGGCGGCATTGAGGGCATGGTAGTCCGCGCCCTGGAGCCAGGTCAGGAGGGCGGCGTCCCGGAGCGCGGCGATGGTGTCGAAGTAGGTGAAGCCGAAGCGGGCCCAGTCGGCATGGAGTTTGACGATGTCGCGGTAGTATTTTTCCGGCTGTTCGCCGGGGAGCTTGTTTTCCAGCAGGTGCAGGACGGCCTGGAAGACCTTGGGTCCCTGTTCGGACTGCAGCAGTTTCTGGCCGACCTTGCCGAGTTCGACGAAGGTGGCCCCGAAGATCAGGTTGTTGAAGTAGCGGTAGGCGATGAAGTCGGCGCCGATGCCGTTGCGTTCGCGGTACAGGTCGATTTTCAGGTCGGCGGCCTGGGCGAAGTTGCCGCCGCCGCCGTAGCTGCCATCGCCGTTTTTGACATTGTTCCAGGCGTCGGCCGGGGTATAGCGGATGGACGGGTCGGCCGGGAAGACGGCGGGCAGGCAGTCGCCGGTGAGTTCGGGCAGGTCCGGGTGCAGGGTGAGGGGATTGATGACTTTGCGGACGGCCCAGGTCCAGCCGGAGTCAAGATGGCGGACCAGGAAGGGGGCAAACCAGCCGCGGCCGTGCTGCTTGAAGATGACCTTGCCGTCTTCGTCGCGGAGCGGCGCGCCCTCGGTTGTGAGGTTGAAGACGCTGGGGACGATGGTGGCGGTGATCAGGCTGCCGCCTTCGGCCAGGAATTGGAAGATGGTGTCTTCGCCTTCGAGGGGCATGACCGACGCGGCCAGGAGCAGGGTGTCAAAATTCCGCCGGTTGAGGACCGTGGGGTCGCCGAGCTGCTGATGGCCGATTCTGGTTGTGACCAGGCCATGTGCCCGGGCCTGTTCTTCGAACCATTCCAGGGTGCGGACTGGTTCGGCGACGAGCTCCGATGGCGGCTCGTAGATGGCCAGGCGTTTTTTTTGCAGGGGCTTGAAGGCAACTTGCTTCAGCTCCGGGACGGCGCCGGTTTCGCCGGTGGCCGTGAGGGCGGTTCCGGCCTGGTATTCGGCGGCGACGTCATCGGCGGCGAGGGTCCGGTTGAAACACTTCACGTCATCGAGAAGGCCATGGAACCATTGGTTGCTGTGGGAGCTGAATTTGCCGATGGTGATCGGCACCTTCGGTGAAGGCAGGAAAGCCTCGGTGACAAAGGCGCTGAGGCCTTCGCGGGTCGAGCCCAATTTGCCGTTGATGTAGTACTTCACGGCCATTTTGTCTGGTGCGTCCGGCGCTGGTTCGCCGGTGATGGCCAGGTGGTAGAACGGCAGGATGGGCTGGGTGCCGGCCGTGAACGGCTTGTAGAGGACGGCCGCCTTCTGCAGCTGCCGACCCGACAGGGCGATGAAGCTGCGGAACACATACGTGCACCAGCCGTTTTCATAGCTGCCGCGGCCGAACAGGCTCATGCCGTGCTCGTACTTCTCCGCCTTGAACCATAGGGAAAAGGTGAAATTTTTGAGGTTGTCAAAGTCCTGGTGCGACGGCAGTTCGAGGTAGGCGTCCTGGCCGTTGAGGCGGACGGCCTTGCCATGCAGGCCGAATTCCTCCCAGAGCGGATTGACCAGTCGGGCGTGGTGTCCGCGGCCGGAGCTGTCGCGGGCCACCGTGCCTTGGCCTTCATCGAGTTTCAGGTGCAGCAGGAGCGATTCGTCGGCCCGGGCGCCCAGGCCGATGCCGGCGGCTGAGCAGGCGAGCAGGAGGCAGAGTTTTTTCAGCATGGGGCTGGTCCTTGGTTTGAGGTGGCGCAGGTCGTGATCAGGCCGATGGGTGCCCTGGCGTCAGCCATTGCTGCAGGGTTTCCCGCATTTGCTTCATGGTGATGGGCTTGGTGATATAGTCATTCATGCCGGCCTGGCGGCAATATTCTTCGTAGCCGTCAACGGCGTGTGCGGTCAGGGCGATGATCGGGAGGTCATGATTCAGCACCTGGGTGTTTGGGTTTCGAATCAGGCGGGTGGCTTCCAGGCCGTCCATTTCCGGCATCTGGATGTCCATGAGGATGAGCTGGTAGGGTTTCCGGGTCAGCAGGTGCAGCACCTCAAAACCGTTGGTGGCGACGTCGGCAGTGTATCCCAGCTTGCCGAGCATCGCCAGGGCGACCTTCTGGTTGACGAGGTTGTCCTCGGCCAGGAGGATGGGCGGCGCGGCCGGCGTCGGGAGGCCGTTGGCGCGGGGTGCGCTTCGGTCGGAGACGCCTGGTTCAGCGGTCGCCCTTGGGGAGGGCCCCGCGGCGGGGTCGGCGGCCGCCGCGGCCATGGCGGCCGGTGCGTCCGGTTGCGGGGCACTGCCGGCGGCGACGGTGACGGCAGTGCGCAGGTCCTGGCTGCGGACGGGCTTGTTGATGGAACAGAGCAGATGTTTCTTGATGTCAGGGTCAGGCTGGCCGTTGGCGGTCGGGCAGGCCAGTCCCAGCCAGCGGATACGCTGGTCGGCCAGGCTTGTCGTCAGGTCGCGCCAGGCGGCCAGGTCCAGGTCGGGCATGGTAAGGCTGATCAGTGCCAGCTGGCAGGGCTGAGTGGCGCGGCGCTCACGGGTCAGCCTCTGCCGGGCCTCCTGGAGGGTCGCGGCGCCGGTCGTGTACAGCCCCAGGCTGTTCAGGCGCCCGATGAGGTCATGGCGGGCCGTTTCGTTGCTTTCGATCACCAGGGCCGGAAGTCCCTGGCAGGGGGGCGGCAGGGGCGGCGGTTCTGGGGGCGGCAGGGGTTGCTTCTGCAGCTTGATGACAACGCTGAAGACCGAGCCAACGCCGGGGCGGCTGTTGACCTTGATGCGGCCGCCCAGAAGCTGGACCAGCTTTTGCGCCACCGGCAGGCCCAGGCCGGCGCCGCCATGCCGCCGCTTGACGGACGAATCCGCCTGGAAGAACATCTCGAAAATGTATTTCTGCTGTTCGGCGCTGATGCCGATGCCAGTGTCCCGAACGCCGAATTCCACCGTGATGTCCTGGTCGGTTTCCTGGATTCGTCGGGCGGTGACGGCGACTTCGCCGCGGTCGGTGAATTTGATGGCGTTGCCGAGCAGGTTCATGATGACTTGCTGGAGGTGGAAGGCGTCGCCGTGCAGGTGCACGGGCAGGTCTGGCGGCAGGGCGCAGACCAGTTCCAGGTGGCGGCTGAAGGCTTCCAGCGACAAGTTGCCGGTGAGTTCCTCCAGCAGTTCGCGCAGGTTGAAGTCTTCCTCCTGCAAGTTCAGTTTGCCGGCCTCCAGTCGGGCGAAGTTGAGGATTTCATTGACCAGCAGCAGCAGGTGCTTGCTGCTGGACTGGATGGCGTCGAGGAATTCGTGCTGTTCCTGGTTCAGGCTGGTTGCCCGGAGAAGGTCGCCGAAGCCGATGATGCCGTTGATCGGTGTCCTGATTTCATGGCTCATGTTGCTGAGGAATTCGCTTTTGGCGCGGTTGGCGGCTTCGGCGGCGACCTGGCTTTTCTTCAGGGTGGCGGTGCGTTCCTCGACCAGCCGTTCCAGTTCATGGCGCCGTCGGCTGACCAGGTTGACCATGACGGTGACGGTGCCGGTCAGAAGAAGACCGGAAAACAGGGCAAAAAGATATTTCCAGAGCCGATGGCTGGCGAGGTACTGCGCGCTGGGATGGGCGGTCAGGAGGAAGACCCGGCCAAAGGCGAAGATTGGCCGGCACAGGCTGAACGGATCGTCGTCCGCCAAGCCTGGCGTCGTGCTGAAGATCAGTTCCGGGGCATTTTCGCCGTCCAGGAAATGCAGGGCCAGATGGAGCAGGTCGTGGGAGTGGTAGCTGGAGGCGAGCAGCGATTCGGCCGAGATGGACGCCATGGTGAAGCCCCACAACGTGTCGGGTGACTGCGGCCGGAACACCGGATGGTAGACGACGATGTTTTTGGAGTGGTCTCGTTCGGTGATGCGTGTCACCGGCCGGGTTGCGGTTTCCATGCGGGTGGCGGCGGCTCCGGTCAGGGCTTCGAGCCGCCGCGCCTCGTTGCCCATGTCGAGCCCGAGCGGTTCTCCCAGGCCATTTTTGGAGACGACGTATTTGAGCGGGAAATAACAGTCTCGTTCAGTGGCGGGGACGATATTGCCGTTCGCATCGGCTTGCATGATGGCGTAGTCCTGCTGGCCGGCAGCGCGCTGGTCTTGTTCGAAGCGGTTCCGTTCGGCGGCTCTGACCGGTTCAATCCAGCCCCAGCGCCGGACCATGTCCTTTTCGGCCAAATGGGCGGTGAACGCCTTGAATTCGGCGTAGGTCACCTCGTCTGAGGCCAGGAACAGATTGGCCAGGCTTTGCAGTTCCGTGAAGTTGCTGTGGTTGAGTTTCTGGGCGATCTGGGCCGTCTGGGTGTCGGCCAGTTGGGCAAAGATCAGTTCGTGCTGTTTGGTTTCCATGACCAGGATGTGCCAGGCGACGAAGGCGGTCAGCAGCACGCCGATGATTCCGGCAATAGCTGTCTCCAGGTATTCGAGATGACCGCCTGGCTGGTTCCGCGGGATGTTCTGTCGGCGCCGTTGCAGGATGAGCCCCAGGCCAAGCACGGCAAGCATCAGCAGTGTCAGGAGGATTCCCGGCAGGACGCTCATCAGGGTTTGGGCTTTCCAGCGGGAGGCGGCCACGTCTATGCCGAAGTTGGCGACGGCGGTGTTGGTGCGCGGGTCGATCAGCGGCACCAGGGCCGTGACCCAAGTGCCCCAGCGGTCTCGGGTTGGCCCCTCGATCAGTTCGGTGGCGTTGAGCACGGCCCGGCGGAATCCCGGAGTCGCTTCATGATAGACTTCGCCTGGCCGTACGCTGTCCGGCGCCCCGTCCGGGACATTGTCGAGGAAGAAGAAGATGTCGCCGTCTGGCCTGGCGCCGGCCAGATAAAGGAAGCGCAGGTCGGGATAGGCCTGCCGGATGGTTTCCAGTTCCAGTTTCAGGCGCAGGTATTCTGGCTGCTGGAGGTCTTCGACTGTCCCCCGCAGGGATTTGACCAGGGTGGGATTGATGGCCGAGGCCAGGATGCGCGCCTGTTGCAGCAGCTCCTGGCGCCGGTCGCGGTCATTTTCCCGGGCTGTCCAGGCGACATAGGCCGCACCCGGAACCAGTACGATGGCCAGCAACGCCAGGAAGAACAGCGACTGTTCCCGGTGTGAACGGTGACAGCCATACGCCCAGAAGACGATTTTTTGCCAGAATCTCGGTCGGATCATGGTCGGGTCAATGTCCTGCGTTGATGGACAGGCGGCATGTCCTCGCGGTGGCCGGGTATCGGGCGCTGTTGGGCATTTCCGCGGGCAGTGTCGCCGGAGTCGTCAATCCGGGCTGGAATTCACCTCATGGTCAGGCGGGCTGGAGCGTGATGGCGTGTTATGACGCTGTTGGAACTCGCGATGGGTTGCGGCGGCGGAACCGTCGTGGCATGGCCGTAAGCGTCCCCTGTCTTGGCTGGTGGTCCGGCGGTTGGCGCCAACAGGAAAATTGCCGCCGGTGGCTTTGCGGGCAGGGTTGTCAGGGGGCTTGGGGCGCAGGCGCTGTTGCTAGGCTGAAACAACGTAATATGGCTGGAGGCAAAATCAAGTTGAGAATCAGGAAACCATTGGCAATACGTATCCGGTCACTGATTGAGAATAGGCGGTCAACGTGCGAAATGCGGTGGCAAACGCTTTATTTCAGGCTGCCGCAGGTAGTCCCGCCCTCCGGGCGGCCAAAGCAGAGGTGTCTCTTCCCCCGGGTTCCCTCGCCCTTCGGGCTTCGGTCACCCGGGGTTATGTTTGTCCCGCCCTTCGGGCGGTCATAGGCAGTCCAGCCTTCCGGCTGCCGCAGGTCGTCCAGCCTCATTTGCCGGGCATCGTGCCAGGACGACGACACCATACCATGGCGCAATTCTCAGTGGGTGACCGGTTACGAAATATGGCTTTAAGAAACGATTTCAGGCTTGAAATCAATCATGTCCGTCGTATATTCTCGTGGACTTTCCAGCGTATCCAAAGGCATTGGACTGGGCGTGAATGCCATGTCTACAAGGCGCGTCGGCACGATGAATGAACCAGCCTGGGTGAATCCGTTTGCGGGGGTGTGTCAGACTATCGGCCTGTGGGCCTCGTCGGGCCGCATTGACGATGCTCGGCTGCAGGCCGGCCTGGAGCGGTTGCGGGATTGGCGGATGACCGTGGTCTTGCCGGAGGCGCCGGGCGGGGCGCGGCGTTATCTGGCCGCGTCGGACGCGGCCAGGGCAGCCCAGCTGCATGAGCTTTTGGCGGACCGTCGCGTCGAGGTGATTCTGGCGGTGCGAGGCGGCTTTGGCGTGACCCGCCTGCTTGACGATCTGGACTGGCAGGCGGTGCGCCGACGGAATCTGCCGGCGATCGGCTACAGTGATTTTACCGCCTTTCTGCTGGCGGCCTGGAGGCACGGCTGCGACCGCCTGGTACATGGCCCCATGCTTTGTCCGGACTTCTGCCGCAAACTGCTGACGGAGGCGGAGAGGGCGGACACGCAGGCGGCATTGCGGTCGCTGGCGGCTTGCCTGCGCGGCTCGCGGCAGCTGCTGCCGTCTTCGGCCGCCCCGCTGGTGCTGCGGGCGGGACGCGCGCGCGGACCGCTGGCGCCGGCTAACCTGTCCCTGCTGACGGCCTTGCTGGGAACCGGGCATCTACCTGATTTGAATGGATGCATTCTGGTCGTTGAGGATGTCAACGAGGCCGCGCATCGGATCGACCGGATGCTGACCCAGCTGCGCGCGGCCGGGATTCTGCCACGCCTGGCCGGCCTGGCGTTTGGACAGTTCACGGCCGGCGAGGACAGCGCCTATCTGCCGGAAATCATGGCCGAAGCCGCAGCCGTCGTGCCGGGGCCGGTGCTGGCGGGGCTGCCTTTCGGTCATGTGGCGCCGACGATCAGCCTGCCGGTCGGGGCGGCCGCGGAGATTGACACCGGCGCCGCCCCGCCGGAACGGCTGCGCCTTGCGCCATGACCTCAGCAATGGCCGGGCCGCTCCGCCCAGGAGGGTCCTGGGCGCGGGCGTCGAGGCGATTCGGGGCGGTCAGGGACAAGACTGGCGGATGATCAGCTCGTGGCGGAGGTGAAGTTGGCGCCGCGGCGTGTTCTTCTTGTTGTCGATGCGGTGTTTGAGCAAGTCCCAGATCTGCGTGGCGAAGAATCCGTTGTCAAAGCCCATGGTCGTCAGCGGCGGGGAGATGAATTCGCCGATTTCGATATTGTCGAAACTGGCGACGGCGACGTCGTCCGGGACTTGGATGCCATGTTGGCGCAGGGTGCTGATGATGCCGATGGCAATCATGTCATTGGCCGCAATGATTCCCCGTGGTGGCCGTTCATGCCGGGCGAGGTAGCCCTGCATGGCGCGGGCGGCGGCTGGCAGGTAGCCGTCGATGATTTTGACGGGCCAGAGCTTGGCCTGCTTCCGCAGTCCCCGGTCCGTCATGGCTTGGAGGTATCCCTGGACCCGGTCGCCGACCAAGCCGGTTTCCGGCTGATGGCTGAAAAAGCCGGTCGGGACGATGCCCAGGTCGAGCATGTGGCAGGTGAGGCGGTAGCAGCTGTCCCGGAAATCGATGAAGGCGTAGTCGGCCAGGCTGGTGTCAGGGGAGCCGAAGAGGGTGACGGGCAGGCCGGACTGTTCGCAGTCTTCGAGGATTTTGGCGATGGGCTGGTCGGCGAGCGGGCCGGCGAAGTAGCCGAGCACGAGTCCGTCGACCCCGCGCGACTGCAAGTCGGCGATGGTGTCCAGGTCCTTGTGGGTGTGGTGATGGGAGATGCCGGCGCAGATGATGCGGTAGCCGTCCTGTTCGGCCAGCTGGCGCAGTCGTTCGCAGAAATCCATGCGGACCGGGTTGTTGAGTTCGGTGACGGCGACGCCGATGGAGAAGGACTGTTTCAGCACCAGGCTGCGGGCGTTGAGGTTGGGGCGGTAGCCGAGTTCGCTGGCCACTGCCTTGACGCGTCGTCGGGTGTCCAGAGCGATGTCCTGTTTGTCCCGCAACGCCCGCGACACGGAGTTGACCGACAGGCCGACCCGCGCGGCGATGTCCTTCAAGGTCACAGCCATGGCTTCTTCTCCCTGAAAGGTGCCTCAGCGGCCCAGCTGGGCCTTCATCCAGGCGTAGAACGTGTCGCCGATCTGGCGGTATCCGGCCGGAGCCGGGTGCACCCCATTGTTCAGGCGCGTGATTTTGGCGTCGTTGCCGGCGTTCACCGGCTCGGAGATTTTGGGGAAGTTGTTTTCGCAGTCGAGGTTGACGTTGGTCGGGATGAGTGAGAGCAGCGGGTCGGGGTGATGGCCGAACATGTCGAGCATGGCCTGGTTGAGGCGGTGCTGGTTTTTCTTGTACTGCCAGCGGGTCTGGCCGCAGGCGTAGTTGGCGCCGAAGGCGTCCTGGGAGCTGGCGCCGGGCGTAACCAGCCCGACGCCGATGATGGCGGCCGGGGCGGCCTGGCGGAAGGCCTCGATCAGCCGGTTGGCGGCGGCCAGGATGTCCGCGATTCGTTTTTCGACATTGTCGTCCTTGGCGCCGAAGACGTCATTGACGCCGAGCTGGAAGGTGACGATGTCCGGCGGGGCGCCGTGGTTGTAGAGGTTGAAGTAGTTTTGCAGGTCGACGGTTGCCTGGCCCTGGTCGTCGACGACCAGGAACCGGCTGGCGATGTCGGCCGGGGACGGGTTTTCCTTGGCATAGGGTTTGGTCTTGGTGAGGAAGGTGTTCCAGGCCCAGCCGCCCCAGCCTTCATGGGCGACGCCGCCAGGTTGTGGCTTGTAGCCTGGGCCATTGGAGCCGGCCATGGTGATGGCCGGGTTGTTGTCGCCGGACATCAGCTCGAAGACGCGGGCCGGGTAGACGCCCGCATTGGTCAGGCTGTCGCCGACCAGCAGGATGGACAGGCTGCGGCCCTGGCCGGCGTCCGGCTTGGCGACCACGATGGTGGTTTCGGCCTGGGCGACCAGGCCTTGCAGGTCGTAGACGCTGACCCGCCAGCTGTATTCGCCGACTTCCTCGGGTTTGGGCAGGAAGCGCCAGCGTTTGGCGTCGTTGCGGCCCTTGGCGCAGGTGACGTCGAAGACATAGGCGTCGGGGTTGGGCACCAGCACGATGTTGTCAAAGTAGATGTTGGCCTCCTGGCCGGGGATGGCGTAGATCACCGTGGGCAGCTGCAGGGAGATCGGGTTGGGCCGCGGCGCGGGCGCCGGCGCCGGGCTGGAGCAGCTCATGCAGCCGCAGGACAGGATGGCCGTCCCGCAGGCCAGCGCACAGATCGACACCATGTTTTTGCACATCACGCATCCTCCGGGTTGGCGGGAAACAAACTGGGAATTATAGTGAACCGTCAGGCAACGGCCTGGCGTTGCACTACCATAGCAGAGAAAAGGCGCAGGAAAAGTCTGCCAGGCGAAAAAAGGCCGGTCGGCCGTTTTCCGGATGGCAAGGAAAGGCATCGCGATGAACGACGAGCAGCTGTGTTTGCAGGACCCGCGCCTGGAGCGTATTCTTGTCAGCCGGGATGAGATTCGGGTCCGGGTCCGGGCCTTGGCCGCTGAAATTGCCGGTCGCCGGGGTGGGGAGACCTTGCACCTGGTCGGGGTTTTGAAGGGCGCGTGTCTTTTTCTGGCCGACCTGGCGCGGGAGCTGACCTTGGCCGGGTGCGCGGATGTCCGCTTCGATTTTGTCCGCGCCAGCACGTATGGCGATGCCGTCAAGGAGAATGGCGAGGTGCTCCGGCCGGTGCACGTCGAGGGGCCTTGGGGGAAGATGGCCGGGAAAAGCGTGCTGCTGGTTGACGACATCCTGGACCAGGGTTTCACCTTGGCGGCATTGCGGCGGCATTTTCTCAGCCATCTCGGTGCGTCCCGGGTTGAGACCTGCGTGTTTCTGGAAAAGGAGCTGAGCCACCCCTCACCGGAAGTTTTGGCCTTGCGGGCTTCGTTCCAGGCCGATTATGTTGGTGTCCGGATTCCGGATCGCTGGGTCGTGGGCTATGGCTTGGACGTGGCTGAGTTGTATCGCTGTCTGCCGTTTGTGGCCATCGTGCGTGAGGATTGTTTCCGCTGACACCGGCAGGATTTGTTCGTGTGGGCGGGCGGGGGTGGCGGCGGGTTTACGGCCAGGGCAGGAAGCCATTCCAGACGGTGAAGGCGTTTATGGCCCGGGCCATGCCGGCGCCGCCGGCGCGCCGACAATGACTGTCCGGGCCGGGTCGACGGTCGCGGTGGCGTTCAAGTCGACCGATTTTCCCCTGGCGGCATTGTCCGTGTCCACGGCCAGGGTTTGCACGCTGCTGAAGCCGCAGAGGCCGGTTCGCCCGGCAAGCTGTTTTCGCGGCGCGGCGAAGTCCCCTTTCAGGCGGTCATGATTGCCTGGCAGGACCATTGTCTTTCCCGGATAGTCGGAGAGACCTTGGAGAACACGGCCGGTTTTCCGTCCGGATGGTTTGTCAACAGGGTCTGGAGGTTGATTTTTCGGGTGGTCTCTGAATAATGGGCAATAGACGGCATGGACGGTGGCGGCGGTGCAGGCGGGAGGCAAAAGCCGCGGGTTTGTTTGCGGTCAAGGTAGAAGCGGCTTATATTCTTTATGCTGAAATCAGCACGTAAAGAAGGATAGGCTGTGCTGGCGGTGACGCCGGACGTTTGTCCGGGGGGCATTGTAGTGTTTTGCGAAAGGTTGTGAAGATGGGCAGAAGCCGTTCATTCAAGAGCCTGTATGCTGAGGGGAAGGCCTTTTTCCAGGAGGAGCTCTGGTTGAAGGACATGTCCGCGCTGCCGCGGATGCGCCAGTTCCTGTTTGCCTTGTGCCGAGTGGCGATGATTGTCGTCCGCGGGTTTAAGGACGACAATTGCAGCCTGCAGGCCTCGGCGCTCACCTATATCACGCTGGTGTCCCTGGTGCCGATGCTGGCGATCATGTTTTCCTTCTCCAAAGGCCTCGGCATGCAGAACCGGCTTTTGGACAAAGTCGGCCTGGAGCGTTATCAGGAGCCAGGAGCGAAGTCCGGCGAAGGCGCCATCTGGAAATACCGGGTCATCGCCGAGGCCGCGGCCGAGGATGGCGCCGATGCGGTTGCGGCGGCGGCGGGTGACACAGCGGCGGCCGCGGGCGAAGCCGGCCCGGCCGGGGTCCCCGCTGACCCTGACGCTGCCGGGGCGGCCGGCCGGCCGCCGATGCCGGGTGATGTTTCCGGCCTGGCGCGGCATTTGCCGGAGCCGATGCAGGAGGCGTTGGTGACCGTGTTCAATTATGTTGAGAACACCAGCTTTGCGGCTTTGGGGCTGATCGGTTCGGTGTTGCTGCTGTTCAGCGTGATTGGTTCGATGGCCAAGCTGGAGGACAGCTTCAACACGATCTGGGGCGTGAAGCAGGGGCGGCCGTTTTTGCGTAAGTTGAGCGAATACCTGGTGGTGTTGATCCTGCTGCCGGTGATTTTCCTGATTGCCACCAGTGTCAACACGCTGCTGCTCTCGAATCAGGTTTTCACCTATTTGTACGAGCATGTCGGTTTTGTCGCCTGGCTGCTGGAAAAGCTCGGGACGCTGATCGGAGTCGGCTTCGTCCTGTTCGGGTTTGGCTTCCTGTATGTGTTCATGCCGAACACGAAGGTCAAGAGCTTTCCGGCCCTGATGGCCGGGGTGACGGCCGGGCTGCTGTGGTATCTGGTGCAATGGGCCTTTCTGAGTCTTCAGGTCGGCCTGACGAAGTACAACACCATCTACGGTACCTTCGCGGCGCTGCCTTTCTTCCTGGCCTGGCTGTATGCCAACTGGAGCATCATCCTGTTCGGCGCCGAGGTCAGCTTCGCCATCCAGAATCACCGCACCATCCATCTGGAAAAGGCCTCCGAAGCGACCGGTACGGGTGCGTGCATCATTCTCGGCCAGGTCATCCTGTATGAAGCGAGCAAGGCTTTCCATGACGGCCGCGGCAGCTGGGACCCGGCCGAATTCGGGCGTGAGAACAGCATCCCGTCCCGCATCCTGCTGCGGATTGTCGACGTGCTGGAGCGGCACCAGGTCCTGATCAAGGTCGCCGGCGAGACGGCGGACGGGTTCCGGTATGTCCCGGGGCAGGACCTCGCCGTGCTGACGCCGGCCGACGTCGAAGAGGCTTTCCGGGAAAGCCAGGCCGTCGACGCGCGTGCCTACATGCACTTTCTGCCGGCGAAGCTGCGGAACAACTATCTGGCGATCTATGGCGATTTCTGCCAGCGGCTGCAAAAGATCACCTTCCAGCAACTTATCGGCGAGGCCGCCGGCATGTCTGATTCGGAAAGGAAGTCATGAACATGAATGGAAGTCGCCGGGTCATCCTGGCTGTTTTGCTGTTGGCGGCGGTCTCCGGTGTTGGGGGCGAGCCGTTGTCGGTGGTGGTGAGTGTTGTCCCGCAGCTGGAGAGTGTCCGGCGGATCGGCGCTGACCTGGTGCAGGTCGAGGCGCTGGTTCCGGCCGGGGCCAGCCCGGAGACGTATGTCATGAATGCCCGGCGCATGGCCATGCTGTCTCGTTCATCGGTGCTGTTTCGGATCGGTGCGCCGATGGAGCAGGCGTTGCTGCCGAAGCTGAGCCGCACTCAGCCAGACTTGGACGTCATCGACACCAGAAAGGGCATGCGTCTTTTGACCATGGCCGCAACCGGCCATGTCCACGGCCATGTCCACGGCCACGATGGCCACGGCCACGGCGAGGAGGAGATGGACCCGCATGTCTGGCTCAGCCCGGCCAACATGACGGCCCACGCGCGCACCGTGGGGGCGGTTCTGGCCGAACGCCTGCCCGAGCACGCCGCCGATATCCGTGAACGGACCGAGCGTTATGTGCGGGACCTGGGAGAGCTGGACGGGCGCCTGCGGACGCGTCTCCGGCCGCTGGCCGGCTCGGCCATCGTGGTGTTTCATCCGGCTTTCGGCTATTTTCTTGAAGCGTACGGGATTGCGCAGATCGCGGTCGAAGTCGGCGGGCGGACGCCAAGCGGCCGCCAGCTGGGGCAGGTGCTGTCGCAGGCCCGTCGGGCCGGGGTGCGGGCGGTGTACGTGCAGCCGCAGTTCAACCGCAAGGCCGCCCAGGCGGTGGCGGACGAATTGCAATGCCCCTTGCGCGTTCTCGACCCGTTGCCGGAGGCGTACCTTTCCGGCCTGGAGGCCATGGGCGAGGCGCTGCTGCGGCCGTAAAGGCGGCGGTCGGCAGCCGGGCGGAGCGCTGGGGGCGGCCGTTCCTGTCAGGCGCACCCCTTCGGCCAGGCGGCTCGGGGCGCCGCCGATTTTCAGTATTGGAGAGCATTCAGGAAGGCATTTGGCATGGCAGGCATGAAGGTGATTGAGATCGGAGACGTCTGTTTTGGTTATGAGCACCAGGAGGTGCTGCATAACATCACTCTGACGTTGGAGGAAGGCCAGTTTGCAGTCATGGTCGGGCCCAATGGCGGCGGCAAGACGACGTTGCTGCGGCTGATGCTCGGGCTGCTGACGCCGCGCTATGGCTGGATCAGGATTCTCGGCCAGAAGCCGGAGCGGGCCCGGCGCCAGGTCGGCTATGTCCCGCAGTCGATGCATTATGACGCGCAGTTCCCCGCCAGTGTCGAGGACGTGGTGCTGATGGGCCGGGTGGAGCGGCACTGGTTCGGGCCGTACCGGCAGACGGACCGCCAGGCCGCGCAAACAGCGCTGGCACGGGTCGGGCTGGACGGGTTTGGCAGGCGGCCGTTCCGGGCGCTTTCCGGGGGCGAACGGCAGCGGGTGCTGATTGCCAGGTCGCTGGCCTCGGGGCCGCGGCTGCTGCTGCTGGACGAGCCCGGCGCGAATCTCGACCCGTCCAGCGGCCGGCAGGTCTATGACCTGTTGCGGGACTTGAACCGGCAGGTGACCATACTGCTGGTGTCGCACAACCTCAAGGTCGTTGCCTCGTATGTCAGCCATGTCATTTGCGTCAATCGGACGGCGGATATGCATCGGATCAGCGATGTGGCGCGGACGTTGGTCGACGGTGACGAGTGGATTCAGCTCAACCATGTCGGCTGCCCGGTGGCCGCCGGCGGCGATGTCTGTTCGACGCCGCACCACGGGGCGCCGGCTGGTGCGTCGTGGTGCCCCTGCGGTCATCCCCGGTCAGGGGGTCAGGCATGACGGGCGGGCTGTTCATCCAGGATCTGGCGGAATTCTCCTATCTGCGCCTGGCATTGGCGGCGTCGGTGCTGGCGTCGGTCGCCTGCGGGGTCACGGGCGGCTACGTGGTGGCGCGTCGGCGCAGCTACCTGGTCGGCGCCATGTCGCATGCCCTGATCGGCGGCGTCGGCCTGGCGCGGTATCTCCAGGTGGTGCATGGCGTGGACTGGTTCACGCCGATGGTCGGGGCGCTGGTGGCGGCCGTTTTGGCCGCCACCCTGGTCAGCCTGATGACGCTGGGCGGTCGAATGCGCGAGGACACCATCCTCAGCGCGGTCTGGACGCTGGGGGTCGCCGCCGGCGTCAGCTTCATGGCCGCCACGCCCGGGTATGCCGAGGACCTGAACAGCTATTTGTTCGGGAACATTTTGCTGGTCTCGGTTTCAGACTTGTGGATGATGGCGGTTCTGGATGGCGTGATCCTGGCAGCGTCCTGGCTGTTGCATGGGCGTTTTGTGGCCTTGTGCTTCCATGAGGAGGGGCTGCAGCTGCGCGGGATCAA
>CAYOUR010000021.1:3254-26121 GCA_964407145.1 uncultured Lentisphaeraceae bacterium | reverse complement strand
ATGCGAGAAACTGGAATTTGTCTCGAAGCGGTTTAATGTGCAAAATGTGGCTCTTCCGGGGGATGGGGAAAGCATAAGGTTCCACTTTCTTGTGAGGCGGGCAATGTCGTCAGGGAGGCTGCCGCCGGCCTCCACCGCAGAAAGGGCGCGGGGGGCCGTGCGGGGCGCCTGAAGCGCATGAGCCGGTGGATCTTGGGCCCTATCGTCCGCATCGTCAGGTTGGGGTGGGACTCATGGTGCGTTTGGTGATTAGGGTTCATTTATCGATATGAAAATCCGCGTTGTACCTGAATCGGAGAGGGTATTGCTGATGCGACCGATTGCGTTGATAAGCATGTTGGCGGTAGTGTCCGCAGTGGCGGCTGAGCCAGTGCTGTTTGCGCCGGTGTTCCACGCGGTGAGACGCCCGGGCGTTGAGGCCGTCGTCCAACAGGTCGAGACGGATGTCGGCGTGGCCTGGCGTCATACCGCGCCGGTTTACTCGCTGTTGCGCTGCGACTTGCCGAAGGTCAGCGACTGGTCGAAGTGCCAGGAGCTGCAATTCCAGTATCGTGGCGAACAGACCATGGGCATCGGCTTCGGTTACTTGTACAGCATCGCTCCCGACGGCCGTTCCCACCGTTGCGAATTCAGCTTGAACAAAGCGTTGGGAATGGGCGGCGTGCTCCCCGGCAAAACCTGGCTCTCCGGAAGACTCGATCTTTCCCCCCGCCAGAATTTCTTTCCCGAACGCGTCAAGGCGATTGACTTTGGCCTGACGGACCGGCGCGCCACCGGCATTACCCGCGAGACGCCGGTGACCTTCGAACTGGCGAATTTCGCCTTGGCGGCCAAGGGCCGCGGCCGTGTCCCTGGCAATCCGCAACTGGCCGGGGAATTCGATGGCTATATCCGCCATTTGCGCGCCGACCCGTCGCCCCTGGAGCCTGTCAGCATTCCGTCAAGCGGGATGGTGATTGTCCAGGACGGCCAGGCGTGTGTCGACATCATTCTGGGCGCCGGCGAATTGGCGAAAAGCGCCGAGGAGCTGCAGCTGTGGCTGCAGAACATCACTGGAGCCACCTTGCCGATTCTAAGGGAGCGCACTGGCGGCCGCGGCGCCATCCTTCTGGGACGCGTCTTGGCTGAACCGGGCCATGCCGACGACTTGCGCCGGCTCGCTGACAGCGACGGCTACGCCGTGCGCCATGACGGCGCCAATGTCCTGATCTTTGGCGCCGAGCCGCGTGGCACCCTGAATGGCGTCTATGCCTTTCTGGAAAACAACAGCGACATCATCTGGCCGCGGCCGACGCCGGAAATGACGGCCGTCTTCAGTCAAAGCCGGGATTTCCTGGCCGGCAACTGCGACCTTTTTTCCCGGCCGACGTTCCGCTACCGCGGCTGGGGAACCAACGGCGGATTGAACCGCCACGATGAAATCTGGAATTCACGCAACTACTGCAACGCCCCCGGCGGTGGCGGCGGTTATGATCCCGGCAATGCGACGCGCGTGCCCTGGGGCAACCGCCTGACCTACGGCGGGGGACACAATCTGTACCTCTTTCTGCCCGGCGACCAGTATTTTGCCGACCATCCCGAGTACTACGCGCTGATCAACGGCGAGCGTCAGTATCCCGCCCCGATGAAGAACAACCCGTGCTTCACCAATCCCGGGATGCTCGACGCCTTTGTTGCCAGCGTGCTGGCCCGGCTAGAGGCTTCGCCTTTGCCGGCCAATGCCGATCTGGCCCTCAAAGTCGAGGACAACTGGGGACTGTGCGAATGCCCGTCCTGCCTGGCGCCGCTGGAGCTGCCCGACGGGACGACCTTGACCTTGACCGACGCGAATTTCCGCTCCACGCAGTTCTACCTCTGGCTGAACGAAGTGGTGAAGCGGGTCAAGGTTCGGCATCCGCATCTGCAGTTTCTGTCTTATGCTTATTTTTTCACGGCCCGGGCGCCGGCGGTGGCAGTCGACCCGTCGGTGGTGGTGATGTTCTGCCCCTATGTCCGTCCCAATGACAAGTATCCGCTGTTTTCGGCCTGCAACGGGGAATGGTATGACGACTTTGCCAACTGGTGTTCGGTGTCCCCGAACATGCTATTGCGTGAATATTATGGCGTCGGCATGCGGTTTCCGCGCCCCCTGGCGGAGGTCGCGGCCTTTGACCAGCGGGCCTTGGCGGCCCTGGGGCTGCGGCGGATAACGAGCGAAATCGCCCCGGACCGCCAGAAGCGTCCCGGGGAAAAGCGGGACTACCGCTACCAGGAATCCTGGGACAGCTGCTTTCACGAGTTCTGGGTCATCACGCGTCTCTGGTGGAATCCCGACCAGGACGTCGAGGGGCTCCGCCGTGAGTTCTGCCGCCGGGCTTTCCGCACGGCGGCGGAGCCGATGTGGCAGTACTACTCGTTGCTGCGTGACACCTGGTATGCCGACCCGCGGCCATCGACCTGCGGCGATGGCGACGTGGACAACTTTCGCCATTACATCCTCGGCCAGGGGCTGGAGGGGAAGATGCGTGCCTTGCTGGTCGAGGCGGAAAAGAGGGCCGACCATCCGGTCTCCAGGCGTCTGATTCTCAGTCATCTGGCGCGTTTTGACGCCTGGGGTCGCCAGGCCCGGGAACGGCAGGCACCCACGGCGGCCATTCCGCTGGTCCGGGATGGCGATTTTGCCAAGGGCCGGCGCCTGGACGATTTCACGGTCATGGGGCATCCGGACCGGTCACCGCAAAACCAGACGGTGGTGCAGATTTTCCACGACGCGACCAGCCTGCATATCCGCTACGCCTGTTTCGGGGAGACCGAACCATTGTCGGCGACGTCATCCCAGGCGCCCGGCGAGCGTTGGCCTTCCGGGGACCACATTGAGTTGTTCCTGTCCGACGGCGCCGATTCGAATGGCTACTTTCAATTTGCCGTCGATTATCTTGGCAACCGCTGCGACCTGGACAACCGGCAGCGCATGAAATGGAACGGCCAGTGGGAAAGCCGAGCGCGCATCACGGAAACCGGCTATGAAGTCGATGTCGTGGTGCCCTTTGCGACCATCAACTGGGACCCGGCCCGGCCGCAGGGCGCCGCCCTTTTCATGCGCGGCGACGAGGCCAAAAAAGAAAATTCATCCTGGGGCGGCGGGCGTGTGCATCAGCCGTACGAGTTCGGCCGGCTGAGCCTCATGCGTTGACGGCCATCATCCGCATACGGCTGCTGGTTTCGCCGCCTGGCGCCACCAGGTCTTTCCGTGCTGGCCACCAGGTCTTTCCGTGATTTCCGGCCGCTTGCGGTGTGCTTTCCAGCCGCCCCGGAGCCGGGCGGCCGCGGGTCGGTGCCGGCCGGCGGCAAAATGGCGTCGGCGTCATTTGCGGAAATGATGTTCGCTGGCTATATTGCCTAGGATATGTTGATTACCTGTAACCACCTCGCGACGCACTCTGAAGGTCACCCAAGGGATGAATTCCAGCGCCAACACTTCTGAATGCTTTGTTCGTGTCATGATGCAGCGGGCCGAGCCGGCCGTCTATCGGATTGCGGCCTTTCCTTGTCGGATTGGCCGGTTGCCCGACAATGACATCGTCATCAGCGACAATTCCGTGTCCAGTCTTCATGCCGTGCTGGCCTTGACCGACAAGGGCGAAATCCAGCTGGAGGACCAGTGGAGCACCAACGGCATCTACTTTGAGACACAGCGGGTCAGTCAATTGCTGATTGACCGGCAGGTGCAGGTCATCATGGGCCGGATCCGGCTGGACATCGGCCTGGAGGCCGGGGATTTTACCGTCGTGGGCCAGCCCATGCGGGTCGTGGACGGAACCTCGGCGGCTTCGCTGTCGGACGGGCTGGAGGTCGTGGTCGACGTTCCGGAGGCGGCGCCGGCGCCGGCCACTGGTCACCATGCTTCGGCGGGGCGCCGTCACGCCGACCAGGCCCCGGCGACCAAGTCGGTATCCGGTTCGGACGCCGCTTACCCGTCGTCCTCGCCGGCCGCCACCATTTCCCGGTCGACCGCCAGCGGGCGGCAGGGCATCATCTGCCCGCACTGCTGGCATCGTTTTGCGGTTGACGAGTTCCTGTTCATCGCCCGGCATCAGAGCCTGATCGGCGACGCTGTTCTGGGGGCAGACGCGGCCAAGCGTTTTCTGCCGTCGCGTTTCACGCCCGAGGGCAATGCGCTTGACGCCGAGGGCATGAGCTGTCCGGACATGGCCTGCCCGCGCTGTCATCTGCGCATTCCGCAGGCCGCCAGCGAAATGCCGCCTTTGTTTCTGTCCATCGTCGGGGCGACGGCCAGCGGCAAGTCGTATTTTCTGACCAGCATGACCTGGGATTTGCGCAACACCCTGTCGCACAACTTCGCCATCTCCTTCACGGACACTGACGCGGTCAACAATCAGATTTTGAACGACTTCGAGGAGACGATCTTCCTGCATCCGGACGCTGACGAGCTCGTTGCGCTGCGCAAGACGGAGCTGCAGGGCGAATTGTACAACCAGGTCCTGATGGACAACATGCTGATCAACCTGCCGCGGCCGTTCATGTTCACGGTGACGCCGGCCGAGCATCACCCCCAGTACGAGCAGGTCCGGGAAAGCATGTCCCGGACGCTGGTCTTGTACGACAATGCCGGCGAGCATTTCGAGCCGGGCATGGATTCGGTGGACAACCCGACGACCCAGCACCTGTTGCATTCGGACACGATTTTCTTCCTGTTTGACCCGACCAAGGACGTGCGTTTCCGCAAGCGCCTGAGCGGCGGCCTGGATCCGCAGCTGGCGGCCAAGGCCCGGGTCCAGCGCCAGGAGATCATCCTGACCGAGATGATCAACCGGATCAAGAAATACTCCGGCATGCGCACCGGCCGCAAGACCGCCAAGACCATGGTTGTCCTGGTCTCCAAGTTTGATGTGTGGAAGCAACTGCTGGACTTTGAGTTGCCGGAGGAGCCGTGGTTGTGGGAGCCGAAGTACAACACCTGCGCCCTGGATGTGCCCATGATCAAGAATGTCTCGTTTGCGGTGCGGCATCTGTTGGACCGGATTTGTCCTGAAGTCGTGTCCACGGCGGAATCCTTTGCCGGCGAGGTGCTGTATTTGCCGAACAGCGCCTTGGGGCACAGTCCTGAAGTCAATCCTGACTCCGGGATGGTCGGCATCCGGCCGCGGGACGTGGAGCCGTTCTGGGTGTCCGTGCCCATGTTGTATTTCTTCTACGAACGCGGGTTCATTCCGGCCGTGGCGGCCGGCGCCGCGGCGGCTCAGCCGGAGGTCGAGGCCACGTGCACGCTTTCCGGCGACGTCTATTTTGTGCTGCTTCCGGGAATGGCCAAGCCGCTGCAGATACCGCTGTCCTACGCCGGCTACCCTCTGCGCTGCCCGGGCACGGACATGTGGTTTACCATTCCCCCGGCCGAGGCGCGGGGGGGCAGGAGGCGCGGGTGATCGCCGGGGCGGAGACGGTATATGGCGTATGAACTGATTTACACCTCGGCCGAACGCGGTCTGCGCCCGGGTACGCGCGGTTTTTGCACGGTGGCCTTCACCCGCGGCATGCCGCCGCCGCAAGTGCAGCTGCTGGAGGCGATGAGCGCCTACAAGAATTTGTATGGCGTGCATGAGGAGTCGACGGCGCAGGAGCCGGTATCCTGGAGCCATTTCCGGAGCAATCTGGCCGGCCGTGACGCGACCATCCTGTCGCGGGTGGGGCCGATGGCGGCCGACCATACAGGGCGGACCAACAAGCTGGCGCATCATGTTTTAGTGCATGCCCGGGAGCGCGCTCCGGGCGGGCCGGTCTGGGTCAGCCGGCAGCCGGGCTTCTTTGTCGAGTCCTGGGCCGAGCCGGCGCATTACCTGGAGATGCCGAAGGCGATTCCGCCGGGCGATGGCGCGGCCGGCAAGGCCGTGGCCTGGGAGGCGCTGACTGGTGACGCCGGTCATGCGGCCAGCCTGGCCGAGGCCTATCTGGCCAACACCTCCGGTATCGTTCTGGTGATTTTTGCGCCGGGCATGGATCTGCTGCCGCTGTTGGGGGAGGCGATGGCGCTGCTGCCGGCGGCGGTCCGCTGGCAGGTGACTTACAGTACGTATTTCACGGGGCTGCCGGCCGGGGCGACATGCAGCTGGCGCTGCTGTGTGGCCGGGTCGGTGGTCAGCCGCGAGACCAGCCGTCTGCCCCGGGTGACGACGTTGGATTTGACGGCGCCCCTGCCGCCGGCGCCGGGCGGGCGTCTGGCGGACTTGGCCCGTCATGGCCGTCCGGCCGGCCCGGTGCGTGAGCCGTCGGCCGAAGCGCCGCCGGTTCCGGCGCCGCCAGCGCGGCCGGGGTCGTTGAGCAGCCGTCGCCTCAACATGCTTAATTTGAAGCCGCGGAAGCCGGAGTCATGAAGCCGCACTGTCGACGGTCGAGCCCGCGCCGGGCCGATTCCGGGAAGCATGCCGGCCCCGGCGCGCCGGGCCGTGCGTGGGGGAGTTACGAGCATCACCTAAGGCGAAGGAATTCCGGATGAATCCAGAACAACAGTTGGTTCAGCAGATCTGCCAGGCGATGTCATCCGGGCAGCTGGAGCATAACGCCCACGTGCAGGACTTGGCGGTTCAGTTTGCGGAGTTGTGCCAGAAGGCGAACGACCGCCTGGTGCGGTGTGCCGACTATCTGGACAAGGGCATGCGCTCCGAGGCGGTTCACGAGGCGCGGTCGCTGCCGGACCTGCTGCAGCTGGCCGAGCTGCTTGAGTTTGATGGCGTCAAGAAGTGGCGGAACATCTGCGCCGACCTGGAGTTTCCGCCGGCAACGCCGTTGGATGCCGGGCGTCTGGCGCGTCTGCGAGAAGCCTGTTCCCGCGAAGGGGAGCTGGAACCGCTGGTCAAGGAATACCGCCGCGCCGTGTACCAGGGCGACCATGATGCCTGCATCGGCGTCCTTCGGCGCCTGCGTCAGACCGACCCGGACAATCCGAGCTGGGCGGTCAACTTGCGGCCGCTGGAAGAGGCCGCCTTGGAGAACTGGTGCGCCTGGGCCGAGGCCGCCCTGGATGAAGACGACCGGGAACGGCAGCGAATGACCTACGATGAGCTGACCCACCCGATGCGGGTCGTGCCGGCGCCGGCGGAACTGCTGCGCCGCCTGCGGGTGGCTCTGATGTCGGAACAGGCCGAAGAACTCCAGGCCGCCGCCAGGAAAATCCAAGGCCGCCTGCGGGAGGCCCTGGCCGCGGATGACGGCGCCGAGATCGAGGCCGTCCTGGAGCAGGCGGCGGCCCTGGCCGGCGAAGAGGCATTTCTGAAGATTCCCTCCGGCTGGGAGGAAGACCTGGCCGCTGGTCAGGGATGGTTGGAACGGCAGGCCCGGCAACGCGCCAGCCAGGCGGAACTGCTCGCGGCGGTGGAGGCCATGCAGGAGAAGCTGGCGGACAGTCATGCCAGCGAGCTTGACCTGCGGCAGGGTTGGGAGCGTCTTCTGGCCCGGGAGCAGCCGGTGTCGGAGATGCTGACGCGGCAGGTCGAGGAGCGCCTGGCCGCGATGGAGCGGGCGCGTCGTCGCCGCGGCCGCCTGGCCGTCGCGGTTGTTGTCCTGGTTGTTCTGGCGGTGCTGGCGGGGAGCGGGCTGGTGCTGTACAAGGTGAATGTCTCGCGCCGGCAGGCGGCCACGTATGCGGAGATGGAGCAGCTGTTCAAGGGCGGTGAGTACGGCGCGTTGCAGCTGTACATGGACAAGCTGCGGCAGTCGGATCCTGGTTTTCATCAGAGTCCGAAGGTCTCGGACCTGCGCCGGCAGCTGGAGCGAATCCTGGCGGAGCGCGGGGTGCACCAGGCGCGTTTTGCCGAGATGCAGCAGGAGTGGGAGGCCATTCGGCGGGCGTACGAGCAAGCCAGTCCGGAACGGGTGCAGCGTTTTCTGGAGGAGGCCCACACGGTGGTGCGGACCCTGGAACGCGAGGCGGCGCAGCGGGTGCAGTCCTGGCAGCAGGGCTGGGAGCGCTGGCAGGAACGCCGGCGCCTGCTGGCCGATCAGGAGCTCCGGCGAGCCGCCGGGCAGGTGACGGCGGCGGTTCAGGCCGCTCGAAAGCAGCCGTTTGCCCAGCCGGAGCTGGAACAGCAGAAGCTGGAGGAATTGCAGAAGCAGGTGCAGGAGGCGCAGGCCTACTATGCCCTGGGCGGCGTCGAGGCCAAGAGCGAATTGGACGCGGCCCGCGAGCAGCTGGCCGGCTGGGAACGGGAGAAACAGCAGCGCGAGGCGGAGGCCGCGGCCCGTCAGCAGGAGCTGGCCCGGCAGCGCCAGGACCTGCTGCGGTCCTTGCCCGACCTGGGGCGCTATCGGCAGCAATTGGCCCGGATGGTCGAGGCCGGCGGCGACGACCCGGTCAGCCTGGGCTACAAGCGTTGCCTGGCGCAGTTCGGGGCCTATGAGGGCGCGGTCGTCCTGCAGGGCTTCCAGGTCAGTGCCTGGCCTTTGCCGGCGGAGACGGACGAGCGGCTGCGGACCCTGGTGGGCGAGGGTGGCGCGGCCTTGCGGACCATCTGGGAAAATGACCTGCGGCGTCTGTTGCGCCTGGTGGACAGCGACCGCGACGTGCGGCAGCGCATCAAGGGCATGCTGTCGGAAAACCAGGAGATGCTGAATCTGTATGTCTGGCGGTATCGGCCCCTCGGCGGCGAATGGCGTTCCCTGTACATGCCCAAGGAGCTGATTGCGCGTCAGGAAACGGCGGACGACGGCACGGCCTATACGCGCTATTTCGGCTATGTCTATCATACGGAAGACGACTTCGGCGCGCCGCAGCAGGTCCATACCAGCCGCGCGTTCCAGAACCATTTCACCACCCGTGAGTATGAGATCGACAAGGCGTTCAATGCCGACGAGAACCGGTGCGCGTATGCGCGGTTCCTGTATCGTTTTGTTTTGGAGACGGATGCGGCGCCCTCGGCGGCCGAGCACATCCTGTCGGGTCTGCGGGTGCTGCGGGACGACAAGGCGATGGAGCCGGTGCCGCGCGCCTGGCTGATGAAGCGGCTGGTGAATCTGCTCAGCGAGCACTTCCGTCCCTGGCTGCCGGAGAGCGCCGGCTGGGCCGAGGCCATGAACATGATCGGCACCGAGGTGCCCTGGATGAACCCGAAGCATTCGGAGACGATTGCGGCGGTCGGGATGTTTGAGGAGGCCTTGGAACAGGTTCCAGCGGTCAATGGCGAAACCAGGAAACTGCGTCAGAGCCTGCAGGCGCTGATGCGGATTCTGACTGTGGAGCTGCGTTGTGTCGGGGCGTTGCGCCCGGACCGCGACGGCCGGCTGACGGCCTATTATGCGGAGAACGCCGAGCCTGATGAAGTGTGGGTGCTGCTGGCCCAGTCGGCCCAGGCCCAGCCGGTGTTCAAGCTCCTGTCGTCCGGCGCCGGCGCCTTGCGGCCGGACGTGCTGGCCGAGTGCTTCCCGGGATTGCCGCTGTTTGCGCCGGCGCCCGGGCAAGGGGTGGATGGTGTGGCTGAGCGGTTGTTTGAGACGGCGCCGGAGGGCATCGCGCCGCGGGACCGTCCGGCAGCCTGGCCGGTCAACGCCTGGCCTTGACCGGCACCGGCGCATCGGTATCGACCCTGGCGCCGGCATCGGCTGGGAAATGCCGGCGCCGTTTGCGTCGTGGTGGCGGCGGACGCCTTTGTGGCCTCGGCCTCGCGGTGTCGTTTGCCGTGGCGGCATGGTGATGCCAGGAACCGCCGCGGGAAAATCGTCCATGGGGGTCAGTAGCTGAAACGCCATGGCGGTGTTATATTTGTCCCAGCCGGAACGTGATGCGGTCCGGTCGCCGGCCGGGTTCGGCCGCCGGTTGTTTTCATGGTGGAATCTGCGGTGCAGTCGGAGCACAGGTTGATGTTCTCCAGTCAAAAACAATATGTTGGTTTGGACATCGGGTCTTCGGGGACGAAGGCGGTGGTTCTGCGTCGTCGCGGTCAGGCCGTTGAGTTGGTGGCGGCCGAGTCGCTGGACACTGCCGAAGAGGGTATTCTGACCGAGAAGGAATTGTACCAGGGCGTCCAAGGCTGGTTGAAAAGCCGCGGCTGGGACAAAAGTCCGGTCGTGCTGGGTGTTCCGCAGTACCTGTCCACGACCCTGGTCAGTGATTTTCCGGTTTCCGAGGCCTCGGCGTTGGCTGGTCTGGTCGCGTGCGAGGCCCGGCAGCTGGCCAGTTTGTCGGACGAGTCGTTTGTGCATGATTTTCAGCTTTTGCCGGCGGGGTGCGGTCGTCGCCACCCGGTTCTGATTGGCTTGTGCCGCGAGCAGATGCTCCGGGAGCGCCTGCGCCTGTGCGGTGAGTCGGGCATCAAGAACGATGGTCTGGCCATGACCGGCCTGGCCATGGTGAACGCCTATTGCTGGTGTCATCCCGAGGCCGCGCGTTCGCCGCGGCCGGTGCTGCTGCTGGACCTCGGCAAGGACAATTCCACGGTTGTGGTCTTGGCCGGTGGCCAGCCGTTGTTTGTCGGCGCCCTGCTGTTCAGTGCCGAGCGTTTCCAGCAGGCGTTGGCGACGCGGCCGGCGGGTTCCCGCTATGACGAGAAGCCGGATCTCCGGCAGGTCCGGCTGCCGGAGGAGGCGCCGCATTCGGCGTTGCTCGGCGTTGCCCGACAGCTGGAGACGGAGATTCACAATGCCGTCGAACACTGGCGCAACCAGGAGCAGCCGGAGATGGCGTCGGCGCCGATAGAGGATGTTTTTCTGTGTGGCGGCGGCAGTCGCCTGGGCGGTTTGGAGGCGTGGTTGGCGGACCGTCTGGAAAGCCGGGTGCAGGTGTTTGGGCCACTGGTTGCCGGTGAACGACGGCCGGAAGCCGTGGTCGCGCTGGGTTTGGCCTTGCAGGCGGCGGGCGTGGCGGAGGTGAGTCTGTCCCTGCTGCCGGTGGATGTCGCCTGGCGGCTGCGTCGGCAGCAGCGTTGGCCGTGGCTGGCCGCGGCCATGGCGCTTTTGGTCACGGCCATAGTCGGTCTGGAGGCGTCCTGGTGGTTCCGCAGCGGGCGGGAGTTGTCAGGCAATCAGGACAGGATCGAGCAGTTGTCTCAATGCGGCCAGGCGGTCAGCACCATTGAGCAGCTGCAGGGGCAGATGCGGCAGCTGGAAGCGGAGTTGATTCCGCTGGTGGTCACCGGCAACCAGGCCCGGCGCGCCATTGCCGCCATCAGTCTGCTGGGGCGGTCCTGCGCGGAGGACGACTGGTTCATCTATCTGGCCGATGAACGCAGCTACCACGCCAAGCGCGAAACGGGCGGGCGCGGGGCGGGAGCCTCGACCGCCAGTCCGGCGGTTTCGCCGCCGCCGGCGAGCGTCGGCATGTTTGGCGGCGCCGCGGGGTCGTCTTCCGGCGAGCGTGCCGGCAGCACTGAGTTTCCGCTGCAGGCGCCTTCGCTGGCGCTGCCGTGGAGCCGCAGCTACATCGCCGCGGGGTACACGCCCTTGCAGGAAGAGCAGCCCTTTGAGCCGATCCGGAATCTGGTGCGCAATCTGAATGGCGGGCATGAGTTCCGGGGCGTTGATCAGCTTTCAGAGCAGGATCGCATGGGCCGGGAGGATGTTTTCCGTCCCTGGATGGCTTTTCTGCAGAAGCTGCCGGGAGCGCAGTTCAAGTCCTTCACGTTCAAGATGCCGTTTGCGGCGCCGGACATCCGTCCGCCCCGGGCGGATGGCCGGGAGGGCGGGACATGAGCAGGTGGTTGAAAGTGCATCAGGCTCTGCTGGCGGCGGCGCTGATTTTCCTGGCCGGCCAGGCCTTGCTGTTCATGCTGGTTCTGCAGCCCCGGCAGGCAGAGTTGCGGAAGACTCGCGAGGAGGCGGCCGACTTGCAGAAACGGCTGGCCCGGTCGCCCTGGCCGCCGCAGCCGGAACGCCTGGCCGCTGTGACGAGTGACTTGCGCCAGCGTTTGGGCGATGCCGGCCAGGGCGTCGGTCTTGCCGCCCGCGCCGAGTCGGCCATGGCGCGGGCGGCCCGGACGTTTGCCCCGTATGTGCAGAGGGGCTACGAGACGAGGGCGAACCTGATGCGCAGCGTGTCTTTGCTCGACTATCAGTCGGAATACAGCCGGGTGTGCCGGGAATTGTCGGCACGCGGGGTCCATCTTTCGCCGGCAGTTCTGCAGCTGCGCGATGACACGTCGAGTCCCTTTGTCTATCAGCTGATGCTGCATATCTGGGCCGTGGAAAAGGTGGCGTTGCTGGTGCAGGCGTCCGGTCTGCGGATTGCGGGTGACGACGCGGTCAAGGTGCAGGCTTCGGGCGGTCTGGCCGTTCCGGCGGCGGCCATCACCGCCGAGCCCATGCTGGCCCTGGTCGGCTCATCGTCGGCCACGCAGCCCTACCTGTTGTGCTTCCCGGTGCGCGTCACGGCCGAGGGCAGCCTGGAGCAGGTGCTGGCCTTCCTGGCCTCGCTGGATGGCCCGGAGCTGTTCCTGCCGGCACGTGGCTTCGAGCTGACCAGGCTGCCGCCAAAATCGCTGCGGGGTGATTCATCCGGAATGCTTGGCAATGGCGACCTGCGCCTGGAAGCCGAATGCGTGGCGTTCTTTGTCATGGGTGGACGGGGATAGGCGGGGGCGGCGAAGATGCAAAGAATCCCAAAATGGCTGCGTGACGAATGGGAGCGGGTGGTGTTTGGCGCCGCCGCGGCCATGCTGGTCCTGGCCGTCGTCTGGCGTCTGGGTCAAGCTGGCGCCGGTGACGCGTACCTGGGCGGGGCGCCGGCGGCTCCGGAGGATGAATCACTGCTCGCCGAAACGGCCTTGGCGCTTTTGGAGTCGCAGCCGTCAGGCGCCCTCGGCGGCAGTCGCGACCCTTTCCTGTGGCGTCATCCCGCGCCGGAGGCCAAACCACCGGGCGGGGGCGGACGGAAACCGCCGGCGCCTCCGCCGGTCGCCCGCCCCGCCCCGCCGGCGCCGGGTCTGCCGGCGGAGACTGTGTCACCGGCGGAGGCTGCGGCGCCGGTTGAAGCACCACGGCCGGCCATGGTGCCCGGAAGCCTGCGGTTTACGTATCAGGGCAAGGATCGGACCGGGCGGGCAGTGGCGATCCTGTCCGTGCGCCGGCGGGGCCAGACCGGCATGCCGGCCACGGTTACGCTCGGCATTGGCGACGAAGCCGAGGGTGTTCGGGTCATGGGTATCAGCGAAAACGCCATCTTGGTGCGGGATGCCCGCGGGCGGCGTCTCCGGGTCGGCCTCCAGGAGGAGACAGCGGTCTGGCTGCAGGGGAAATAAGGCGTCGGGCGGCCAGGGACTGGTGGGCCTGGGCTTGGCGACTTCGACCGGTCTGGCAGTGGCCGGGTTCGGGACGGATTGGTAACGATAGGAGTCATGAACCATGTCGAAAATGATGGAGCAGCTGCACAGCGTCATACTTGGCCGCAGCCCGTTGGTCTATATCTACAGTCCGGAAGAGGAGCGGATTCTGCGCGGGATTCGCGCTTTGGCCGTGGAGCATTCGCGGGGCGAGGTGCTGTCCTGGTCTTGCGTGCGGGGGCTGGAGGGGGCGGGGCCTGAGACCCGCGACCCGGTCGAGGCGATCATGGCCGTGGTGCGCCAGGGCATGACCGGAATGATTGTGTTCAAGGACCTGGCGCCTTTCCTGGATGAGCCGCGGGTGGAACGGGCGTTGCGTGAAGTTTATTATGACGGCCGCAACCATCCGGAGCGGACGGTGTTTCTGCTTTGCGCCGAACTGAACGTCCCTGAAAGCCTGAAGAAGGAGATTCATGTGCTGGAAGTCCCGACCCCCGGCGAGGATGAGATTGCCGCGCAGATTCATGCCGCGGTCGAGGCCAACGCCGACTACAGCATTCCGGAAGAGGCGATTCGCGAAGTCACCTTGGCCTTGAAAGGCCTGACTGAAAATGAGATTGGTTACGTCCTGCATCGGGCCTGCCGTCTGCAGAACGCGACCAAGGACCAGCTGCTGGACGAGATTTTCGCCGAGAAGAAGAGCGTGGTGAAGAAGTCCGGCTTTCTGGAGTTTTCGCCGCCGCGTTGGGCGATAGATGGGCTGGGCGGCCTGGACAATCTGAAGCAGTGGCTGATTCGCCGTCAGCATATGTTCAGTCACGAGGCGCTGGCGGCCGGCATCCCGATTCCGAAGGGCCTGCTGATGATGGGCGTCAGCGGCTGCGGCAAGAGCTTGGCGGTGAAGACGATTTCGTCACTCTGGAACATCCCCATGTTCCGGCTGGACATGAATCTGGTCTTTTCCGGCATGTACGGCACCCCCGAGGAGGCGTTTCACCGGGCGCTCACCACCATTGAGGCGGTCTCACCGGCGGTTCTCTGGATCGACGAAATCGAAAATGCCCTCGGGTTGGACGAGACGGGGCAGAAAATCGCCTCGCACATCTTCTCCAGCTTCCTGACCTGGATGCAGGAGAAGCCGCCCTTGATTTTCATTGCCGCGACGGCCAACAAGATCCAGGCTTTGCCGGCTGAGGTGCTGCGCAAGGGCCGTTTTGACGAGGTCTTTTTCTGCGACCTGCCGGCGCCGGCCGAGCGGGAGGAAATCCTGCGCATTCATCTGGTCCGCAACGGCGCCAACCTGGAGGAATTTGACTTCAAGATGCTGCAGATCATGACGGAAGGCTGGAACGGAGCCGAAATCGAGCAGGCCGTGATTTCGGCCCGCACCGAGGCGTTTTACGAGAAGCGCCCCTTCAACCAGCGCGATCTGACCAACGTCATGGGGCGGATTGTGCCGCTGTCGGACACCATGGAGCAGCAGATCAAGGCGATTCGCAGTTGGGCGTTTTCGCGGGCGACCCCGGCGTCGAAGTTCGGCAAGTCCGCCGCCCGGAGGGCATGACCCTGGAGCCGCAGGCAGGGTGGGGATTGCCAACGCGAGTGGACATCGTTATATTCTCAGAACCATCGCGACTTTTAAGGAAGACCGCGAAGCAAGCAAACCAGAACCAGAACCAGAACCGCAACCGGAATTGAAACAAGAAACAAGAAACAAGGAAAAGGGAGAAGACAGCATGAAGGACAACAAGTTACAGGCTGGCGTCATTGGCCTGCACATGGGCAATGGCCATTGCATCGGCTACCGTGACAATCCGCATTGCGACCTGGCGGCGATCTGTGATCTGAATCAGGACACTTTGGCGGACAAGCAGAAGATGTACTCGCCGCGTCTGGCGACGACGGATTACCGCGATCTGATCAATGATCCTGAGCTGGACATCATTTCGGTGGTGACGCCAGACTACTTCCATGCGGAGCAGAGCATTGCGGCGTTGCGGGCGGGCAAGCACGTCATCTGCGACAAGCCGATGACGCTTGACATGGCCGAGGCCAAGGCCATTATCGCCGAGGTTGAAAAGGGCAAGGCGAAGTTCATGATCGGGCAGGTCTGCCGCTATGCGCCCGGCTTTGTCCTGGCCAAACGCCTGGTGGAGCAGGGCGCTATCGGCGACTTGTATTTCGTGGAGAGCGAATACGCCCATCATTACGGCAAGGCCCGCGGCGTCGGCAACTGGCGCGTCGACCCCCGCCGCGAGCCGGCGGTCGGCGGTGGCTGCCATGCCATTGACCTGCTGCGCTGGATTGCCGGCGATGCCCAGGAAGTGACCGCGTTTGCCAATCACAAATGCCTGACCGACTGGCCGGTGAACGACTGCACCGTGGCTCTGTTCAAATTCCCGAATGACGTCATCGGCAAAGTCATGGTGTCGATTGGCTGCATTCGGCCCTATACCATGCGCACCGTCCTGTACGGCACCGAGGGCACTATCATCTGCGACAACACCAGCCCGGACATCAAGGTCTGTTCGCAACGCTTCATGCAGGGCAAGCTCGACTTCGCCACGCTTCCGGTCAACATCGCCAACCACAACGTCGGCGCGGAAATCGCGGACTTCGTCGACTGCATTCTGCAGGACAAGCCGGTGGCCACCAACGTCTATGAAGGCGCCAAGACGGTGGCGACGGCGCTGGCGGCGGCCAAGTCGGCCAAGCTCGGCGGCCAGCCGGTCAAGGTTGAAGACATGTTCGCCTGAATCATGACCCGCCGGCGTTCTGGCAAGAACCACCGCTGGACACCGATCAACACCGATGGTGATTCATGGGGAAAATGCCGGCATGCTCGCCTGCTCCCTGGCCAGCCGGGGGGCAGGCGTTCATGTGTTCAGGAGACCTCATCGGGGAAGAGCAGGACGCAGCCTGAGCGCCACTGGCGGCCGTCCTGCAGGTGTTTTTTGACGATTTTCTGCAGCGAGGTCTGCTGCGGCACGTTGTCCAGGGGCAGGTCGGGGTTTCCGAACACCCGCTGGCGGATTTGCCAGCTGTTGCCGTTCACCATGGGGTACCGGTGGAAGAGCGACTGGAAGCGGACGAGGTTGGCCTGGGGCGGGAGGTAGTCGGCCAGCTGCGGATCGAAGAGCCAGGAGCCGCATTGGATGGCCTTGAAGTGGAAATGCGGAAAGAACCGCGGGAAGAAGGCCACGGCCTGGCGCAGGGAATCGCGGCAGGCGACTTCGTCGAGCGGTTCGCCGGCGGGGATGTGGATGTTAAGCACCGGGTCGCCATTGACGCAGGGCTGCCGCCATTCGTGGAGCGGCAGGGTGACCGTCTTGCTGTCGATGCGCCCGTCCGGTCGGACAGGCGTTCCGGTCAGGGTGGCGTGTTGGTCGTCGACGGTGCAGATGCTGGCAAAGGCCGCCGGTTCGCCGTCCAGGCAGAAGAAGCCGTCGGCCGTGACGGGCAGGCCATCCGGCGGGAACACGACGACTTGTCCGTTGCTTTGGTGGCGCCAGGCCGTGCACGGGTTGTTTCGGGTTCCGAATTGGAATTGCAGTCGGCCAAGTCGGAATAGGTTGGGCGACGTATGGTTGAGAAGCCAGCGCGGGTCGCGGTAGCCCCAGGTGCCGTTCTGCTCGAAGGAGGTGTGCGCCCAGACGTCGAGGTCGTGCAAGGTATCGGCCAGGACGCGGGCCGGAATGCCGTGTTCGGCGTAGTAGGCCTTGAGCCGGGGCAGGGCGGCCAGAATCGGGAAGACAAAAAAGAACGGGTTGCCCATGATCGTGAACTCGGCCTTCTGGGACGGCCAGGGATTATGCTCGGCATTGATGGCTGGCGGCGCGAGGTTGAGTCGCCAGTGGCAGTGCCAGGCAAAGGCCAGCAGCTCGGGCGTCGAACGAATCTGCGTGGCGGCGGCGAGAAAGCTTGGCTGGGCTTCGGGGCACAACCCGCTGACCGCGATGATGTCCCGGACAAAGCTTTCCTGCAGAAAGAAGACGCCGTCAGACGGAAAGCAGGCCGCGGAGGCCTCGCATCCCGCGGACCACGGTTCGGCCAGGACGGCAGGAAGACCAAGATGGACAAGGCTGTTCATGGCAGGTCCCGGTTGGAATCAGGGGTGGTTTGGGGCGCGCTGGCGGTGGCCGGCCGGCGGTGGCGGTGACGCGTGGTCAGTTGATGCGGAGGACTTCCGGCGTCGGCCGTTGGGGAGTGATCAGGATTGACATGTCCGTCTTCGCCGGCTGCTGGGGGGGCGGGTTGCGTTTCAGAAGAATCTGGTGGATGATGGCGGCGCCGAGGAGGATGACAAAGGTGACGACGAGCAGGCCAAGCGCCAGGCCGATGATGCGGTGCGGCGTTTTTTCGTCACTGCCGGCCTCGTCGCCTTCCACGCCGCCGCCGGTCAGGATGGCCAGCGGGTCACGACGGGGCTTGCCGCCGCCGGCCGGGCCGGTACTGGCGCCAGGGTCCTTGAAGCCGCTTGGCGTCCGACCCGCGGCCAGGCTTTCCTTCTCGAAGAGCTCCAGCAGCGGCTCAGGGTCGACGTCATATTCATGACAGAGCCTTTCGATCAACGACTTGCAGAAGAAGTCCGGCGGCAGGCGGCCATAGTTGCCCTGTTCCAAATCATTGACGCAGGCGACGCCGGCATGGACTTTGGCCGCGACTTCCGCGGCGCTGACGCCCATGCGCGCCCGCAGGGAAAGAAGCTGCAGGCCGAGCTTGTCGGGAATCTCGTCCAGATGGACGACTTCCGGCAGCGGTGAGGCGGGGGCGTAGCCATCCGGCGGCGCCGTCGTTTCGGGTGGTGTGCCGGGAACGTTGTCGGCCGGCTCCGACGAGGCGGTCTGGCCGACCTGGGACCGGGTGTTGTGGCCGTCAGATTCTCCGGCCGCGGGTGGCGCAGCCATCCGGCCCGCTGGCCCTTCAGTCTGGCTGGCGTCGCCGGACGCCGTCATGGCCGCCTTGACCTTGGCCTCGGCGTCTGGGACTTCGGGCGGGTCCTGAGCGCCTTTGGCCGGGGCCGCCGAATTGGGGGACGTGTCCGCCGGCCTGGCATTGTCTTCCCAGGACAATGGCAGCTGCGGGGTCGCGGTGCTGTCGGCTCGGTTCCTTATTTTAAGCATGTTGACACCTCATCGGGCCAGGTCATTCAGGAGGAGCGCCGGGCGCTGCCGTTGCCTTGTTCCTGTTTCTGTTTCTGTTCCTGGTCCTGGTCCTGGTCGTTCGGGTCCTGGTCGTCGTCCGCAATGTCCTGGTCGAGGTCTTCCGGCGCCACGATCAGGATTTCGCGCAGGCTGGACCCGATCTGGGGGCCGACGACGCCCCGTCGTTCCAGTTCGTCCATCAGGCTGGCGGCCTTGTTGTAGCCGATGCCCAGCGACCGTTGCAGGAAGCTGATGGTCGGCCGGCGGTCGCGCAGGATGATGTCGATGGCCTTGCGGACCATGGCGTCTTCGGAAGACTGGTCCTGGCCGCTGTCACCGAGCAGTCCGGGCAGGGCCGGCTGGTTGGCGGTGGCGGCATCGTCTTCCTTCTCGACACTGCGGAAGACATTGTCGTCAAACTGCGGGCTGGCCTGTTGGCAGACGAATCCGACGACGCGGTCGCGTTCGGCATCGCTGGCCATGCCGCCCTGGATGCGTTCGATGGCGGGCGCGCCCGGGGGCTTGAACAGCATGTCGCCCTGGCCCAGGAGGGTTTCCGCGCCTTTGCCGTCCAGGATGGTCCTGGCATCGGTGTAGGAGGATACCTGGAAGGCGATGCGGACGGGGTAGTTGGCCTTGATGGTGCCGGTGATGGTCTTGACATCCGGCCGTTGGGTGGCGATGATGGTATGGATGCCCACGGCGCGGGATTTGGCGGCGATTTTGGCCAGGCCCTGTTCGACTTCGGTCTTGGCCGCGAGCATGATGTCCGCCAGCTCGTCGATGATGATGACGATGTAGGGCAGTTTGTCGGGGATGGGCTGGCCCTCGTCGTCGAGCACGGTTTCGGCCGGGATGGCGCGGCGGTTGAAGCTGGGCAGGTCGCGGACGCCGGCCTTGGCGAGGACGCGGTAGCGCCGTTCCATCTCGTTGATGGCCCAGCGCAGCGCCAGGGCGACTTTGCTGACATCGGTGATGACCGGCACGATCAGGTGCGGGAGGTCGTGATAGACTTGGAATTCGACGACCTTGGGGTCGACCATGATCAATTTCAGTTCATCGGGCCGGAAGCGGTACAGCATGGAGGTGATCAGCAGGTTCATGCAGACCGACTTGCCGCTGCCGGTGGCGCCGGCGATCAGCAGGTGCGGTGCGCGGGCCAGGTCGAGAATGATGGTCCGGCCGCTGATGTTCTTGCCGAGCAGCAGGGGAATCTGCTCCTTGGCCATTTCCCAGAGTTTGTTCTGCATCAGGTTGCGCACCGTCACCACGGTCCGGATCTGGTTGGGGACTTCAATGCCGACCAGGTTCTTGCCGGGGATGGGGGCGAGGATGCGGACGCTGGGGGCCTGCAGGTCCATCCGGATATTGTTTTCCAGGTTGCTGATGCGGTTGACATGCACGCCGGGCGCCGGCGAAATCTCAAACAGGGTCACCTGCGGTCCGGAGACCGTGTTGAGGACAGTCGCTTCGATCTTGAAATTGTCGAGGGTGCCTTGGAGAATGGCCTTGTTGCGTTCGATTTCCCGGGCGTTGGCGCCGGAGTGCTTGGCGTCCGCGTCGGCATCAAGCAGATCCATGCCGGGGAGGACATATATGTTGGTTGCCGCCTTGGTTTTCCTGGTCACGGGGGAGGCGGAGTGCTGGGGCGTCTGGACGGCGGGGGCGGGCTCGCGCGGCGTCGCCCGGGGCAGTTCGGCCGGAGCGGGCAGCGGCTCGGGGCGATGGGGCTCCGGCATGGTCGGTCGCGGGGCGGGCGGAGTCATCGGGGCGGGCGTCGGCCCCGAGGTTTCCTCCACCGGCTTTCTGGCGGCCTGCAGTTTTTCCAGGAGGAGGGAGGAGAAGAGGAGTTGCCAGTCGAAGAACCAGAGCACTGCCAGGGAGACGGCGATCATGATCGAAGCGGCAATGGCGGAGCCGGTTGGATTCAGCAGCAGGCGCAGCCAGCCTTGGCCGGGGGCGCAGAAGCGCTGCCCGAGGACGCCGCCCGGAATGGTGGCGATGTTGAGGGCTTCGGTGATGGTGGAAAAGGCGTTTTGCCAGATGCCAAGCAGCATGGAGCAGCCAAAGGCGAACAGGACCAGCGCGCAGGCATATTCCCAGGACATGGGGCGGAGGCCATGGCGCCAGAACAGGCGCCGGCAACTACAGATCAGGGACAGCAGGACGATCGGGTACGATGCCAGGCCAAAAGTGACGAGCATGAACCAGGCCAGGCTGGCCCCGAAGATCCCGAGCAGGTTGCGGGGGTAGGCGTTGGAGACGATGCCGCCCAGCAGGTAGTCGATGTCGGCCGGATGGTAGGAATGAATCGGCCACAGCGAAAGCAGCAGCAACAGGCTGATCAGCGGAAAAAACAGCCGGCGAAAGCGGAAACTGGCCATGCCCGGCGAGGGGTTGGCGGATTCAGATGGGTGGTATGCAGTCGTCATGGCAGTCCTCTCTTCCGGTACCAAACCAGCTGCGGCCAATCGGGTGCAGGCCTGTCCAGCCGGCAGCCCGGCTGGGCCGGCCGGTCGGCTCGTCCAACCGGCGGCCGGCGTTGTCCGGCTGTCTCCCTCCGCTGCCGGCCGGTGCTGGTCATTCGACGTCTTCAATGCGGAACAGGACGGGTTTTTCGAAGACATCGTCAAGAAGGTCGATTTCCGCCAGGGCGTTTTGGATGTCGGCTTCGTGGGCCTGGTGGGTGAGGATGATCATGGGCACCGACGGCTGGTCGACTTCCTTCTGGGTGACGCTGGCCAGGCTGATGCCATGTTTGCCCAGCACGCCGCTGACCTTGGCCAGGACCCCGGGGCGGTCGGCGATCTGGAGCCGCACATAGAATCTGGAGACGATGTCAGCGCTGCCCATGAGGCCGTCATACTGCTTGAAGACCGGGAAGGCCGGCAGCCGCCGCGGGCAGTCGTTGAGCAGGTTGAGGCCGATGTCGACGAGGTCGGCGACAACGGCGCTGGAGGTGGCGGCGCGGCCGGCGCCGCGGCCGTAGTACATGGTGTTGCCGACGATGTCGCCATTGACCCAGACGGCGTTGAACACGCCATTGACATTGCCCAGCAGGGATTTCACCGGCACCAGTGCCGGGTGCACGCCGAGCTGGATGCGGCGGTCGATTTCCTTGATGATGGCCAGCAGCTTGATGCGGTAGCCCAAGCGGGCGGCGTGTTCGATGTCATTGATGGTGACCGACCTGATGCCCTGCACGTAGACGTCCTCGGCCTTGAACCATTTGCCGAAGGCCAGGCTGGCCAGGACGGCGGCCTTGTGGGCCGTGTCGTGTCCATCGACATCCAGGGCCGGGTTGGCTTCGGCGTAGCCGGCGGCCTGGGCTGCGGCCAGGACGTCGTCAAAGTCGGCCCGTTCCGTTTCCATGCGCGTCAGAATATAGTTGCAGGTGCCGTTCAGAATGCCGAGGATTTCCTTGATCTGGTTGGCGGCCAGGCCTTCTCGCAGGGCCTTGATGCAGGGGATGCCGCCGCCGACGCTGGCTTCGAAACCGATGTCGGCGCCATGGGCCTGGGCCATGGCAAACAGCTCGGCCCCGGCGGTGGCCAGCAGGGCCTTGTTGGCGGTGACGACCGACTTGCCGTTGGCCAGGGCCCGGAGGATGATGTCCTTGGCAAAAGTGGTGCCGCCGACCAGCTCGACGACGATTTGGATTTCCGGGTCGTCGGCCACGGCCGTGGCGTCGGTGGTGAGGATGCCGGTCGGCAGCTCGACGCCCCGGTCCGTCGTGATGTCAAGATCGGCGATTTTTCTCAGGACAGGAGTGAATCCGACACGCTTGGCGATCAGACTGCCGTTTTTCAGGATGGCTTCGGCGACGCCGGCGCCAACAGTTCCAAAGCCAATAATGCCGATGTTGACTGTTTTCATGCTAGGTCAGGATCCTTTCTGCGGGAAATCAAGAGAAATCACCCATCAAAATATAATAATGTTGTCCCGGAACACAACCGCCGGCCGGGAAAATGCTCCTTTAATTTCGGCCAGCCGCGTCATTGCGCAGTTTTTTCGTCGATAGTGAGAGGCGCCTTGTTTTATGCCTGGAGCACCGGTACGCATTGCCGGTGAGCTGTCGTGAAGACGCGTCGTCTTCTTGAGCGAGGCCGCATGAGAAGCCCGGCAGCGATACCGGCCGCCTTTGCAGTCAGGACTGCGAATCGGCATCAGCGCGACTCCGACCGCATCGTCTCGGAGCGTCTTGGAACAGGCGAAAGGGCGTCCGAAAGGCACCGCCGGTTCTGGTCTGGCTCCCGGCGGCTGGCTGTGCCGAGCATTGGACTTGTGCTCCCTCCTATATGTCCAATGCTCCTTGCCTATGCCGAACTTTGGCTGGAAATATGGGATATACAGGACGGTGAATAGGACGAATAGGCCGAATAGGACGAATAGGACGAATAGAACGAATAGGACGAATAGGACATGCCGAAGGCTTCGGCTTCGGCTTCGGCTTCGGCTTCGGCTTCGGCTTCGGCTTCGGCTTCG
>CAYOUR010000021.1:0-3154 GCA_964407145.1 uncultured Lentisphaeraceae bacterium | reverse complement strand
CTTCGGCTTCGGCTTCGGCTTCGGCTTCGGCTTCGGCTTCGGCTTCGGCTTCGGCAGGATGCTGCACTGGCTGCGGCACCTGCAGGGGCATCGGTGCACCATCAGCAAGTGGCGACGCCAATGTCAGCGTCTCTGCAGCCGATAGCTGTGCCTCATCCAACACCGCCACAGGCTCAGCAATAGCTGACGCAGCCAAGCCTTGCACCGCTGACATATCCAGAGCAATCCAGCGCTCATCCAGGCGCATGGCATCGGCACTGGCACGGAAAGGCGACGACTGCCACTGGTGTGCTGCATCGGCTTCAATCGCATTCACCCATGCTTCAAAACCATTCAAGGCATCGAGTGACAGGGTCTGCATGGCAGCGGGCATGGCTTTTTGCTCCGCCAGCCATGCGTTGAGCATTTGCTCCATCGCCCAGCCCGCTTGGCCAAATTCCTCCAACCCCACCATGCGGGAGCTGCCTTTGAGCGTGTGAAATGCTCTGCGCAGCACTGTTTGCTCGCCAAGATTGGCAGGCTCTTGTGCCAAGGCCTGCAAAGCGGCCCGGCCGTTGCTGATCACTTCCCGCGCTTCTTCCAGGAAGATTTGCAGCAGTTCGCTGTCCGTATCTTCGGGGGCGACCTGCAGCGGCGCCTCCTGGGACGCAACAGGCCAAGGTGACGCCGCAGGTGCAGGCGCTGCTGGTAGCTCACGCTCCTCCAGTTGGGGAGCAGGCAGCGGCTCGGCCATCGTATCTGCGGGCACGGATACGGGCGTTGCGGGTGCTTGCGGTCTTTGCAAAATCACGGGTTGCGCAATTTGCTCCACGCGTGCTTGCACCACGTCTTGTACCGGCTTTTGTTCCACGCTGTCGCTGGCACGCACGCGTACGCGCCCCATCAACAGTTTGAGCTCTCCAGCTTCTTCGTCAAACTCATACAGCTTGCGCGCCATATTGCGCTGGTAGCTGAGCATGTCGATCAAAAAGCCCAAAGCGCCCAGGCTATTGCCCATTTTTTCAAACAGCACACGCTGTTCGTCCTCGGGCACCGCCTCTTGCTGCAAACGCTCTACGTTCTGGCGCATACGCACCATGGCCAGCGATGCTTGATCGAGCCCCAGCACAGAGAGCACACCCCGCATTTGCGCCAAATGCACACCCACGGCCCCCAGCATCGACCGGTCACCGGGGTTGCGGAAATACTGATCCAACAGCTTTTCAGCCTCAGCCAGCGTGCCTCGAAGTTCCCCAACGACACTGCCCATGGTTTGCTGGTCGCTCACCTGGCGGTACAGCTGCTCCATCCAGGGCTCTAAAGGCTGAGTGGTCTCGCCTGCCAGCACCGCGGTCAAGCGGTGCGCCAGCGTGGCACCGTGGGAAGCCATGGCTTCATCGGCCAAATCCAAAGAAGCAAACGCAGCCTGCAAGTACAACACCGACGTCGCAACTTCCATGGCCACTTCTGCCGAAGGAGGCTGCCCACGCGTGGCCACGGCATGCATCACCTGCATCAATGCCTTGGCCAGATTGTGGCTGTCTGGGTGCAACTTGCTCAGTGAATCCGCCACCAGGCTGAATTGATCCACGGCGGGTTTGATTTTTTGTACATCACCGCCCGCCAAAGCAGACCACAACTCAGTGGCTGAGGCGATGCGCTTGCGGGCTTGTGCCAGCAACGCAGGGTCAAAACGCCCAAAGCGCGGCTGTTCATAGTTGACCGCATGATGGCGCTGCAGGCCAAATGTGTCGTACACCGCACGCCAAACAGACGCAGCGTGTCCAGCCTCGGGGCTCGACGCGGCTTGCGCACAGAAAAACAGCATGTCTTGCAGCAAGCGCTCTGGCGCCACAGGATCGCCCTTGGCCAAGGCCACCGACACCATCAGGACACGGGAGGCAACGCGCTTGGTGTAGATGTCCGCCTTGAGCAGGCCATGGGCCATCGCATCAAAATGGGCTGCGGCAACCTTCCAGAAAATGCGCATGGCGGACTCTGCCTGTGCTTGCGCAAAGCCGATACACACGTCACGCATGCGCGCACTGGCAGCGGCAACCTCTTGCCCTTTGACGATCTGCAGCACCGCAGCATCTAACACTTTGCGCTGCTCTGGGCCATAGTACAGAGGTGCTACCGAGTGGGGCAACTGCGGATCTCGGAGTCTGCGCTCAATCGGCCACAAATCCGCAGGATGTACCTTGCCCTGATTGCCATACAGCGCCTGTACGTCGCGGTACTGCGGAAACAAAGCCACCGAGGAAATTTGCTTGCCTGCCAAGATGGCATCCAGAAACTCCAGCAAAGCAAAACTGGCTGTCTCCAGCGTCTGCGCCACCGCCTCTGTGCAGTCGGCAGGATTTTGCACATAGTGCTGCAAAGCCGTTTCCATGGCGCGCAGCAGCAGTGCGGGTTGCGGCATGCCCACCATTTCCAGCGCACCACTGGACTGGTGCAGCTGTTGTTTGGCCGTGCGCAAAGGGCTGCTGTCCAATGCCCCCAGATCGGAATGACTCGCCTCTTGCGCTTCGCGCACAAACCGGCGGGTGGCTTTCACGGCTGCGTCCAATGATTTGCGCAACTCCTCCAGCACCCATGCCAATGGGCCTAAATCTTGTTCCCCATGGGAGACATGTCCCGTTGGAGCAGTGACTTCAGTGGGTGACATCGTCCATCCTTGGCATGTTTCAGCCGAAATCCTTGGTGCAATCGAAAGTCAGAAACTCAACCAATCTTGAATCGGGAAACCGATTGACGCAGCTCTTCCGCCATATGCGCCAGGTCACGCACCTGCTCTGCCGTGGTGCGCGTGCTATCGCCCGTTTGCTCCGTCACTGCAAAAATGTGCTGAATATTGCCAGCCACATCATTGGCCAATGTTGCTTCACTCTGGGTAGTGTGTGAAATCTGCTCAATCAGCTCAGCCAGCCTGCGCGAGACGCTATCAATTTCAGTCAAAGCAGTACCCGCAGAGTCCGACAGGCGTGCCCCTTCCACCACGCCCTGGGTGGAACGCTCCATCGCCGCTACCGCATCTTGGGTGTCGGTCTGAATGGTTTTCACCAAGGCAGAAATCTGGCGCGTCGCATCGGCGGACCGCTCGGCCAGACGCTGCACTTCTTCCGCCACCACCGAAAAGCCGCGGCCAGCTTCACCGGCGGATGCGGCCTGAATG
>CAYOUR010000020.1:16501-26365 GCA_964407145.1 uncultured Lentisphaeraceae bacterium | reverse complement strand
TAACTCCGTCATCCCCTTGGAGAACATCATGAACTACAAAGTCAGCTACCGCGCCAAACCCGGCTTCACCAAAATCTCCCGCCTCGGCGACGGCGAACTGCGCCTGACCGAATTCGGCCTGATCCGGCTGGCGGACGGACAGTCCTTCCAGGCTGACTCCGGCGGCTTCGAAGTCGCCCTCGTCATCCTTGGCGGCACCTGCTCGGTCAGCGGCAAAGGCTTCGACTTCCCCAGGGTCGGCGGTCGGCCCGATGTCTTTTCCGGCAAGCCCCACACCGTCTACATCCCCCGCCATACCACTTACGAAATCAAGGCACTCGGAGAGGTCGAAATCGCCTGGGCCGACAGCCCCTCCGAACTCGACACGCCGGCCTATGTCATCACCCCGGACCAGGTGGTCGACTGCCACATCGGCAAAGACAGCTATGAACGCGACGCCTATCTCATGCTTACCGAAAAATTCCCCTCGGCGCACTTCTACATCGGCGAAGCCTTTGTCAAGGACGGCCGCCACGCCAGCTATCCGCCGCACCGGCACGACGTTGACAACCCGCCGACCGAAGTCGACATGGAGGAGGTCTACTTCTTCCGCTTCCGGCCCCGGCAAGGCTACGGCATCCAGAAAATCTACACCGACGACCGTTCGCTGGACGTGACCTACACGGTCGAGGAAAACGACACCACCCTGATCCCGCGCGGCTACCACCCGGTCACCGGCGCGCCCGGCTATGACATGTACTACCTCTGGGTGATGGCCGGAGCCGTCAACCGCAAATTCGTCTCCGTCATTGACCCGGCCCACAAGTGGGTGGTGGGATGAGACGCCATGGCCGCCTCGCCGGCGACGGAACCCGGCAACCGGGCCGCCCCGAACGGTTCATCAAAACAGCGCTGGAAACATGATCATGACCGACATCCTCCTGGGCATCGACTTCGGCACCGGCGGCTGCAAGATCACCGTCACCGACACCCGCGGCCGCATCCTGGCCGCCGCCGCCGGAGAATATCCCAGCTCGCATCCGCGCCCCGGTTGGTCGGAACAAAACCCGGACGACTGGTGGCGCGTCCTGGGCACTGTCCTGGCCGAGCTGCGCCGGCGGCCGGAATGGCCGAACTGGCGCATCGCCGCCCTGGCCCTGGACAGCTACACCCACGGCGCCGTCCTGCTTGACGAACATCTTGACGTCATCCGCCCCACCATCCTCTGGACCGACCAGCGCGCCGCCCCCGAATGCCAGGCCCTCGACGACCAGACCCGCCAGGACATCTTCCGCATCACCTTCCAAATGCCGACTCCGACCTGGACCCTCCCGCAGATGATGTGGCTGAGAAAGCACGAACCGGAGACCTGGCGGCGCCTGCGCCATGTTTCGTTCGTCAAGGACTACATTCGTTACCGGCTCTGCGGCCATTTCGCCACCGACCGCATCGAATGCCAGGGAACGCAGTTCTATGACATGAACGGCCGGCGCTGGTCGGAAGAACTCTGCTCCCTGGCCGGCATCAGCCTGGACTGGCTGCCGCCCATCGTCGACATCACAGACCGAGCCGGCGAGGTGACAGCGGCGGCGGCCGAGGCCACCGGGGTGCCGGCCGGCACCCCGGTCATCGTCGGTACCAGCGATTCGGCGGTCGAAGACTACGCCGCCGGCGCCATCCGGCCAGGACAATGCATCCTCAAGCTGGCCACGGCCGGCAATGTCAACGTGATGACGGCCGAGCCGCATCCGCACCCGGCCACCCTGACCTACTCGCATGTCATCCCGGGATTATGGTATACGGTCACGGCCACCAATGCCGCCGCCATCTGCCAGCGCTGGTTCCGCGACCTGGCCTGCAGCGAGGAAAAGCGCGAAGCCGCCGCCCTCGGCGTCAGCCCCTATGCGCTCATCGACCGCCAGGCGGAAAACGCCCCGCCGGGAGCGCACGGCGTCTTCTTCCATCCGTACCTGAGCGGCGAACGCTCGCCCTACTGGGACTCCAACCTCCGCGGCAGCTTCATCGGCCTGAACATGGGCACCAGCCGCGGCGACCTGGCCCGGGCGCTGCTGGAAGGCGTCGCCTTCTCGCTCAAGGACTGCCACCGAACCCTTGAACAGATGCGCCTGCCGGTCTCCGAATACATCCTCATCGGCGGCGGCGCCAAAAGCCTGCTCTGGAGCCGCATCCTCTGCGACCTGTTCCAGGCGCCGTGCGCCGTGCCCGCCGCCGGCGACGCCTCGTTCGGCAGCGCCCTCCTGGCCGGCGTCGGCATCGGCGTCTTCCCCGATGCCGCCAGCGCCATCCAGCAGTCCCTGCACATCGCCCGCCGCCTGACCCCCGACCCCGCCCTGGCCGACTTCTACCAGCGACAATTCGAACAATACCGCCGGATTCACGACGCCCTGGCGCCCATCTATGCTGAAGCGCAACCCTAACCCTTGCCATCAGGAGACCGAAAGCATGCTTTATCCCGAACCAGACTCGTCCTTCCGCTGCGTCACCTCCCTGACACCCACGGTCTGCGACCTCTGCGGCATCAGACGCCCCGCCCAATGCGGCGACGAACCGGTCGCCGCCGTGCTTCAGGCCGCCCAGGAACTCCTCCACGGCGAAAAAATCGACAAGGTCCTGATTTTCGCGCCGGACGCGGTCGGCCTCCATCTCTGGGAGAAATTTCCCGGAGAGCGGGAGCAGGTGGAGTCGCTGGCCCCGTTACGGGTTCCGGTCCGGGTCGTGATGCCGAGCGTGACGCCGGTCTGCTTCGGCTCCATGTTTTCCGGCGCCCTGCCGGAAGTGCACGGCATCCGCGAATACGCCAAGCCGGTGCTGACCTGCGAGACGCTGTTCAACGTCTTCCCGGAAGCCGGCCGCAAGACCGCCATTGCCGCGGTCAACGGCTGCAGCATTGACACCATCTTCCGACGCCGCCCGGTGACCTACATCTCCACAATCAAGGACGCCGACACCCTGGCCTTCAGTGAGCACCTCCTGCGCAATCCCGAGTACGACGTCCTGCTCAGCTACGCCTATGACTACGACCACGAAAGCCATGCCGCCGGGCCCTTTTCCGAGCGGGCCCTGGCCGCATTCCAGGCCGACCTGGCCAGCTTCCGGAAACTGTCAGCCCTGGCCGACGAAGTCTGGGCCGACCACAACCGCCTCGTCGTCTTCGCCCCCGACCACGGCCAGCATGAAGCCACCCCGGGCCGCGGCAGCCACGGCCTGGACATCCCGGAAGACATGCTCGTCTACCATTTCTATGCCATCCGACCAGCCCGACGCTGAACACCACGACCGGAGCCGGACAGACTGACAGAGCCCGGCCGACCGTCCACCCCATGGCCTCCCGCCGCGCCCCCCCCGACGGCCCGCCACGCGACAGCCTCTCAGTCACGGCCTTCACCAGCCACGCCATTCCCCTTTCGTGCCCGAGCAACAAACGCACCCGGCCACGCACCACACCTGCCTCTGCCTCGCCCAGCCAACGGAAACCTGCCATGAACGCCTTCCCGCTCTTCCCGCAACGACCGGCGCAATGCCTGGACGGACTCTGGAATTTCGCCTGGGTCGACGACCGCACCATTGCCCTGGCCGACATCGACCCCAACCAGCTGCAGTTCACCGAATTCCAGGCCGTGCCGGGAGTTTTCGACACCGACATCAAGCGCTACGGCAAACGCGGCATCGGCGTCTACCGCCGACAGGTCCTGTTCCCTGGCCAGGGCCGCTTCCGGCTCTGCGTCGGCGGCCTGGGCCTGGCCGCGCGCTTCTTCTGCGATGGACAGGAGATCGGCGCCACGGAACTGGCCTTCTCCACCTTCGCCATCGACTTCAGACCGACGGCGCCTGGCCCGCGCCATGACCTGGTCATCGCGGTCGACAACCGCTTCATCCCCCAGGCCTCGGCCATCTTCTCGCCCAATTTCGACTTCTATGGCTACGGCGGCATCTACCGCTCACTCCGCCTGGAGCAGCTGCCGGAAACGCACCTGGAACGGGCCCAGATCACCACCCTGGACCGCCGGACCGGCGACATCCGCGTCCGCCTCCGCCTGGGCGGCCTGGTCCCCGCGGAGCTGACCGTGACCCCGGCCTTTGACGGCGGGGTCGCCCTGCCTCCCCTCACCCTGCGCCCCAGCCACGGCGAAGCTGTGTTCACACTCCGCGTCCCCGACCCGCACCCCTGGTCGCCGGACCACCCCCACCTGCATACGCTTCAGCTCACCATCCCCGGCGACGGAATCATCGAGCGCTTCGGGCTGCGAACCGTCGAGACCCGCGGCGAACAGATCTTCCTCAATGACGAACCGATTCGCCTGCAAGGCGTCTGCCGTCATGAATCACACCCGGAATTCGGCCCCGTCCAGAACGAACACCTGCTCGCCAGCGACCTGCTGCTGCTGAAAAACCTGGGCGCCAACTTCATCCGCTGCGTTCACTACCCGCAGGACCAGGCTTTCCTCGACCTGTGCGACGAGACCGGCTTCCTCGTCTGGCACGAAAGCATGGGCTGGAACAACCCGGAAAAGGACGCCCTCAACGAGCACTTCCGCCAATGCCAGGTCGAACAGACCAGGCTCATGGTCAGAAACAGCGTCAACCACCCCAGCATTATCCTCTGGGGATTCCTCAACGAATGCTGCTCGCATACGCCGGGCGGACGCGTCCTGCACCAGCAGCTGGCCGAAACCATCCGGGCCGAAGACCAGCGCTTCCTCGTCACCTACGCCTGCAGCAAAACCAATTTCACGCCGGATGGCCAGCCGGTCGACCTCTGCCTTGACCTGGTTGATGTCGTGGCCTTCAACACCTATCCCGGCTGGATTCGGATGGACGGCGCCTGGACCGACGAATCGTCCCCGCTGATCGCCCCGGAAGTCGAACGCATCGCCCGGCTGGCCAACACGCCGCCGGCCATCGGCAAACCGGCCATCATGTCCGAAATGGGCTGCTGCGCCCTGTACGGCTTCCATGACCTGGCCATGGCCCAGTGGTCCGAGGAACACCAGGCCGACTACATGGGCGAAGTCTGCCGCCGTGTCCTGGGCAACCCGCGCTTTGCCGGACTGTCCCTCTGGCAGTTCTCCGACACCCGCTCCTACGTCAACGCCGCCCCCGGCGTCCGCTGCAAACCACGCGGCTTCAACTGCGCCGGACTGGTCGATGAATACCGGCGGCCCAAGCTGGCCTATGAGACCGTCCGGAAAATCTACACCGCTGTCCAGAACACCACGCCGAAATGACCGCGGCCGGGGCGACCGGCCCGCCCGCCGGCCGCCCCGGCATCACCTGCCACCAAGGAGACCATCCATGCTGCCTGCACGAACATCATACGCCTACGAGATGATTCGCAGCGAACTGACCTGGGCCGTCGGCGACGAACACGTCCAGACCGACGCCGCGGAAAAGCTCGCCCATTCGATTGACTACTACTGGGTGCCGGAAGTCTGGCATGACCGCGGGCAGGACCTGCCCGGGCCCGATTTCGTCGTCCAACCCGGCACGTCCGCCGAAGTGGCCAAAATCCTGCAGATCGCCAACACCCACCGGATTCCGGTCACGCCCTGGGGCGGCGGTTCCGGGTCGCAGGGCGGCGCCCTGCCGATGTATGGCGGCATCGTCCTGGACACCAAGCGCCTGAACCGGGTGATTGCCATCGACCCGGTCTCCATGACCGTCACGGCCGAAACCGGCGTCATCATGCAGCACCTGGAGTGGGAAGTGGAAAAGACCGGCTTTTCGACCATGCATTTCCCGGCGTCTATCGCCTGCGCCACCCTGGGCGGGTTCATCGCCCACCGCGGCACCGGCGTGCTCAGCACCAAGTACGGCAAGATCGAAGACATGGTCATGTCCCTGGAAGTCGTCACCCCCACCGGTGAAATCATCCACACGCTGCCGGTTCCACGGCATGCCTCCGGACCCGACCTGACCCAGCTCTTCCTGGGCAGCGAAGGCACTCTCGGCGTCGTCACCAGGGCGACCCTCAAAATCCACCCGATTCCGGAAGCGCGCAAATTCCACGCGTTCCTGTTCCGGGACATGCACGAAGCCATGATTGCCGGCGCGGGCCTGATGACCAGCCGCCTGCAGCCCTGCGTCATCCGACTCTACGACGTGGCCGAAACCGCCAAGCTGATCAAACGTGTGCTGGGCATCGAACGCGAAGGCGCCTACCTGGTCTTCGGTTTCGACGGCCCGGAAAACATGGTCGACCTGCAGATGGCCAATGCCTGCGCCATCTGCGCCAAGACCGCCATGGAGGACCTCGGCACCGACATGGGCCAGGCCTGGTGGGACCACCGCTACAAGTTCTTCTACCCGCCCTACATGTTCCAACTGCCGCAAGCCTTCGGCACCCTCGACACCGTGGCCACCTTCGCCAATATCGAAAACGTCTACAACGCCATGCGCGACGCCGTCAAGAACAATTTCCCGGAGGCGACCTTCATCGGGCACTTTTCGCACTGGTACGACTGGGGCTGCATGCTGTACGCGCGCTTCATCGTGGAAAAGCCCCCGCAGGACCCGCGTGCGGCCATCGCCCTCTACAACAAAATCTGGGACCACGCCATTCGGGCGGCCATCCGGGAAGGCGGCGTCATCAACGAGCATCACGGCGTCGGCCTGAAACTGGGCCGCATCATGAAAGACCTCTACGGGCCGGCCTTCCAGGTCCTCGAAGGCATCAAGAAGACGCTCGATCCCAACAACATCATGAATCCCGGCAAAATGGGCTTTCAGGGAGTATAAACAACCATGAACCTGGAAAAACACCTCGACGTGGTCAATGCCTGCCGGTTCTGCTTCATGTGCCGGCACCTGGCCACCCTCGCCGTCGTCACCGCCAAGGAAGCCGACACCCCGCGCGGACACGCCCTGATTGCCGACCGCATCCGCATGAACCCGGCCGAACTGGCCAATCCCGACTTCATCGCCACCCTGTACCAGGCCGACCTGAGCGGCGCCTGCCGGACACACTGCGTCAGCTCCTATGACGAAGTCGGCCTGGTCCTCGCTCTGCGCGCTGACATCGCCGCCGCCGGCCTGGCGCCGCAGGCGGTGCAGGACCTGACCAGCGAATTCCTCGATGTGAAATTCACCGTCGACCCCGGCGAATCGAACCTGCTGTACTACCCGCATCCCTGCGTCGAACTGCATCAGCCGGAAATCGCCGCGGCCTTTCGCTCGCTCGCCCCGACGGCCCGGGTCGTATCCGGCGGCGACTGCGGCAACGTCCTGAGGCTGCTTGGCTTCACCGAGGCCTCAGTCGCCGTCGCGGCCCGCTTCCGCGCCGCCCTTGCCCGGGCCGGCGCCAAGACCCTGGTGATATCCAGCCCCGCCGCCTTTGATTTCCTCAAGAATGACGCCGAACTGACGGGCATCGAGGTGAAGCTGGCCTCGGAATACCTGCTTGAGCAGGCACTCGGAACGGTTGATTTGCCCGGCAAGGCCGCCTTTCTCGACAGCGACTTTCTGCGCCATTACCAGACCAACGACTCGCCGCGCCGCCTGCTGCTGCAACTTGGCATTGCCGCCGAGCCGTTCGGGACCAACCGGGAGGAATCCTATGCCTGCGGCGAAGGCTCCATGCCGCTGGTCCGTCTGTACCCCGGCCTGGTCGCCAAAATGGCCGACCGGGTCGCCGAACTGGCGGAACGCGACGGCCTTGATGTCCTCATCACGCCGTCGCCCTACACCAAATACGCCCTGAAGCTGTTCGCGCCGCAACTGCGGGTCCTGACCATGGAGGAAATCGCGGCACAGGCCGCCAAATAACGACGACACTACCACCCTTGCCCAAGCCCGCCGGCGGACTTGACGCCGGCGCCAGAATGACCGCTGCCTCCAGAGACGCCAAAAACTCGGACAACCGGATTCGGCCACCGCCAATCCAAACCAATCCAAACCAAACCAACGCCACCGTGGTCTGGTCCGAACGCACCAGACACTCACCCGCATGTCCAGAACACCAACCACGACACCATCAGCCGACGAACAGCCGGTCGATCTGACCGCCGCCCGGGACATCCTGGGCCGCGACGACTCGGCGCAGGCTTTCATGCGCTACCTGCGCCTGGAACGGCAGGCGTCCGAACACACCGTCAAGAATTATTACCTGGACCTGGCGCATTTTCTGCATCTCAGCCAAGAGGTCGAAGTTGACGGCCATTGCCGTTGGGACCTGGTCTCCGACCGAGTTGCCCGCCGTTTTGCCGTCGCCCTGGCCAGCAGCGGTCGTCAGCGCAGCTCGATCAACCGCAAGCTCTCGAGTCTGCGTTCGTTCTACCGTTTTCTGATGCGGCAGAATCTGGCCCCGGCCAATCCCTTCATGCTGGTCAGCGGCGTCAAGACCGGCCGACGCCTGCCCATGGTTCTTGATGTCGCCCAGGTCGGCAAACTGCTGGACGCGCCGGCCGCCCTCCGGCAGCGTCAGCCTGATGCCGATCAACACGACCAGCGCGGACACGCCGAATTTGCCGCGGCCCGCGACACCGCCATCCTGGAAGTCATCTACAGCGGCGGTCTGCGGGTGGGCGAAGCCATGGGCCTCGACCTGGAAGATGTCGACTTCCTCGGCAACGTCTTCAAAGTCCGCGGCAAAGGCCGTAAGGAACGTCTCTGCTACCTGGGCAAGCCGGCTGCCAGGGCCCTGCGCGAGTACCTCCGCCTCCGCGAACTCCGCGGCCTGGGTGGACGTCGTCAGCCAGGACCGCTTTTCCTGAACCTGGAAGGCGGGCGCCTCACCACCCGGTCCGTGGAACGCTCCTTCAAGGTGTACGTGCATGAAGCCGGCCTGCCGGCCGACTGCACCCCGCACAAGCTGCGCCATTCCTTTGCCACGCACATGCTGGCCGCCGGTGCCGACCTGCGCGAAGTTCAGGACATGCTCGGCCATGCCAGCCTCACCAGCACCCAAATCTACACCCATATCGACATCGCCCGGCTGGTCGAAGTCTATGCCAAGGCCCATCCGAAAGCATAGGCGCAAGACGCCCAATCCTACGTCCGAATGCGTCCCGGCAGAATGAAGCGGCCCTGAAAACCACGACCATGAACCAGCAGGGCTCTTCATTGAACCACCACCGTTTTGCAACGAGGAGCAGCGACCATGACTGAAACCCTGCGCGACCACCTCTGGCTCTGGTGTCATCTGCCTGGCGTCTACAACCGGATTCAGGCCCTGGACGGCGAATCCGACTTCACCCCGGTCGAGGCTGCAGTCTACCTGAACATCCGCAATCTTATCATGGTCGTGTACGGCGGCAAGCCGGTGCCGCCGTTCGCGCCGCTGCAAAAAAAGTTCCTGCCCTTCGACCGCGTAGTCTGGTCGCTGATCGGCGACGGCGGCTCCAAACACCAGGACCCGACCGCAGATTTGCGCGAAGTGCTCGACCTTCACCGCCAGTTCCCCAATGTCGTCGGCGGCATCATGGACGACTTCATGCCCCGCAGCGACACCTTTGCCCTGGCCGACATCTCCAGCCGCATGCGGGCCGAAAAGCTGCCGCTGTGGGTCGTCGTCTACGCCCATGAACTGGACCGGCCCGACCTCCGGGAAAAACTCGAACTGTGCGATGTCATCGCCTTCTGGACCTGGGACGCCAAGGACCTGGAAAAGCTCCCCGAAAACCTGGCCCGCCTGAAGGCCATCGCCCCGCATCAGCAGATCGCCCTCGGATGCTATCTCTGGAATTTCGGCGGACCGACCGCCCTGACTGTCGAACATATGCAATTCCAATGCGAGCTCGGACTGCAATTCTGGCGAGAACAGACCATCAACGAGATGATCATCCTGGGCAGCCCGCTGGTCGGCATGAATCTCCCGACTATTGACTGGACGCGTGACTGGATCCGCCAGAACCGCGACAGCATGACCGC
>CAYOUR010000020.1:14050-16401 GCA_964407145.1 uncultured Lentisphaeraceae bacterium | reverse complement strand
CTTGAACAAAAATCCGTGTGGATCGGTGTCCATCAGTGGTTCTTTTGCCGGTTCCAAACCACCGATGAACACGGATGGACACGGATGTTCTGAAGTGCTACATCGGTTTGAAATTCGGGATAAACCGGCAGCGCGTCCCGTCATTCTCTCGCTGTTCAGATTTTGGTCTTGAATAAAAATCGGTGTTGATCGGTGTCCATCAGTGGTTCTTTTGCCGTCGGCATTACAGCTGCAGCATCTGCCGGTAGCTGGCGATTTCGCGCAGGGCGCTTTCGACCTGGCGGATTTTCCACTCCAGATGCCACTTGTCGCAGACGTATTCCATGCTGGGTTCCCAGCCCAGGCGCGAGTCCTGTTCAACAATCGGCACGGTCGCCCGGGCATTGGCGATTTCCGCCCCGGCCAGCTCTTCCAGCTGCGCCAGCACTGCCAGCATCGTCTCCGCATCCGAAGACGCCTGCAGCCTGACGTTCAACAGCCACCAGCGCTTGATGTGGATGACCGTGTCAATCGAGCGCAAAATGAATGACCCCAGCAAAAACAGCTCGTCGCCGCGGTCGCGCTTCCGGGCCGGAATCTTGTCCAGGGTTGCCTCCAGCCGCCGCAGTCCCTCTTCCCAAAGCTGGCGCATGCGGGCCAACCGCTCCAGGTCCTGCGGGTAACGCAGCGGCCCGGGCGACTGGTTCGCGTTTTCAAACGGCTGGTACAGGGTCTTCACGATCCGGCCGCCGAAATGAGCATGCGGCGCCGCCGGAAACTCGATTTCCTTCTGGCCCATGGTGCGGGTGATGTTGGGCTGAAAAATGAACGGATAGGCCGGCCCCACCCGCCAGGGGCCGTACTGGTCCTCGTTCGAGGCGACGTAGAAGTCCATCGCCTCGCCCCATTGACGCCAGACCAGGAGAATGTCAGCCGCGGCCTCGGCGCCATAGTCGCGGCGCGCCAGCTGCTCCAGCACCTCTTCCAGGTTCTGCGCGCGCGGCTGCCAGAAGCTCGCCTTGCGCAGATCAAGGATGACGCTCTGCCACCAGCCATAGTGGTGCGTCTCATACAGGCGGTCCAGGCCCCAGTCCTGACGTGCCTGCTCGAGCACTTCCAGGCGCCGAATCCACCGGTATGGCGTCGGCACATACGGCGCCGTGCCGAAATCCCAGGTGGCGCCGGCCGTGTTCGTGGTCGCGCTGAGGCGAATGCCGAGCTCATGCGCCGCGGCGGCCTCGCTCTGAAAATAAAATCCCGGCTCGGTGTCGGAAATCGTGTAGTCCATGGTCGGGCAGCTGAGCTTGCCGATGCGCTTCTGCCGGAAGATTTCATAAGTCACCTGCAGGGTGATGTCCTTCGGCAGCCCTTCCAGAAAACGGCGGCGCTGCTCCAGCGGGCTGTAGCCCCAGTTGTAGGTGCTGAAGATGATCTCCGCCTCCGGCTTGACGCGGCGGATGGCGTTCTTGATGCAGTTGATGTAGGCCGGGTAGTCCTGGCAGGGCCACCAGCCCGGGCTGGGGCGGGTGTCGGGAATGCCGTCCTGCACGCTCTCGCGCCAGCGCTTGCCGGTGGTGTGCGGGTCGCGGCTGGGGAATTCCAGCGACTCGCCGACCAGGCCAATGCCGCTGGCGCCCGGATAGCGGCGGAACAGCTCGCCGTAGATGCGATCGAAGAACTCCTCGGCATCAGGGTCATCCGGATGCTTGTAGCTGGGCATGTAGCTGTAGAAAAACGTGTCCAGGCCGTATTCCGCCGCCCGCGCAATGATGTCATTGAGGTCGGTGTAGCCGCGAGCCGTCTTTTCCAGGTCCTTGACAAAAATCTCAATGGTGTTGAAGCCGGCGTGGATGATGGCATTGAGCTGCCAGTCCGGATAGTCGTCAATGCCGGACCCGGAATGCACCCGCCGCAACGCCATCAACGGCGCACGAGTTGTCTTCCCCAACGGCAGAATCGGCGCTTCCCGCAGATTCATCTGGTCCTCCAGGAAGACAACGCCATTCCACAGTCCCGGCAACGCCATGCCTTCCAGGACAATGCCCTCGCCGGCGACGGTCAGACGGAACGCCCCGCGGACGGTCTCGCCCTCGCCGGCCGGACACACCTCCAGGCGCAGCTCCCTCCGGCCGCCGCCAACCCCGACCTTGACCAGGGGCAGTGACAGCTCCATGCTGACAAAAAAGTAGTCCTGCAGATCGCGGGCCACCCGCAGCACCGCCTCCGGCGCCGAGGCCGGCACCGCAATGACCCAGTCGTCGTCCAGGAGCAGCTCGCCGTTCCCGGCCACGACGCCAGCCTCCCGCCGGCCCGGACGATGCACCTGACGCTGACGTTCGCGAAATTGATAGTGACGCTCGTGACGCATGAAA
>CAYOUR010000020.1:0-13950 GCA_964407145.1 uncultured Lentisphaeraceae bacterium | reverse complement strand
CCGCCGGGGTCATTCCTTGGACTGCTTCGGCCGCAAGGACCTCCATCCGCTCCCGGACAGCGTCGCGTTCATCATCCACGCGGCCCAAACCGGCCAGCTGGCCGAAGTCGACACCATCCGCATCCTGCATAACATCCGGAAATGCCAGTTCACCGATCCGGCTCGCCGCGGACAAATCAAGTGGTTCCTGGAAGACCAGGACCGCCCCGATGCCAACGCCCCCTTCTTCATCTGCCTGGGACTCATCCCCCTGAAAAAACTCTACGCCGACAGTCTGGCGCCGGCAGCCCAAACCGTGCTGGATGAGATTCTCGCGGAAGTGCTCCACTATTTCCTGCGCAAGGCCGACAGCGCCGCCTACTACTACCCCAACAGCTACATGGGCGACCTGCTCTTCGCCTGGATGCTCAACGAGGACTACGGCACCCCAGACCAGGAAAAACAACTGCAGGCCCGGCTGGCCGACGCCGGCGCCTACTGGGTCGACCGCCATTGGGGCTGGGGCGAGCACATGAGCGACTCGTACTCCAAAGTCTGCTGCTTCGAACTGTCCCTCTTCCTCCTGCTGGCCCGGAAACTGCCCGCCGAACTCCGGGCGCTGTACCTCAAGGCGCTGCACCAGCTGCTGGCCATCGACGACCTCTACGGCGGCAAGCCGCGCGTACCGGCGCTGCGCTCCTACGCCTTCGAGGCGCCGCCGCAGACCCAGTCCTTCCGCAGCCTCATCCGCGACTGGACACCGGACGACGTGATCACCATCAGCAACTTGCCGCCCGTGGGGCAGTTGCTCAACCGCCTGGGCTGGCACGAGCTGGCGCCGCCAGCCGCGCCGACGACGCCACCCGCGCGCATCGCCGTACCCTGCTACAATGGGACCATCGCCCGGGCTTTCATCAAGAACTCCTTCCGCATCGGCGCCATGAGCCATTTCCCAGTCATGGAAAAGACCCCCTACCTCCCCTGGCAATGCTTCCCGGTCGCGTTTCTGCACGATGACGGCGACTGGGGCTTCCTGCAATGGACCAGCGAGGAAGACGGCGCGACCTACGCCCATCCCAGCCATACCAAGGACTATGACATCGAACGAGGGCTGTCCACCAAGGTCAGACCGCCCCTCACCGGAACGACCAGCTGCCTGGAACATCAGGGCAACATGATCGTGCTCCGGAGAATGCCGTCCGTGTCCTTGTCATGGACCCGCTTCGCCGACCGGCTCCGGATTGTCACGCCAACCGCCTCATGGTCCGAACAGCAGCTGAACGACCAATGCTCGACAGCCTGCCTGACCTGGCCTGACGGTCAAATGCTGTCAATCGCCCGGGTGACTTTTTCAGCCGTTCCCAAACACAAACCGGCGCAAACCACCGGCTCGTTCCTGGACTGGGAACTGGAATACGGCGATTTCCCCGGCATGAACGAAACGGTCACCCTGTGGGCCTTTGCGGTTGACGCGAAAATCACCGAACCACCCAGAATCGTATTTGAAAACCGGCGCTTCCGGCCCGCCGACCCGGAAAACCGCCCCTTCGAACTGCAGTGGCAGGCGGGAAACCATCGCTGGTGCCTGCAAGCCGACCCGGTCCATGACCTCTTCACCTCTCTGCGAGGTTGAAGCCCTAACCTGTTCGCCGGCGCCCACCGTCCACTCCCACCACCTGGAACTGTCATGAACGACTATCTCCGCCGCCTCCTGACGAGCCTTCTTTTGCTCTGCCTGGGCGCCGCCCAGGCGCAGAACAGCGAGGCGCCGCGCCACCGCCGCGTCCTGCCGCGGCCGTACGTCTATTCCCAGGCTCAGCTCAAATACACCCTCAACCCGAACTTCGTCGGCACCCGCTATTTTTCCAACTGGAACGACGTGCCCCTGCTCATCGACTCGGACCTCAAGGAGGACGGCGTCCGCTACCACGCCATGCAAATCCCGGATTTCCAGCGCATGCAGGAGACGGCCCGCCTGTACGAGCTGGACGGCTTCGCCTTCTTCCCGTTCATGATCAACGTCAAAACCCGGCCGGACTTCCTGATGTTCGCCGAACGAACCCAGGTGCCCGGCTTCACCATGCTGCCGCTGTTCGGACACGGCTTTGTCATTGAACGCGACACCGAACAGCTGCTGAAAAGCAAAACCGTCCTCGATGGCAAAGTCGTCCTCGCCGGACGCTCCTTCACCCCGGAGACCGCCGCCGAAATCGCCAAGGTCAAGGAGCTCTACGGCGACAACTTCCTGTTCATCATAGCGGCGATTGCCAGGAACATCCGGGACTACGACAACGAAAACGGTGCCTTTCCGGCAGAAGTGCTCGCCACTATCCAAGATACAGTCCGGCAGGGGCTGCGCCTCGGCGACGGCTTCGGCTGGATCGACCTGTGCACCAGCGGCACGCCGATACGCCGTAAATTCTTGGCCGAGGGCTATGACGCCCTCGTCAAAACGACCGCCGAGGTCTTTGCCGAACCGGAGTTCGCCGGCCGCAAGCTGCTCTACTGCCCGGCCATCGTCGGTCACGAGCACCCGTCCCGCACCCAGGCCAACACCAGCCACGACGGCACCAGGACCCTCCGCCGCAGCCTCGCCACCGCCCTCAAATACCAGGCCGACCTGATCAACATCCCGGAATGGGACGAGCAGAACGAAAACACCTCGCTGCGGCCAACGACGTGCAACTCCTTCAGCCACCTGCGCATCGTCCGTTACCTGCTGCGCCGCGAACGCGGCGAACAGGACTACGCCCTGCCCGGCGATGACCGCGCCATCCCCAACCTGGTCCTCTCCATCCGCAAAATGGTCTGCCTGGGCGAGGAAATCGAGGTCGAACTGCTCAACATCCCGGACAGCGAAGAGGACTTCGCCTACACCGCCGAACTGACCTTGAGGAACCTCGCCGGAGACGTGCTCTTCCGCTCCGGCAGCCTGTCCTTCCAAGCCAACCAGCTGATGGAACAGCGGCCGGTCCTGCCCTCGGAACGCTTCCCGGCCGAACGCGTCATCCTCCCGGAACTGACCGTGCACTACCGCGGCCGGACGTTCACCTACACCCAGGGACTGCCCGTCCTGCTGCTCAACACCACCTGGAACTGGGACCTGAAATGGCAGAAAATCCCGCTCCGTGACATCCTGCCCACCCCGGACATCGACTTCCAGGTCAGCGCCGACGACGACCCGGAGCTGGTACGGGTGACCGCCCGGGTGGCATCTCCCGTCCCGCTCGCTTTTGTGCAGGTCCTGGCCGACTCCGACCCCGTCGCCTGCGCCACCCGCCCCGAAGACGACTCAGTCTGGCGCGACAACGACGACTTCCGCGTCATCGAGCTGATGTTCCAGTCCGTCACCAGGACCTCCTTCTCCGGAACCATCAGCCTGGAGAACGCGACCCCGGAATGGCGACCGACACGCCACATGCGCGTCAAGGACAACGCCCTGGTCTGCAACAAGCACCCCATCGACTATTGGTTCCGCGGCGCCAGCTGCAAAATCCCGACCGCCGAAGCCGAAAACGCGGTGCTGGTCCTCGACCTGCCGGAAATCCAGGTCGCCAGGATTCCCGTCCGCGACATCCTGGCCCGCAAGAACATCATTCTCACCGGCTCCGGCGGCGCCTGCGTCCGCATCCTCCGCCAGTTGCAGATGAGCAAGCATCCGGTCAACCTGCGCGAAACGACGGCCGCCTTCGAGACCGTGGTTCGGCCCCTGCGACCCCATGCCGTGCTGGAGCTTCTCCTGATTGACGGCCAGGGCCGCCTGTTCCGCTCGCGGCCAGTCGTGGCCAACGCCATTCCGGCGCAGCCGACGGCGGAGATCATCATGTATTCCGAAACCACCGGCGGCCCGGTGGCGCTGACCGTGCCCGAAGCGCTGGTTCCAGACCTGTCGTATCGCTGGGACGACGCCTATGGCAGCCTGGTGCGCCCCGGCGGCGACTGGCCCATCCTGTCGGCCGTCCGTGGCGCCTTCGGCAACCTGGCCACACAGCGAGTCGGCGGCGGCGACCAAAGCAGCAACGGCATCCCCTACGCCTTCCCGCTGCCCCCCGGCGCCGGCTTCACGCCCGAACTGGCGCCGCAGCCGGACGGCGCCAACGCCCTGCGCTTCAACGGCAAGAACACCTTCGTGGCCTTTGCCCAGGGCGCCGTCCCGCGCCGCGCCGCCTTCACCATGTCCTTCCGCATCAATCCCGACGACGTCAGCACGGAGCAGTGCCTGTTCACCTTTCACCGCAACCACTTCGGTTCGCTCCACGCCGTCCGCATCGCGCCCGGCGGCGAACTCCAGGCGTCCTACATCACGGCCCGAGTCGAAGGCGACACTCTCCATTCCGGACTCGTCCTCACCCCGGGTGTCTGGAACGACGTGGTCATCGACTATGACCAGACCCGCCTGGCCATCACCGTCAACGGCCAGGCCGGCAAAGCCCTGCCGGTGGCAGGCCCAGGACTGTACGAGAACATCTCCGCTTTTGGCGGCTGGGACCAGCACTGGTTCAAGGGACTGCTCCGCGACTTCAAAATCAGCCACGCCCGCCCCCGGCCAGCCGCAAAGCCATAAGCCCATACGACCTTGCCGGTTCCGCGGGGCTGGGCTGGCTTGGCGAGAGACAGCCCGGGCGCCAGCCGCAATCCTCCGAACCTCTCAACCGCCAACCTCTCCTCCGTGGCCTCCGTGGCCTCCGTGGCCTCCGTGGCCTCCGTGGCCTCCGTGGCTGATGAAGCACCTCGCCATAATCATGCCGCCATTCCCTGGCCGCCAACCGCCCGCGCAAGCTGTCCTTCCGGCCGTTGATTCCGGCCCATCTCAACGACGCCCAGGAACCGACCGACCGGCGGCGGAGGTCCTCGTCGGCTGCCCGGTCACCCAGGGCCGCCGAATAAAAATCGGTGTGTATCGGTGTCCATCCGTGGTTCAAGACCCCAAAAAACCACCGATGCACACCGATGCACACCGATGCACACCGATGCGTTGTGCCCGCATTTCCCGGTCGCCGAGGGCGCGTCCGGATTGATTTTCGGCCGTACGGGAATATACTATTTTTCTTGGCTGGAACATTCCAGGCCGCCACACCAGACCGCCTGGAAAGTCCCGACCAGGCAATCGTTTTCTTTCCGTTCCCGCAAACCGCTTTTGCCAAAACGCCCATGCGCCATATTCAGATCACTGCCCAGGACAACGTCGCCATCGCCTTGCAGGACCTGGCCTCCGGCGAAGCCGTCGCCGGCCTCAAGCTGCGTGACGCCATTCCCCGCGGCCATAAATTCGCCCTGGCGGCCATTCCGGCCGGCGGTCTGGTCGTCAAGTACGGCCTGCCCATTGGCAGCGCGAACGCGGCCATCGCCCCCGGCGAACACGTCCATATCCACAACCTCAAAACCAGGCTGGACGGCCTGGTCGAATACCATTACGACGGCCCGCCCGCGCCCGTCGTTCTGCCGACCGCGCCCGCCGCCACGTTCCTGGGCTACCGGCGCGCCAACGGCCAGGTCGGCATCCGCAACCACCTTTTCATTGTACCGACGGTCGGCTGCGTCAATAAACTGGCCGAAAACCTGGCCGCGGCCTTCAACCGGCAGCGACCGGCCACGGCCGCGACCATTGACCGCGCCATCGCCCTGACCCATCCTTACGGCTGCTCCCAGCTGGGGGACGACCATGAGACGACCCGCGCCATTCTTGCCGCCCACGTCCGCCACCCCAATGCCGCCGGCGTCCTGGTGCTGGGCCTGGGTTGCGAAAACAACACCGTCGAATCATTCCGTGAACTGCTCGGTCCAGACGACCCTCAACGCCGCCGCTTCCTGATCTCCCAGGAAGTGGAAGACGACTTCGCGGCCGGATACCAGGCCTTGCTCCATCTGGCGGCAGCCGCCGACAACGACCGCCGCGAGTCCATTCCCGCTTCGGAACTGATCGTCGGCCTGAAGTGCGGCGGCTCCGACGGCCTGAGCGGCATCACGGCCAATCCAATGCTCGGACGCTTCTCCGACCGGCTCGTCGCCCTTGGCGGCACCTCCCTGCTCGGTGAAGTCCCGGAAATGTTCGGTGCCGAAACGCTCCTGATGCAACGCTGCCAGACCGCGGAGGTCTTCGAAAAATGCGTGGCCATGATCAACGACTTCAAGAACTACTTCACGCGCCACGGCCAGGTCATCTACGAAAATCCCTCGCCCGGCAACAAGGCCGGCGGCATCTCCACCCTGGAGGACAAGTCCCTCGGCTGCACCCAGAAAGGCGGCGGCACCCACGTCGTCGACGTGCTCGGCATTGGCGGGCAGCCGAGACGACGCGGGCTCAATCTGATTTCCGGCCCGGGCAATGACATGGTCGCCACCACCCTGCTCTCGGCCGCCGGCGCCCACCTGGTCCTGTTCACCACCGGCCGCGGAACCCCCTTCGGCGGCGTCGTGCCGACCTTGAAAATCGCCTCCAACTCGGAGCTGGCCAAACACAAGACGCACTGGATCGACTTCAATGCCGCCCGCGTCCTGGAAGAACACGCCGACCGCGAGGCCATCGACCAGGAATTTTTCCAGCTGGTCCTTGACACGGCCTCGGGCCAGCCCGCCCGCAACGAAACCCACGGCTACGAGGAAATCGCCATCTTCAAGGACGGCGTCACTCTCTGAGGCGCCAGTGTCCAGACCAGTCCCGGCAACAACTTCCCCGCCCCGCCCCGCCCCCCGTGAAACAGGAGCAGCACCATGCACGTCAAAATCTTCTCTGACAAGGTCAGCCTGGGCCAGGCCGCGGCCGCCACCGGCGCCGGCTACATCCGCCGGGCCCTGGCCGCCAAGGGCAGCGCCAACCTGGTCGTCGCCACGGCCGCCAGCCAATTCGAACTGCAGGACGCCCTGATTGCCGAACCGGACATTGACTGGTCGAAAATCACCATCTTCCACCTGGATGAATACATCGGCCTGCCCGCCGACCATCCGGCCGGCTTCCGCTATAACCTGCGCAAACGACTGATCGACCGACTGCCCTGCGCACCGGCCCATTTCTTCCCGGTCGACGGCAACGCCCCTGACCTGAAAAAGGTCATTGCCGACCTGGGCCTGGCCCTCCAAGAGCACCCGCTGGACCTGGCCTTCATCGGCATCGGCGAAAATGGCCACATCGCCTTCAACGATCCGCCGGCCGACTTTGACACCGACGAACCATTCCTGATCATCACCCTGGACGAAGCCTGCCGCCGGCAGCAGCTGGGCGAAGGCTGGTTCCCCACCCTGGCGGATGTCCCCACGCGCGCCCTGTCCATGAGCGTGCCGCAGATCATGAGCAGCGCGGCCATGGTCAACACCGTGCCTGACCTGCGCAAAGCCCAGGCCGTCAAGGACGCCCTGGAAGGCCCGCTGACCAACCTCTGCCCGGCCTCCATCCTGATGACGCATCCCGACTGCCACACCTTCCTGGACCAGGATTCCGCCTCGCTGCTCAAACGCAAGCCGTAAACCGCTCCTGCGTCCCTGTCCGCAACGGGCTTTCCGCCATCTCACCGCACAACTGGGCCACCAGCGCCCGGCTGATTATCCACGCCGCCATTCTGCCATCCATGCTGAGCGTCTCCGACACCATCATCGCCACTCAGGGCCTCGGTAAAACCTACGGCGCCATACCCGTTCTGCGCGACCTCACCCTGCGCCTGCGACCAGGCGTCATCCTCGGACTGATCGGTGAAAACGGTGCCGGCAAGTCCACCCTGGTCAAATGCCTCAACGGCATGACCGAACCCACGGCCGGGACAGTGTTTTTCGACGGCCAGCCCTGCCGGCGCCTGACCGTGCCGGCCGCCCTGGCCAGAGGCATTGTCACGGTCCCACAGGAATTCAACCTGGTCAACGACCTCACCGTCGCGGAAAACATCTTTCTGGGGCAGGAACTGACGTCGGCGTTCGGACTGCTGCGGCGCCGAGACATGACCGGGCAGGCCCTGGACCTGCTGTCACGGCTCAACGCCGGCTTCGGCCCGCAACGGCGTGTCGGCGAACTCAGCGTCGCGGAAAAACAATTCGTGGAAATCGCCAAGGCCTTGGCCACGCCCTGCCGGGTCCTGATCATGGACGAGCCGACCACCGTGCTCAACCAGCGCGAAGTCGAGACGCTTTTCGACCTGATGCGTCAACTCAGCCGGCAAGGCACGGCCATCCTCTTCGTCTCCCACAACTTGCACGAGGTGCGGACCATCTGCTCGGAAGTCGCCATCCTCCGCGACGGTGAACTGGTCGAGCAGGCGCCGACGGCCGGCCTGGACGAGGCCGGCATGGCCCGGCGCATGGTCGGCCGGGAGCTGAACCAGCTGTTCCCCCCGCGGCCGGCAGCGGCGTCGCCCGGGGTGGCACCGGTCCTGGACGTCGAAGGCCTGTCAGTTCCAGATCTGCTGCACGACATCTCCTTCACGCTCCGGCCAGGCGAACTGCTCGGCCTGGCCGGGCTGGTCGGCGCCGGACGCACGGAACTGGCCGAGACGCTCTACGGCATCCACCGCCCCGCAGCCGGCGCCATCCGCCTGTTCGGCCGACGCGTCCGGCTGCGGTCACCGGCCGACGCCGTCCAGGCCGGAATCGCCTATCTGTCGGAAGACCGCCAGGGCGCCGGCATCCTGACGGATTTCGCCCTCTCCGCCAACATCACCCTTACCTCGTTGGCGCGCTACTGCCACCCGTTCATCGCCCGCGGCGAAGAACAGCGCCGTGCCGAACACTACATCAACCGCCTCACCATCAAGACCGCCTCAACCAGCACACCGCTGCGCCACCTCAGCGGCGGCAACCAGCAGAAGGCAGCCATTGCCAAAGGCCTCGACCACACCCCGAAAATCTTTATCTTTGACGAGCCGACGCGCGGCATTGACATCAAGGCCAAGAGCGACGTCTACCAGATCATCCACGGCCTGCTCGGCCAGGGCCTGTCCGGCATCGTCATCTCCTCCGACTTGGAAGAGGTCATCGGCCTGTGCGGACGCGTCGCGGTCATGCGCAATGGACGCATCGCCGGCTTTCTGGAGAACGACGGCCTCACGGAAGAGGAAATCATGTACCTGGCCACCGGCGTGAAAGCGTAGCACCATATGACCAAGACCCTTTCCAGCCCAAACCAGCTTGTTCATCGCCTCCGCGGCCTGGCGGCCTCGCAGGGCCCGTATCTGGCCCTGGCCGCCCTGCTGCTGGTCTGCGCCGTCTCCAGCCCCGCTTTCCGGCGGCCGCAGAACCTGCTCAACATCACCCGGCAGGTCTCCTACAGCGGCATCATCGCCCTCGGCATGACCGGCGTCATCATCGGGGGCGGCATTGACCTGTCGGTCGGTTCGCTGCTGGCCTTTGCCGGCACGCTCGGCATCCTGGCGATGAACGGGTTTGACACCCCGGCGGCCGGCCTGGCCGCCGGCCTCGCCGCCATGCTGCTGGCCGGCGCGATGGGCGGCGCCCTCAATGGCGCCCTGGTCACCCTTGGCCGGCTGCCGCCGTTCATCGCCACCTTGGGAACCATGTCGATCTTCCGCTCCCTCAGCCTGTACCTGGCCGGCGCCGGCCTCACCACCGCCCGGCACGAGGCCTTCCTGCAGATCGGCGGCGCCGTCATCGGCGGCGTGCCCCTGCCCGCCTGGATTCTGCTCCTGCTCACCGCGCTCGGCGCGGTGCTCATGACCTGCACCAGGCTGGGCCGGCACATCTCTGCCGTCGGCTCCAACCAGCGCGTCGCCCGCTACGCCGCCATCAACACCGGCAAAGTCCGGTTTATCACGTATGTCTTCATCGGGCTTTTGGCCGGCGTGAGCGCCTTTCTGCTGGGCGGACGCCTGGGCTCGCTCAGCTCAAGCACGGCCGGGAACGCCTACGAGCTGGATGCCATTGCCGCCGTCATCATCGGCGGCACGGCCATGACCGGCGGCCGCGGCTCCATGACCGGCACCCTGGCCGGCATCCTCATCCTCGGCATCATCACCAACATCCTCGACATGTGGGGTGTCTCCGTCTACCTGCAGGGCGCCGTCAAAGGCGTCGTCATCATCATCGCCGTGCTGCTGCAGCGGCCCCAAAACCAGCCAGTCTAATCGCCTTCATCCATTCCCGCTTTGAAATCCCAAGTCACCCTCCCACCAACAGGAGCCCTGCCATGTTCAAATCCATCCGTCACCTGGGCCGGCTGGCCCTTGTCCTCCTCCTCTGCGCCGGCGCCAGCGCCTGCAAAAAGCAGCCCTCTGACGCCACGTCCGCGCCGCTGACCATCGGCATTTCGATTCCCGGCATGGACCACGGCTGGACCGGCGGTGTGGTCTGGTGGGCTGAGCAGGCCAAGCAAAAATGGGAAGCCGAGGACCCGGAATTGCGGGTCATCATTTCCACGGCCAAGGATTCCAGCGAACAGGTTGACAAGATCGAAAACCTGCTGGTTCAGGGCATCAGCGCCCTGGTCGTTCTGCCGCACGAGCCCGGCCCGCTGACCAGGATTTGCGAGCAGGCCTCCCGGCAGGGCGTCTACCTCGTCGTCGTCGACCGCGGCCTGGACAAGCCGGTCCACGACGTCTTCGTCGCCGGCGACAATCCCGGCTTCGGCCGCGCCTGCGGCGAAGCCCTGGCCAAACAACTGGACGGCAAAGGCAAGATCGTCATCATGGAGGGCATCCCCTGCCCGGTCAACAGCGACCGCGTCAACGCCTTCATGGAAGTCATCCGAAAACACCCCGGCATCGACGTGCTTGACTCGCAGGCCGCCTATTGGGACCCGGAAAAGGGCCTCCGGCTGATGGAGAATTTCCTGCAGAAATACCCCTCCATCGACGCCGTCTGGACCGGCGACGACGACGTCCTGCTCGGGGCTCTGAAGGCCTACGAAGAATCAGGCCGCCAGGACATCAGGTACTTCATCGGCGGCGCCGGCAGCAAAACCGTCGTCAAAATGATCCTGGACCGCAATCCGGCCATCCCCTTCAATGTCACGTATCCACCGGCCATGATCGCCACCGCCGTCGACTTCGCGGTCAAGGGCCTGCGCAACGAAATCCCGGACGAACAGAAAACCCACATCATGCCCGCGGAAGTCATCACCCCGGAAAATGCCCGCGACTTCTATTTCCCCGACTCCGTGTTCTGAGACACAATGCCGGCCGCAGAAACAACTGGCCGGAGACCGCCCGGCAAGTGCCCGAAACCTGAAAGCGACACCCATGGCCGGCACATAAAAAACCTGGGGCGTGATCGTGACGATCACGCCCCAGGTTTTTTATGGCTGCCAGTCCAAACCGAGAGGCGCCTTAATCATCATCTTCCATCTGCGCGGCGACTTCGTCGCTGATCTCCATGTCCGTGAACACTTCCTGGGCGTCGTCATAGTCTTCCAGGACGTCGATGAACTTCTGCACCTGGCGGGCGACATTCACGTCCGTGATGGTGGTCATGTTCTCGGGAATCAGGGCAAGGTTCGATTCGCTCACCGGAATCGACGCCTTTTCCAGAATCTCCAGGATGTCGCTGAACGCATCCGGAGCGCCAAGGATTTCGGCCACGCCGTCCTCAACCGAAATGTCCTCGACATCGGCGCCGCCATCCAGCAGAATCTCAAACAGCTTTTCCTCGTTGGCGGCTTCGCCTTCCACGACAAAGCGGGCCTTGCGATGGAATTTCCAAGACACGGCGCCGCTGCCGGCCAGGTTGCAGTTGTACTTATTGAAGAACGACCGGATGTCGGCCGCGGTGCGGTTGCGGTTGTCGGACAGGCAGTTGACGATGACCGCCACGCCGCCGGCCGCATAGCCCTCGTAGCTGAGCATTTCCATCGGAACGCCGTCGCCGGCGCCAGTGCCCTTCTTGATGGCGCGGTCGATGTTGTCATTGGGCATGTTGGCCGCCTTGGCCGCCGCCACGGCCGAACGCAGACGGGCATTCAGCTCAGGATCGCCGCCGCCATCCTTCGCGGCCATGATGATCTCTTTGGCGACCCGCGAGAAAATCTTCCCGCGCTTGGCGTCAGCGGCGCCCTTCTTGTGCTTGATGGACGACCATTTATTGTGGCCTGACATAGGCAGCTCCTTTTTTCTGCTTCCTGATTGCCGTTTCCCGTGACCGGGCAGATGATGTTAAGACAAACGATAAATTTAATGCCTGAAACGCTTTTCTGCCAGTGACGCCAAGGCGCCAAGGCAAAAAAACATCGACACGCCGCCGCCGCTTTCCCTGGCCTTGAGTAGACGCACGGGGATCCAGGGCGATGTGCCCCAGAGCGGCAAGCAACCCGGGGCCAAAAACCGTATTCCGCCCGTGTTGCATTTTGTGAATTTCGATTTACACTAATGTCGGTTTTTGACGCCTGCGCCAGCCCGCTGGGCAGGCGGATTCTCACCGGGACATCCCGGTCGGGAACAAGTCGCCGTTGACATCCCGCTCTCACCCAGGCCGTTCCCGACCAGGCGCGGATGAAGCAACCAAGGCAATCACCATCTCAAGGAGGTCACGATGTTCTGTCGAAACTGCGGCAAGGAAGTCCATCCGCAGGCCGTCGCCTGCCCCAACTGCGGCGTCCCGCCCAAGGCCGAAAAGAAATTCTGCCCCAACTGCGGCACCGCGACCGAACCCAGCCAGGTCGCCTGCACCAACTGCGGCGTCTCCCTGGTCACGGCCTCCAGCAATCCGCTGCAGGGACCGAAAAACAAACTCGTGGCCGGCCTGCTCGGCATCCTCCTGGGCGGCCTCGGCATCCACAAGTTCTACCTGGGCTACAACAAGGAAGGCATCATCATGCTGGTGGTGACCCTGGTTGGCGGAACCTTCACCTGCGGCATCGGCTACGGCCTGGTGGCCATTGTCGGCCTGATTGAAGGCATCATCTACCTGACCAAGACCGACGAGGACTTCGAACAGACCTACGTGCAAAACCAAAAACCGTGGTTCTGAGCCCCCAAGACGCTGCCCGCACAGAATGCCCTCCACCTTCATCCCGCCGGAGCACCCGCCCCGGCGGGATTTTTTTGCCATGCCCGGAGACCTCAGTCAGGGCGTCCCAACCAAAGGGGAACTGTGTTCGGCATCAACGCATCGGCCAACAGACACCGAAACCGAACCAGCGTCGACAGACAAAGGCGGCAGGGGGCAAGCCCCGTGCCGCCAAACAAAACCACGGGCCTATGTTCAGAAGGTCAGCATGGCCTGCACCCGGGCCCAGACACTGTCCTGGCCGTTGGCATAGTAGTCACCGGCCTTGAAATGGGCCGCTTCAGCGGACAAGGTCAAATTGTCCAGCAGCTTATAGTCAATAAAAGCGCTGAACAAAGTGCCCAGATAATGGCCGCCGCCGCTGCCAAAATCCGATTCATTGGCGAACAGAGCCGACAGGACACCGGTCAACTTCACCTTTTCGGTCAGGTTGAGAACCACATCGCCGCGGTACATGTTGAGGTTGGTCCAGACGCCGTTGTTCATGATGGTCAGCAGCTCCTCGCGCCAAAGCGGGCATTCCATCATCAGGGAATTCCAGCCCTCGCTCTTCCTGGTATCCGACTTGTCGCCGGTCAACGACAGCAGCTCCAGGCCGACCGTAGGCTTGAACATGGTCTCGGGCGGCAGATGGTAGCGGAGGCGGGCATCGAGCATCATGCCCTGGTTGCGGGCGCCCTCGTTGTTGCGGCCGCCCTGGCGGGCCAGCTCCACACTGTAGTCATAATTGTCGTTCAGCCGGCCAAAAACGCGGCCGCCGACCGTGTGCAGGCTGAGATTGGTATCCACCGGATGGTTGCGCTCGCAGGATTCGCGGCTGTCCGGGAAATCGTCATCAACGTCGTTGAACATATAGTACAGGTCCACATTGAGCTTGGCGTCAATCCGGTGCGTCCAGTAAGTACCAAAGGTGAAGATGTCGCCGGAACGCAGGCGGCGGTTCTGGTCATTGATGAAGACGAGCCGGTCCTTCCATTCATTGTAGAAGGAAAACACCGTCACCGTGTCCGTCTCGGTCTGGTAGCGCAGCACAGC
>CAYOUR010000019.1:16965-27054 GCA_964407145.1 uncultured Lentisphaeraceae bacterium | reverse complement strand
ACACGGTGGCTTTGGCCAGGACCGCTCGGAGAAGTCATGCCCCGGCTGAACAACCTGAGAATCCCGGCCGGGGAACTGACCGACGCGCCCGTCTTCGCCATCCGCAACCCCAGCTTCGGCTACCGTATGAAGGCCCGCAACGAAACCCGCGACCTCGCCGTCTGGACGCGGCGCATGCGCTTCGGCCGCTCCGTCTTCGGCTTCCGCGGAACCAGCGGCTTCAACCACTATTTCCCCTATTACATCCCCAAACAGGAAATCACCACGCACCCGGAATACTTCTCCCTGGTCGCCCCGCATAACTGGATCGGACCGGACAAACCCGCCGTCCCCACCCGCCAGGCCGGCCAGCTGTGCACATCCAACCCCGAGGTGCGGCGGCTGTTCGCGGAAAAGATCGCGGCAGCCGACAGTGAGCACATCATGCCGATTTCGCCCAATGACGGCTTCCTCTTCTGCGAATGCCCGGCCTGCAAAGCCGAAGACACGATTCCCTGGGACAACGCCTTCGGCCGCGTTGACCTGACCGACCGGATGTTCGCGTTCGTGCGCGCCGTCGCCACCCAGGTCAAAACCCTGAACCCGCGCGCCAAAATCGGCATTTTCTCCTATTCCTTCTATTCCGGGATTCCACGCGATCTGCGACCGCTCCCCGACAACGTCTACATCTCGGCCACCTATTCCTGCGGCGAACTGGCCACCGAGGCCGCCCGCCAGGGTCTGAGCGACCGCCTGCAGGCCTTTGCCCGGCTCGGCGCCAAATTCGTCGGCCGCGAATACTGGGGCACGCATTACTACTGCAGCCTGCCCTGGCTGCACACCAGGGCCATCGCGGACAATATCCGGCTGCTGCACGAAAATGGCGCCATCGGCCTCTACGGCGAAGGCGGCAAGGATTTTGCCAACAACGCCTTGAACTACTATCTGCTGGCCGCCTTGATGTGGAACCCGAACCGGTCGCGCGAAGAAGTCATCAACGACTTCTGCACCGCCGGCTTCGGCCCGGCGGCGGCGGCCATGCGCGAGTATTTCGAGCTGCTGGAAGAGACCACGCAGACCTGGGCGCGACAACAACTGGAGGCCGGCAAAACCATCGACTACGCGGACAAATTCAACGGCTATGCCGGCATGTTCTCGCCGGAGCGACTCGCGGCAGCCCGGCAGCTGCTCAGACAGGCCGAACGCGAAACCGGCGACCCGCGGCAGCAGGAACGCATCCAATTCTTCCGCGACGGCCTCGATTACACGGAAATTTTCGCGAAGATGGTGCGCGCCTACCAGCAGGCCGCCGGCATCGGCGTGCCGATGGTGTTCACCTTCCCGGCGGAGCCCCGCGCGGTCCTTGACGACGGCCTCGTCACCACGGTTCTGCAGGCCGCGGTCAGCGCCGGCGAGGCGCGCGAAAGACGCCTGTGCGAACTGCAGGGCGGCAACGCCCTGGACCTCGGCCTGATGATGTACGGCAACCGCCCGGAACTGCGGCCCTGGCATCGTGTCGCCCAAGACCACCTCCTCGCCGCCCGCAAAGGACTGTTCAACTACCTGGTCAATGGCGCCTTCGAGTTCGGTGATTACGCCTGGGACCTGGCGCCGGACGCCATGGCCATCACCCGGGACGACAACCGGGACGACTTCCACAACGCCATGGCGAACTACCACGCCGGACAGGGCCGTTCCCTGCTGACGACCCTGCCGGCCGGCGGCAACGCCGTCGCCGCCAGCCGCATCGCCGTCAAAACCGCACCGACGACCAGCTGGGTGCTCAGCGGCTGGTGCAAGAATCCCTCCGGTCTCATCCTGAAACCGACGCTCCTCTGGGAACACAACGGCCAAAACGGCAGCTGCCCCCTGAAGGAACTGCCAAACGGATTTGTCGACGCCAAGGGCTGGCGCGAATTCCTGTTCGAACCGTTCATCCTTCCCGGAGACGACGGCGCCTCTTTCCGCCTGCAGCTGGAAATCGCCAATCCAACCGGCCAGGAAGCGTCCCTGTGGCTCGATGACCTGAGATTGAAGAAAACGCTTTGATGAACGCACTCCTCCCGGACGGGCGCACCGTCCGGACCGTAACGCCGGGAAATGCCATTCCAGGAAAGGCAGACTGCCATGACACGATCACTACTTTTCAGCATTGCCCTGCTGGCGGCGCCGGTTGTTATATCGGCTCAGCCACGGACGGCCGCGCTCATCGTCAGCCCATCGGCGCTGCGGCTGCGTGAACTCCTGGTGGCCACGGCATTCAACCCGCAATGGGACAACGCCAAGCCGGCCCTGGCAGAACTGCCCTGGACCCCGGCCCAGGCCGACTACTCCGGCCATGCCGCCGCCGTCTATCTCCTCGGCCAGAACCGGGACCCGAAGGTGAGGACGCTGTTCGCCAAGGACAATGACCTCGCTGCGACCAGGGCCTTCGTGGAGAATGGCGGCACCGTCGTCCTCCTGGGCGACCGCTGCCTTCCCCCGCCTGACCTGACCTCGACCGGCCCCTGGGCGGACTTGCTCGGTGCGGAGCTCATCACCATTCTGGAAGGCCCCTACGCCGTCCTGCGCCCGGACGACCCCCTGCTCAACGGCATCGGCGAAGACCCCGACCTGTTCCGGCACACCCTGCACGGCCCCGGCCTGGCCCTGGCCGGTCTGACCACGGCCACGGCCCTGCTCGGCGCCCCCGGCCAGGCCGCCATGACCAGCAACCGGTTCGGCAAAGGCCGTGTCATCTTCCTGAACGCGCGCCTCAGCGAATCCTTCACGTCCTTCCGCCAGCCCTACCACCAGACCGCCAACGCCGCCTGGCAGCAATACCGCCCCCTGGCGCAGATGCTGCAAAAGATCATCCTTGACGCCGGCGTCAGCGCCCCCGCCGAAGCCCGTGAAGCCTGGGACCCGGTCCCGCTCGGACCAGCCAGCAACGAACCGGTGCCGACCACCCCGCGGCCGCCGGCGCCACTGACGCCGAGCCGCTCCCGAACCGCCCTGCCTGGGGCGCCGACCACCATCGTCAACCGGGGCGAACCGGCCGCCCTCCTCATGACCGCGACCTCGTCATCCGTCCAGCTCGACGCAGCCCGGCGCCTGGCCGAGGTCGTCGCCATGATCTCCGGCGCACAACTGACCCTCGCCACCGAAAACAAAGTGGCGGTCAAGACCGATGAGACGGGCAAGATGTCGTTCACCCATGCGGAGAAGGCCTGGCCGGCCGTCATCGCCCTGGGTGACACCGCCCTGGCCCGCGCCGCCGGCTGCGCCACGGCGGACTTGGACCAGGAGGACATCGTCATGGTCAGTCGCCAAAATGCGGTGGTCATCAATGCCGCCAACCTGCGCTGGGCTGTCGAGACCTTCCTGCACGACTTCCTCGACTACCGGAAACTCTGGCCCGGCGAGCTCGGCGACGCCTTCCAGCCGGCCAACATGATCACCATTCCGGCCTGTCGCCAGACTGACCGGCCCGCGTTGGCCGAACGCGCCATCCGCAACGGCTATTCCAGCCGCGCCAATCCTTGGCAGGCGCCGGACGGCTCGATCGTCAGCATCCCCCGCGGCACGCGTTTTCTGGCCGCCTGCGACCGCCTCGGCCTGGACCCCCGCGAAACCACCGCCCCCCTGGCGCCGCACGCGTCCTGGTGGCCGGCACTACGCCTGGGCGGGCGCCTCCGCTCCGCCGGCGGCGGGACCTTCTACGCCTGGAAAAACAACTACGCCGACCGGCCGGAGTTCTTTGCCTTGCAGCCCTGCGGGACGCGGACGACGCATGAGGACGACATCAGGCTGTGCAAGAGCAACCCGGCCGTCATCGCCGCCACGGTCGAACAGGCACTCGCGGCCAAAGCCGCCAATCCTGACCTGGAATACTACATGGTCTCGCCGTGCGACGGCGGGGCCAAGGACATTTTCTGCCTGTGCCCGCAATGCCGCGCCTGGGACCCGCGCACCGACCGGCTGCGGACCTGGCGGATTTTCCTCGGCCGCAACCGCCCGGTCTTCCAGTATCCTGGCCTCACCGACCGGATGCTCCGCTTCACCAGCGAGGTCGCCCGCGGCGTGCAACAAGCGGCGCCCGACCTCAAGATCATGTATCTGGCCTATTCCAGCTACCAGGCGCCGCCGCTTTATTACCGCGACGTTCCCGACAATCTCGCCGTGTCCTTTGTCGGCCTGCAGTATTTCCACGACGACGCCCTGGACCGCGACCGGGACGCCTGGGACTTCTGGGCCGGGATTTCACCGGAAATGCGCCTGCGCCCCAATCTGCTCCTGGACGGCCACGGCATGCCCGCCGTCTATGTCAGGAGGCTGGCCCGGGACCTCCGGCATTGCCGCCAGACCGGCATGATGGCCGCCGACTTCGACTCGCTCATGCACCACTGGGCCACGCAGGGCCTGAACTACTATGTGCTCGCCCGGATGCTCTGGGATCCGTCTCTGGACGCCGAGGACATCGTCCAGGACTACTGCCGGCACGGCTTCGGGCCGGCCGCCCAGGCCGTGCGCCAATACTTCGCGCTCTGCGAACAGGTAACCGACCGCCTGGCCGCCGGACAGGCGTCCGAGGTCGCCGAACTCGAAGACCTCAGCAACACCCAGCTCTCACTGCTCGACAAGCTGCCGTTCTACTACACGCCCGATGTCCTGGCCGCCATGGCCGCCGCCCTCGACCAGGCGCAACGGGCCGCCCCGCCAGCATCGCCGGAATTAGCGCGCGTCGGCTTTCTGCGCCTGGGACTCGACTACGCCGCCCGCGAAGTCGACTTCCTCCGCCGCCACCGCGCGGCCGCCGCTGGACAGCGCCGGGAGCTGCGGGAATACGTCACCGGCCACACGGCCTTTCTCCGCGAGACCTTCCGCCAGCACCCGTTCGCCGTCAATGTCTTCGACATCACCCGCGACACTTGGCCGCGCTGGCGGGACTGCGGCCTCTACGACCAGTAACGCCGCCCGCGCGCCAAACCCGGCCACGCCAGACCAGACGCCCTCAGACCGAAGCACCGCCGCCGTCGTCACGCCTGCTTTGCCGTCATAACATTCAAAGTTATTGTCGCAAAACAACCACCTCGGCCTCCGGTTCAAAATGCCCGGAAGACGCGCATGTATTGAAGCGCTGATGGACAACGACTCACCCTGATCTTGTTTATGAAGCCTGTCGGCCTCAGTCACGTTTCACATATTAGGATTTCAACCGGCACAGCCAATCGCCTGATGCCTTTCTTCCCAAAATGACCTTCGGTGTTGTTCGGTGCCCATCAGTGGTTCCTGGCGCCGGCGCCAAACTTCAGACGCCGAGACGGCTGATGCGTTCCAGTTCGCCGAGGGTGCGGTTGGTTTCCGGCTGGTAGCCCGCCAGGGGCATGATGCGCTCGTGGACGGCATCGAGAATCCAGCTCACCTGCGGGAAGTACTTGCTTTCCAGTTCGGCGGCTGGGCTGACCCAGTTGCGGGCGCCGACCACGACCGGCGGCGCGTCGAGATAATCAAAGCAGAGCTGGGTCAGGTTGGCGGCGATGTTGTGCATGACGTTGCCGCGTTCCACCGCTTCGTTGACCAGCAGGACCTTGCCCGTCTTCCTGACCGACTCCACCAGCTTCGTGTAGTCCAGCGGATTGACCGAACGCAGGTCGATGACTTCGGCTTCCACGCCATGTTTTTCCGCCAGGATGCCGGCGGCGTCCAAAGCCTTGAACAGCGACGGACCGAAAGTAAGAATGGTCAGGTCCTGGCCGGCGCGCTTGACATCCGGCTCGCCGATCGGAATTTCGTAGTATCCGGCCGGCACGCCTTCGGCATGGAAGCGTTCGCCCTTGCCGTACAGCTGCTGGCTTTCCAGGAAGATCACCGGGTCGGTTCCGGCCAGGGCCGTGTTCAGCAGACCCTTGGCGTCATACGGAGTGACCGGATAGACGACCTTCAGCCCGGGAATGTGGTTCACCAGCGCGGTCCAGTCCTGCGAATGCTGGGCGCCGTACTTGAAGCCGACCGAAATGCGCAACACCACCGGCATCTTCAAAATGCCGCCCGACATCGCCTGCCACTTGGACAGCTGATTGAAGACTTCGTCGCCGGCCCGGCCCAGGAAGTCACAGTACATCAGTTCGGCCACGGCCCGGCCGCCGGCCATCGCGTAACCGACTGCCGCGCCGACAATCGCGGCCTCGGAAATCGGCGAGTTGAACAGACGGTGATACGGCAGGAGCTCGGTCAGGCCGCGGTAGCAGGCGAAGGCGCCGCCCCAGTCACGGTTCTCCTCGCCAAAGGCGACCATGGTCGGGTCGATCGCATACCGGTGCACCATCGCCTCGAAAACCGCGTCGTTGAAGTTATACTGCTTCATGGCCGGAACCGCCTTGCCGTCGGCGCCGGCATACCGCTCCTTCGCCTGAATCCGCTTGTACTGGTCGTTGTCCTCCAACTTCTGCAGAAACTCCGGCTCCCGGTCGCCGAATTTCTCCACCTTCTGGTTGGAGAAGGTCACCGTCTCGATGAAGCGCGAATCCATGCTTTCATAGGGCGACACTTCCGGGTCGATCGCGAGTTTGAACATATCGAAGACCAGGCTCTCAACGCCGTCCTTGACCTTGTCGAGCTCGGCCTGGCTGGCGATTTTGCCGCTGACGAGCTTCTGGGCATAGGCCGGGATGGCGTCCGCCGCGGTCCAGCGTTCGAGTTCCTCCTTGGAGCGGTAACTGGAGGCGTCCGAAGGCGAGTGGCCGCTGATGCGGTAGGTGACCACATCGAGCAGGACCGGCCCCTTGCCGGCCAGCAGGATGTCCTTCTTGCGCCTGACGGCGTCGATGACGGCCAGGGGGTCATAGCCGTTGACGCGTTCGGCATGCATCTGGTCCGGGTTGACGCCGGCGCCGATCCGGGCCAGGAATTCGTAGCCCATGGTCTCGCCATTGGTCTGGCCGCCCATGCCGTATTGATTGTCAAAGCAGTTCACCAGCAGGGGCAGGCCGCCGCCAAGCTCCTGGTCCCACAACGTCCGATACTGCGCCATGGCCGAAAACATCAGGCCTTCCCAGACCGGACCGCAGCCGAACGACGCGTCGCCGATGTTGCACACGACGATGCCGCCCTGGCGGTTCACCCGCTTGTACAGCGCCGCTCCTGGAGACACTGAGCCGGAACCGCCCACAATCGCGTTGTTGGGATAAATCCCGAACGGCGTGAAAAACGCGTGCATGGAACCGCCCCAGCCCTTGTTGAAGCCGGTCACCCGCGCAAAAATCTCGGCATACGCGCCATAAATCAGAAAATGACGGGCCAGGTCCTTGATGCTGCCGGAGAAAGTCTTCTCGACGACGGCCAGGGTCGCGCCGCCGAAAAAGTCCCGCATCGTCTTTTCGAGGGCGACGTCATCCAGCTTGCGGATGGCGGACAGGCCCTTGGCCAGGATTTCGCTGTGGCTGCGGTGCGAGCCGAAGATCAGGTCGTCGACGTCCAGGCCATAGGCCTGGCCGACGGCGGCGCATTCCTGTCCCAGGGACAGATGCGCCGGCCCGGCGTGGTTGTACTTGACACCCTGGTATTCGCCCTTCAGCTTGATCTCGTTGATGATCGTCTCAAACGTCCGCAACACCATCATGTCATGGTAGATGGTGACGAATTCGCTCTTGCTGAACAGCTTCTTCTCTTCCGCCAGGGTCTTGTCGTAGGCGCAGACCGGAATCGGCGCGAAGTCGATCTGGCCCTTCTTGAACAGCTCCTCGGGATAAATCTCCAGTTTCTTCGTCATGACTGAGGCTCCTTGTTGGCTATGCTGGCTCGTGGAATATGGGAAAAAGTCATCGGCCGACGCGGGCTGCCGCCAGGCCGCGGTCGCGCGACTGGCCTGCGCCCGGACGGTTCAGGCATGCAGAATGGTTTCCTTCAGGGCCTCCGAGGTCGTCGGATGCGGGAACACGATCTGGCGGACGTCCTCGACCCGCAGTTCCATCTCGACCATGGCCGCGGCCGAGGCGATGAATTCGCCGCAGCAGCCGCCGATCATATGCACGCCGAGGACCTGGCCGTATTTTTCGCCCACCAGGACTTTGACGGTGCCGGACTGGCCGGCGTTCTCGACGATGAAACGGCCGGCGATGGCCATCGGCATGACGGCCTTGCGATAGGCGACGCCGCGCGCTTTCAAGTCCTCCTCGGTCGCACCGACCTGGGCGACCTCCGGATGCGTGTAGATCACCGAGGGAATGGCGCTGAGGCGCAGCCGGTCGGCAATCCCGAACATGTTGTTAACCGCGACCACGCCCTCGCGGGTGGCGGCATGCGCCAGCAGGCAGCGGCCGGTGACGTCGCCGCACGCCCAGACCCCGGGCACATTCGTCTTGCCGAACTCGTCCGCCTTGATGCCGCGACGGTCAAAGTCGACGCCGGCTTCCTCCAGGCCGATTCCCTGCAAAACGGGGCTCCGTCCCGTCGAATTGAGAATCCAGGTGCCGGTGACGCTTTCCTCCTGGCCATCGGGAGTCGCATAGACCAGCGTCGTGCCCTCGATACGAACGACCTTGCACGACAGATGAAACATGACGCCGGCCTTCTTGAGCTCGCCCATCAGCTTCTTGCCGATCTCGTCGTCGACGACCGGGGCGATTTTCGGCAGCATTTCCACGACGGTGACCCTGGTGCCGACCGCCGCGAAGAACGACGCGAATTCCAGGCCGATGACGCCGCCGCCGATGATGACCAGGCTCGCGGGGATTTCCTCGAGGCCGAGGATGCCGGTGGAGTCCAGGACGCCGGGATTGTCACGCAGGCCGGGAATCGGCGGCGCGGCCGGCACGGAGCCAGTGGCCACCAGGATGTTGGCGGCTTCGTACTCCCGGTCGCCGGCCACCACCTTGCCGCGGCCGACCAACTTGGCCTCGGCCTTGATGACCTCCACGCCGGCGCGCTTCAGCATGCCCGCCACGCCCTTGACCAGCATGGCAATCACCTGCCGTTTGCGGGCCTGGACGGCCGCCAGGTCAAAACGGGCCTCGCCCACGGCGACGCCATACTGCGCCGCCGACCGGCATTCCTCCAGCGCCCGCGCCGAACGCAGCAGCGTCTTGGTCGGGATGCAGCCGACATTCAGACAGGTGCCGCCCAATTCCGCCTTTTCAAACAGCGCGACTTTCCGGCCCAGCTTGGCGGCGTAGGCCGCCGCCTCGTAACCACCGGGCCCCGCCCCGATGACAATCAGATCATACATGGTTGCTGCCTTAACTTTCCTTGGACTTGTTGACGGTAACGATGAAAACGCCGTGACCGGCGACCGGGCCGGAAGCCGGCCCCGCGATTATCCGGCGATGCAGACCAGGTCGAAATTCTCGACCATGCTCTTGAGGGTCTGCAGGAAGCGCGCGCCGGGGGCGCCGTCGATGACCATGTGGTTCATGGTCAGGGAGAACTGCATGAAATCGCGGTATTCAACGGCGCCGCCGCGGTCGCGGACCGGCCGCAGGATGGTCTTGCACACGCCCAGAATCGCGACCTGGGGCGCACTGATGACCGGCGTGAAGGTCGTGATGCCGAAAGCGCCCAGGTTGCTGACCGTGAACGTCGCTCCGGCCATCAGGTCGGGATTGAGGTTGCCGTCATTCGCCTGCCTGGCCAGGCCCTTGACGGTTTTCGCCATTTCCGCCAGGCTCATGTTCTGGGCCTGGTGCAGAACCGGCACCATCAGCCCGCGCGGCGTGTCGCAGGCAAAGCCGATATTGACCGCGGAATGCATCCGCAGCACATTGTCGCTGAACTCGGCGTTGAACTCGGGATGCTTCTGCAGCGTCTTGATGACCGCGTACATCACCATGTCGCCGATGTTGACATTGGCCAGGTTCAGGCTTTCCGCGCCGTCCTTGATCCGCTGACGAAGCGCCAGCAGGCCGGTGACGTCCGCCTCGGCGTTCAACGTATACTGGGCCATCGTGCTCAAAGACTCGTGCAGGCGTTTGGCAATGATCTTCCGGATTTGCGGGAACGGCTTCTCCGTGATCACATCCGCGCCGGCGGCCGCCGACGCGGCGGCCGGAGCCGGAGCCGACGCGGCGGCCGGAGTCTGCGCCGCGGCGGCGGGGACGGCCTGGCCCATGTCTCCGGAGCGGACCATGCCGCCAA
>CAYOUR010000019.1:0-16865 GCA_964407145.1 uncultured Lentisphaeraceae bacterium | reverse complement strand
GCCGCGGCGGCGGGGACGGCCTGGCCCATGTCTCCGGAGCGGACCATGCCGCCAAGGCCGGTCCCTGCGGCCGGGGCGGCGACACCGTCCGCCTGCATGGCGGCCGCCGTCGGGCTGAGCCGTGGCGCCGCCTGGTAGGCCGCGGCCACGTCGCGTTCCATAATCCGGCCGCCGGCGCCGCTGCCCGTCAACGCGGGCACGACAAACGGATGCTCGGCGACGAACTTCCGGGCGCGCGGGCTCATCGGACCGTGGCTCACGCCGGACGGCGCCGCGGCCGCGGCCGCGGCCGCCTCAGCCGCCTCAGCCGGGGAAGCGCTGGCGGCCGCCGCTGTCTCAGGTGCGGCTGGCGCCGCCGCGCCGCCGCCGGCCGGGGCCAGGGCCGAGGCGTCCTCGCCCGGATTGCCCAAAGCGAGAATATTCTGCAGCACTGGAACCAGGTCGCCTTCATTCCAGAAAAGGGCCAGAACCGTGCCGTCACCGGTCGATTCCACCTCAATCGCGGACTTGTCGGTTTCGACATCGCAAATGACGTCGCCGGTCTTCACGGCATCACCGACTTTGACCCGCCACTTCGACAACAGGCATTCCTCGACCGAATTGCCGGCCTTGGGCATCACTACCGCGTTCGCCATATCCTTGCTCCCTTTTCTTGTTTGCTGCCTAATGGCATTGCCATGCTGAAAAGATCACTCAAAGCTGGTGCCGACCACGACGTCCGTGCCCTGGTCAGCCAGGGCCTGACGCAATTTATCGTCAATGGCATCCGTAATCAAGACATCCAGAGGCCGGTCCAGGCCGCAGCGAATCAGCGACCTGGTCCCGAACTTGCTGTGATCAGCCAGAAGAATCACCTGCTTGGCGCGGCGCATCACCTGTTCCTTGGTGAACGCCTCGTTGGCATCGGTCGTGCTCATGCCGTCGCCCAGCGTGAAACCAATCGTCCCCATGAACGCCTTGTCCACCGCAATGCTCGCCAATATCGGCTTGGACAACGGCCCCACCAGAGTCCGGCTGATCGCACGAAATTCACCGCCGCACAGAATCAGGTGATGACCGCTCTCCATCAACTGCGCCGCCGCCATCAGCGAATTCGTCACAATGGTCAGATGACGGCGATTCTCCAAAAGCTGGGCCAGCTTCAACACCGTGCTGCCGCCGTCGAGAAAAATCGTGTCGTAGTCGCGGATCATCGCCAGAGCGGCGGCCGCAATGCGCTGCTTCGCCTCGGTAAACTGCTCCTGCTTGTCCGCAAACAGCGGTTCAGGCATCGCCTCCGGCTTGAACGCCGCACCACCGTGCACACGCTCCAACAAGCCGCGTTCATGCATGCCTTGCAGGTCACGGCGAATCGTCGCCTCCGAAACCCCCAATGCATCGCTCAGCGCGCCAACCGTCAAAATGTCGGAATCACGCAGGAGCTGCATGATCCGCTGCTCGCGCTCCGCCGTTAACATCCGATGACTGTTGCTGGACATGGTCAGCCGCCCTTTTGCGCAAATGCAAACCATTGTTGATTGTTTTTGATTGAATATAGCTCATATTTGCTCATAATCAAACAAATACCCGACAATTCATGCGCAATTATGATCTTTGTGGCAGGCACCATGCCGTTTATCCGCTCCCAGGCTCCATCCCCCAGGCTCCGGGCTCCGGGCTCCGGGCTCCAGGCTCCGGACTCCATCCCCCAGGCTCCGGGCTCCGGGCTCCAGGCTCCGGGCTCCGGGCTCCGGGCTCCGGGCTCCATAGCGTCCATGGCCTCCCCGGCGGCAGATTCGCGGGCGGAAAATTCAGCGGGTCTGTTTTTGCGCGGTTCGCACCTTGTCCAGGAAGTCGGCCACCTGTTCCGGACGGGGCTCGCCGGCGGCGTAGCGCATCTGGCCAAATAGCTCCAGCAGCTCAGCCCAGGCGCTCAGGCCGTGGTTTTGGCACGACGCGGCCAGCTCGGCCGGCGTCATGTCGGGTGTCACGACGACGCCGCGCCGTTGCAGGGTGCGGCAGATGTCCCGGTAGGACCGGCTGAGCACGCCGCGTGGACCGTCCAAGCCGCCTTGGCGGCGTTTCAGCCACCGCCGCCGGGTCCAGCGCCAGAGCAGCCACAGGCTCAAAGGCCAGGTCACGGGCGCCAGCCACGGATGGAAAAACAGCCATTGGAGCGAAGTCAGGACCAGTCCGACGCCAATCATGACCACGACGGCCACGTGCCCCCGCCTCAGCATGGCATTCAGGCGCTGCCAGTGAAACTTGAGGCTGTCCCACAACGCCTGGAACGGGTTCACCCCAGCCTGGGGTGCAACCAAGTCCGCGGCTGTTCCAGGCGTACTTTCGACCAGGACCCATTGACCTTTGTCCCGGTCATACGCCTCCACCCAGGCATGGGCGTCACGCAGGCGCGACACCCAATAGCCGCCAAAACGAAGCCGCTCCCGGCAGAGGAAACCGGTGACGTAGCGCGCCGGAACGCCGGCCCGACGCAACAACAGGACTGTGGCCGAAGCGAACAATTCGCAGTGTCCGCGCCGCGGCCCGTCCAGGAAGGCCAACACCGGGTCGACCTCCTCCGGCGCCGGAGACGCGTGCAGGTCATAGGCGAAATTCCGGTGAAAAAAAGCCATGACCCGGGCCATGGTGCGCCGATCGCCGGCTGCCTCCTGGCCCGTCCCCAGCGCGGTCTCCAGCCAGCGGTCGAGGCCCGGGGCGATTTCCGGGGGGACGGCCAGGTAGTCATCACCGGGGGACGAACCGGTCGGGCCGGGGAAGGCGCTGTCCACGACGTTGCCCGTGCGGACAACGACGCATCCGGACTGCGACCGCCATTTTGCCGGCTCCAGGACGCCATCGTCATTTTCACCAAGCTGTTCGGCAAACATTTCAAAGGCGGTGGCGTCACCGGGGGCGGGCAAGACCTCCAAACGGGCCGCCGGATAGATTTCCTGGCGCTCGACCCCGGCCCCGGCGCCGGCGGCCGGAGCGTCGCCGGGGCCACCGGCCACGGCCCTGGTGAAAATGGTGAAGGCCAGTTCGCCTTCGGCCGCCAGCTGTGGCAGCTGGCGGCTGGGGCTGGAGTTTTTTTCCCAGCAGCCATCGCGGTAGGCGGTGAAGGCCCTCGTCCGCAGGTAGCCGGGGATGGCGGCGGCCTTTACCCGGAGAACCACGGCCAAATCGTCGTCGCGAAGCAATGGCGAGGGATGACGCAGGTTGATACGATCGGCGATGTCAACCCCGCCGGGCTCACGCGGCCGCGGCAAGTCCAGCTGGAAAATGGCCAGAAACAACCGCCGCATCCGCATTTCCTGGCTTTTCATCGCGGTTGTCAGCCCCTGCATGACGGCCAAGGACAGGACAAAGGCCACCGCCAGCCAGGCCGGGCGACGCCAGCCGCCCGGCGACACCGAAGTGCGCAGCCGTCGCCCATGGCGAGCCAGTACCAGCAGCAGCAACGCCATGCTCGCGACGACAACCATGGCGTACCAGACAAAAAAATGACGGCAGACCCAGAGCTGCTGTCCTTCCAGCCCCAGACGCGGCAGGCCCGATGGCGGTTCAACCACAAAGCCGGCCAGGAACAGCGCCATCAGGGCACAACCGACCACCCATCCGACCACCGCCTCATGACGCCGAAAGTACAAGCCGGCCGCACCGCTGAACAAAAAGAAGGGACACAGCACATTCGACGGCATGAAAAAAAACCGCCCCCAGCGAACCGGCGCGGTCTGGTCCAGAATCGTCAGGGCTATCAGCACCGCCAGAACAGCATAAATCAACGGCCGGGAACGAAACTCAAGAGTCGGAAACATGGCCGCACCGGCCACCGCCACCAGGGTCATCACGCCGACATGCCAGGCGTCGCCGGACACCGTGAATACAGCCGCCGCCAGCAGCAACAGCGCACTCAGCAACAGCCGCGTCCAGGGATCAAGACGAGACATCGACGATTCGGAACCCGTAGTCATGACTGCTCCTGCACCTTTCCTCGTGTTCAGGATGGCCCAAACCGCAAACGGCCGGCATCCGGACGGGCCGCGGCGGCCCAAACCGCAAACGGCCGACCCCTTACTATATCCGGCCTGAATGGCAAACGAAAATCCGCGGTGATGTTTTCCGTTTCCGGCATCCACCGCTATAGTATGGGCGTTTCTAGCCAAGCCGCACCTGGCCTTCCCGGTTCCACCTGCCGTTTCCTCATTGTCCTCCCGAGTCCCGGTGAACATCCTCCAGATCAATACAGCAGACCGCGGCGGCGGCGCCGAAGGCTCGGCCTTGGGGCTTTTCCAGCGCTACCGCGAGCTGGGGCATGGCTCCTGGCTGGCCGTCGGCCGCAACTACTCCAACGACCCGGATGTCCTGGAAATCCCGCGCCTGCCGGCCCGGGGCATGAGTCGGCGGCTGCTGCAGATGGCCGCGGAAATCGCCCGTGCCAGCGACCCCGCCCTGCCGGGGGCGCGGCGCCTGGCCCGCTGCCTGGACCGCCTCGCCTCCCCGCAACGCCTGGCCGACTGGCGCGCCGGACGCGAGGAAATGGACTTCCCCGGCTGCCGGCAAATCCTCAAAACATGCCCGGCCCCGCCCGATGTCATCCACTGCCATAACCTGCACGGATGGTACTTCGACTTGCGCATCCTGCCGGAACTGTCCCGCCAGGCGCCGTTGATCCTCAACCTGCGCGACACTTGGACAATGACCGGACACTGTGCCTATTTCATGGACTGCAACCGATGGAAAAGCGGCTGCGGACAATGCCCCAGACTTGATGTCTACCCGGCCTGCCGCCGTGATGCCACGGCGGGAAACTGGCGCCGAAAAGCCGAAATCTACGCCGCCACCCGGCTTCATGTGACCGCGCCGTCGCAATGGCTGGTGGACCAGGCCCGGCAATCCATGCTCAAGGCCACCGATTACAAAGTCATCCCCAATGGCATTGACACGACCGTGTTCCGTCCCGGCGACCAGCCCGCCGCCCGCCGCGAGCTGGGCCTGCCGGCCGCCACGCCGATTGTCATGTTTGCGGCCGCGGCCCGCCATAGCGTCTTCAAGGACCCGCAGACCCTGCAGGAGGCCATCCGCCTGACGGCGGCCCGGATGCCCGACCTGCTCTTTGTCTGCGTCGGCATGAAAAACCCCATTGCCGCTCTCCGGCAGGTCAACCTGCGCTGCGTGCCATTCGTGTCCCAACCACGCCAGCTGGCGAGCTACTACCAGGCCGCCGATGTCTTCGTGCATACGGCCAAGGCCGAGGCCTTCGGCAAGACCATCACCGAGGCCATGGCCTGCGGGACACCCGTGGCCGCCACCGCCGTCGGCGGCATCCCGGAACAGATCATCGACGGCGAAACCGGCAGCCTCTGCTCCCCAGGCAACCCGCAGGAACTGGCCGCCAAAATCATCTACCTGCTCAGCGACCGGCCCGAAAACCAGCTTCATCGACGGGTCGCCGCCGCGCGGCGCGGGCAGGAATTCAGCCTGCAACGGCAAACCGAAGCCTTCCTCGACTGGTACGAGGAACTGCGCCGGAACCATCCGCGCAGGACAACATGAACATCCCCGCCCATCCCCACAAGTGAGCCATCATCATGTCCGGTCACATCATCTTTGCCAACACCCCAGGCGACTTTCTCCTCAACGCCGCCCGCATTTTCAACCAGCGCCTGTCCGACCGCGGCTGCGCCGCCTGGGCGGTCGTCGCCGACGCCGCGGACCAGGACCCGGCCTCGGGCCACGCCCTGATTCTGGCCTTGGACGCATCGCTGCCAGCCGAGGGTTTTACCATTGCCGACACCCTGGGGCAGAACGTCCGGCTGACCGGCGCCAGCGCCACTGCCCTGCTCTACGGCCTCGGCAAGGTCCTCCGCACCGGCACGTTCGACGGCGGCGACTTCGCCCTCGGCGCCTGGCGCGGCGCCACGGCCCCGGCCAAACCGGTCCGCATCGCCTATTTCGCCAGCCATTTCTACAACTTCTACCATGTCGCCCCGGTGGAAAAGGTCGCCAAATACATCGAAGACCTGGCGCTTTATGGCTACAACTATCTCGCCCTGTGGGCGGATAAGCACCATTTCAGGAGCACCGACGACCCCGCCCTGGCGCCCTTCATCGCGCGCCTGCACGAACTGTATCAGACCGGCAAGGACGTCGGCATGGAACCGGCCGTCCTGACCCTGATGAACGAGGGCTATGCCGACACCCCGGACCACCTGCGCGCAACTGACCCCAAGCGCAGCTTCTATGGCTGCGAGGTCTGCCCGTCTACCCAGGAGGGCCTGGACCTCATCCTCAAGAATCACCTTGACACCATCGCCTGGTTCGCCGACCTGGAGCCCAAGCTCGCCTCCCTGTGGTCCTACGACCAGGGCGGCTGCGCCTGCCCGCAATGCGCTCCCTGGGGAAGCAACGGCATGCTGAAAACCGGCGAACACGTCGCCCCGCTCTACCGCAAACATTTCCCCGGCTGCCAAATCAGCTTCAGCACCTGGCTGTTCGACTGCCACGGCGAACCGGAATGGCAGGGGCTGGACGACTACATCAACACCGGCAAGAGCAGCTGGTTCGACATCATCCTGGCCGATTCGCACAGCGAATTTCCAGTCTTTCCGCGCCGCCGCGGCCGTTTTCCCGGCAAGGCCCTGATCAATTTCCCGGAAATCAGCATGTGGGGCCGCTGCCCATGGGGCGGGATGGGCGCCAGTCCGCTCCTGGAACGGTTTGCCCGCCTGTGGGGGCAGAACTGCACCATCTCCTCCGGCGGCATGATCTATTCCGAAGGCATCTTCGAGGACATCAACAAAGTCGCCTACGCGGCCTTCTACTGGAACGGCAACAATGCCTGGGAAGACATCATGCGCGAATACTGCCGCTACGAATACGGCTGCCCAGGCGCCGAGGCCTTCATCGCCCTTCTCCGCCAGCTGGAACGCAACCACTGCGGCATGTCGGCCATGCACTGGTCTCCGGCGCCGCGGCCCGGGTACCGCAAATCCCGCGCCACCGGCATCTATTTCAGTCCTGCCGGCGTCCAGGACGGCCGCGGCGCCGAAGACGCCTGGCGCACCGTCAGCAGCCTGGACGCCGCCCTGCCGGACTGGGCTCGCCTGACCTGGCGCTGGCGCCTGCTGGTCCTCCGGACCCGCATCGACGCCCTGCTTGCCGCCAACAACGGCGAACCGACGCCGGAAGTCAGCATCGCCCTTGACGAAATTGCCGCCATCTACCACACCGACCCCGTCCGTTCAACCGGCGCCGTCGCCCCCATGACCGAAGAGTGGCTCAAACACCACAGCCCGGCGTGACCTGCCGTCGTGACCTGCCGGCGCGGCCGCGGATAAACGCCGCTTCCGCCCAGGGCGATTTGCGACAAACCCAAGCCGTTCTCAGCGGTAGGCCGCGGCCAGGATTCCAAGTGCGTCTTCCCGGCTGAGCGTATAGCGGTCAAACACAAACAGCCCGCCCATGGTGACAAAGGCGTTTTCGACCAGCGCCGGCAGGTCGCCCCGGGCAATGCCGAAATCCGACATGCGGACGCCATGCACGCCGCATTGGCTTTGCAGGTGCGTCATGGCCGCGATGAATTCCTGCGGTTCGCGGCCATCCCGGCCCAGCGCCCGGGCCATGACGCAGAAGCGCTCCGGGACCTTGTCCGCGAAGAAGTTGAAATAGGCCTCGGAGATCGCCAGCAGGGCCGCTCCATGCGCCATCTCGGGATGGCAGGCGCTCAAGGCATGCGCCAATGAATGCTCGGACGTGCAGCAGGAGGTGGACTCCACCATGCCGGACAGGGTATTGGCCAGCGCCACATCGGTCCGGGCCGGCAGGTTCTGGCCGTCGGCCACGGCCGTGGCCAGTGATTTGCCCAGCAGCCGGAGGCTTTCCAGGGCGAAGGCGTCGCTGATCGGCGTGGCAATGTTGGCCAGGTAACCTTCGGCCGCATGGAAGAAGGCGTCAAAGCCCTGGTAAGCCGTCAGCAGGGGCGGCACGGTCAGCATCAGCTCGGGGTCGACAATGGAAAGCACCGGGAAGGTGCTGTCGTTGCCGAAGCCGATCTTCTCCTGCCGTTCCTCGTGGGTGATGACGGTCCAGGGGTCGGCTTCGGTGCCAGTCCCGGCCGTGGTCGTCACCGCCACAACCGGCAGAGGCGCCCGCTCGAGGGGCTGGCCCTTGCCAGTGCCGCCGGAGACATAGTCCCAGTAATCGCCCGGGTTGGTCGCCATGACGGCAATCGCCTTGGCCGAGTCAATGGGGCTGCCGCCGCCCAGACCGAGGACAAAGTCGCACTCGTGCTGGCGGGCCAAGGCCGCGCCTTCCATGACATGCGCCCGAATCGGATTCGGCAGAATGCGGTCGAAGACCACGCTGCCGCAGCCGTTGGCGGCCAGCAGGTTCTGCACCCGCTCCAGGTAGCCGTTGGCCCGCACGGACTTCCCGGCCGTAATCACAATCAGGGCGTTGCGGCCGGGCAGGCGAACCGTGCTCAGGTGGCTGAGGGCACCGGGGCCGAACATGACCTTCGTCGGAATGTAATACGTGAATTCGTTCATGGTGCTGTCTCCCTTGACGATGCCGCGGCATCTTTGCTTCTGCCATTGATTCGTGTGCTGCCACAAACTCCGTCGGCCGCCTGTTCGGAAGCGCTTTCCCGGCCGGCGGCCAATTCAGCGCGGGGCGACCAGGATGAGATGCGTGGTCTTGGCCCAGGCCTCTTCCAGAGGCATGGTCTTGGGCGCTGACTCCACGCCCCAGGTGTCCGTGTAGATAATGGTGTTGTTTTTCTGGTTATAGCCATTGATGATGCGCATGTGAAAGCCAAATTGGCGCTGGTCGGTATCCTGGGGGAACACCGCCAGCGACCAGCACAGCGGATACGAGCGGTCGATATTGTTGCGAATCTGCTGCATGAACCACTTGGCGCCGCGGTCGCGCTTCTGGCGGCTCTCAATGAACACCGACTGGTCCAGCGGCAAGAACCGTGAAGACGGGTCAACCACGCCCCCGCGCGGGCGCAGCGACTTCTCCACCTCCGGCAGGCGCTTCTGTCGTGCCAGCCGATTGTACTTGTCAAACAGATTCTCCAATCCGCTCAGGGTGGCAAAACTGTCGTCGACATACAAATCCTGGATTCGCACATGCAGTTTGCGGTCGGCGTTTTTCAGGGCCAGCAACGCCACTTCCATGCTGGTGCCGGCCTTGGCGTCCGACTCGGCGATTTGGGCGATAATATGCTGGTCGACATCCGAACCGAAGTATTTCAGGACACGTTCCAGGGTCGCCCCGACACAGTAGCCTTTACCGCCCTGGGTGACCGGCGGAATTTCCAGTCGCACGGTCCCATCCCGGTCCTTCACCTTGCGGTTGCGCAGCTCACTGCGGTCATGGCTGGCGCGAATGTCATCACTGAGCCGGCCGGCCGTGCCACGTTCGACAAAAAGCAGCGTGATGTATTCATTCTCGTCGCCGCGGCCGCTCCAGCGCAGGGACACGTCGTAGCCGGAAGCCCGCCAGGTGACCTGCTCAATGCGGGCCAGGTCGAGGTTGCGCCGGCTCTTGCGGGGATTGCGGTCCCGCGTCAACTCCCACAGGCGTTTTTCCAACGCCGACAACGCCGCCTGAAAGCGCTTCTTGTCCCAGGAACCGCAATCACCGCGATTGAACACGGAGACCTGCAGCGAAACCAGCTTCCGTGACGGCCAGTCAACCGCCTGGTCGTCATAGAAAAAAATGACTTCCGGCAACGGCATTCCCGCAAAAGTCAGACTCCGGCGGCGCCCGGCGATATCCGCCGCGTAGCGCATCTGCGTGTGGTCGGACGCATTCCAGACCAGGGTGTCCGGAAAGGCCTCGAAAACCATACGGCCGGTCGTATCCCACAAACGGCGGCCGCGTCCTTCGATGAAGCCGTCCAGCGACTGCCCCTGGAGGACAGCCGCCGACGCCGCCACCGCCAACAATAACATCATGGTCGCTTTATGCATGCCAGTCCCCGAATAACCTGGTATCATGTGCCGACTGCCCAGGAGAGCCGGACGGAAAAACACCCGGACCACGTCCTAATATACTATCTGGGCCATGCTTTGTCAGACACCCGAGAAGACAAATGGTTCTGTCCGCGCCGCCAACCGCCGGCCGCGCCGCCCGCCCGCCATTTCGGGCCGTTTTTTCAGCGGAAAATCCCCGCCGTGGTTTCCGCCAGCCGCCGAAACGAGTATATTAGTTCATTCCATCCGGACCGGATGCGTCCCCAGCCGCCGCCGGCCGACCGAACACCACGAATCCCGAATCTGTTATTCTGGAGAAAACCGCATGTTCGCGACCAACCTGCCCAACCGCCAGATTCACCTTGACTTCCATACCTCGGAGCATTGCCTGGAGGTCGGCGCCCTGTTCAGCGAACAACAATTCGCCGAGCAGCTGCGCCGCGGGCGCGTCCAGTCCATCAACTTCTTCGCCTGCTGCCATCATGGCTGGTGCTACTATCCCGATGCCGTGCACGGCCTGACCCACCCGCACCTGAAGGCCGACCTCGTCGGAGGCATGCTCAAGGTCTGCCGCGAGGAAGGCATCAACGCCGAAGTCTACATCACCGTCGGCTGGAATGACAAGGCCTCCCGTGAACACCCGGAATGGTGCATCCGCGCCCCGGACGGCAAAATCCTGGGCGGCCCCGGCGAAGGCCACCCCCACACCACCCGCCCGCCTGGCTGGCGGAACCTCTGCCTCAATTCGCCCTACCTGCAGCAAGTCCTGGACGTGACCGCGGAGGTCCTCGACCGCTACCAGCCCGGGGGCATCTGGTTTGACATCACCCGCGAACTGCCCTGCTGCTGCGAACGCTGCCAGGCCTCCATGCGCGAACTCGGCCTGGACCCCGACTCGCCGGAGGACCGTAAGCTGTTCGCGGCCAGGACGTACAAGCGCTACCTGAAGGCCACCACCGACCTCATCTGGGGCAAAAACCCGCAGGCCACCGTCTACCACAACGGCTCCAGCAAGAAAGGCCGCCACGACCTCTTTGCCTATGACAGCCACCTTGAAATCGAATCTCTTCCCAGCGGCGGCTGGGGCTATGACTTCTTCCCCATGAACGCCCGGTATTTCACTCAGCTGCAGCCCGGCCAAGTCGTCGGCATGACCGGCAAATTCCATACGGCCTGGGGTGAATTCGGCGGCTTCAAGCACCCGGACGCCCTGCGCTACGAATGCGCCCAGATCGCCAGCCTGGGCTGCCTGGCCAGCGTCGGCGACCAGCTGCATCCGTCCGGCCGCATGGACCCGGAGACGTATCGCATCATCGGCCACGCCTATGAATACCTGGAAACACGAGAGCCCTGGTTGACCAACGCCCGCCCATACGCCGATGTCGCCATCCTGGCCACCATGGAAATGCTGTTCGGCGATGACCATGACCGCGCCATCTCCGGGGCGACCAGGATGCTGATGGAAAAACAGATTCCACATGTCATCATTGACGAGACCATGGACCTGTCCCCCTACCGGCTTCTGGTCCTGCCGGATCTGGCGCGTTTGGATGCCGGCCTGCGGGACAAGGTCACCCGTTTCCTGGCGGGAGGCGGGGCGGTGCTCGCCTCGTACGAGAGCGGCCTGGCCATGGACGGCGCCGGCTTCGCGCTCGACTTGGGAGCCGAATGCCTGGGTCCGTCGCCCTGGGACGTCGAATACATCGAGGCCGGCCCGGAGGTTTCCCGGGGTCTGGTCTCCTCGCCCTTTTTGACCTACCGCGGCGGCATGACCTGCCGTCCGGAACGGGCGCAGGTGCTGGCCTCGACCTATGGGCCGGTATTCAACCGCACCTACGCCCACTTCTGCTCGCACCGCAACAGCCCGGCCGGCGACAAGACGGAATGGCCGGCGGCGCTTCGGCACGGCAACATCATCTACCTTGCCCACCCCCTGTTCAGCATCTACCATGAGCAGGGCATGCGCCTGCATCGCGACTTTGTCCTGAACTGCCTCGACCTGCTCTACCCTGAACGGCTGCTGACCTGCTCGCTGCCGTCCTGCGGACGGGCCAACATCACCTGGCAGGAGCAGGAAAACCGTCATCTCCTGCATCTGCTCTACGCCGCGCCAGTCAAGCGCGGCAACGTCGAAGTCATTGAGGACATCATCCCCCTGCGGGATGTACAGGTCAGCTTCGCCACTCCCCGGCCGCCCAGGACGGTCAGGCTGGTCCCGGAGGGAACGGAGCTGCCGTTCACCACGGCCGAAAACCGCCTTGCCTTCACCATTCCAACCTTGGACATGGCCCAGATCGTGGCCGTGGAATACTCCTGAGCACAAACACCCGCGTTCGCCGCCGCGGGTGGGCTGGCGCCGGCTGGCCGCGACCAGCGGCCCGGCGGCGTCCTGCCAGCGGCTTGCACCCGCGGACGATGACGACAGCCTATGACAGCACTTCCTCCCGACTGGCGCCTGGCCCTGCGGCCATTTCTGCCTGACCGCACGCTTGCCGACCTGGCCGGCTTTCTGCGCCGCGAATATGCCGCCGCCCAGGTTTTCCCGCCGCGGCAGCTCCTCTACCGGGCCTTTGCCTTGACGCCGTTCGCCGCAGTCCAGGCGGTCTGGCTCGGCCAGGACCCGTATCATGATGATGGGCAGGCTTGCGGACTGGCCTTTTCCGTGCCGGCAGCCATGCCGGCCCCCCCTTCACTGCGCAACATCTTGAAGGAGTACAGTTCCGACCTCGGCCTGCCGACCCCGGCCACTCCGTCCCTGGAGGCCTGGGCCCGGCATGGCGTCCTGCTGCTCAACACCGTGCTGACGGTCCGCGCCCACCAGCCGGGTTCACACCGCGGCTGCGGCTGGGAAAAGCTCACTGACGCCGTCATCACCGCGCTCGCCCGGCGCCGTGACCGTCCCCTGGCTTTCATCCTGCTCGGCAATGCCGCGCGCGGCAAGGCGGATCTCATTGACGACGCCCGGCACGTCGTCATCCAATGCGCGCATCCCTCGCCGCTTTCCGCCTATCGAGGCTTCCTGGGTTCGCGATTGTTCTCCCGCACCAACCAGCTTCTGGCCGAACGCGCAGCCGAACCGATCGACTGGATTCTTGAATAGCCCCTGCTTGAACCACCGATGCACACCGATGTACACCGATGTTGCCTGGAGGGCCGATCGCTGCCAGTCAAGTTTCGCGTGTCAGGGTTCATTCGTATCCATCGGTGGCCCTGTCCTGTTTTCCAGCCTCAAGGCCGGCGGGAGCACCAGATTTTTTTACACCGTCCGTTCATGTTCCGGACAGCAGGCTTTCGCGCACGGCGGGGATGGCCCGCCCCGGAATGAGTCTCCGGCCGTCACTGAAGCCATCCTCCGGGCGTTTGGCCAGCAGTTCGACCAGCCGCGCCTCCCCACCGGGCCAGGCGTGCCCGGCAAGCCGGACCGGCCGCCAAATTCCTGGTTTCCTGCGGGTCGGCCTCAAGATCAAAGAACCAGCGGCGGTCATCAACCGTGTGCCAGATGATTTTCTCCTGACCATCCGTCCGGCATCACCATCCCAGGGCCTGGGCCGACAGAAAAAGCAGCAGCGACGACAGGTTATAGAGGGCATGCACGGCAATGGCCAGACGCACACCGCCCCGGCGGAACGCCGTCTGCAGCACCATCCCCAACAGAAAAAGCCCCGGAAAATACTGCGGCGTGATATGCGCCAGCGCAAACACGGCCGAAGTGAGGATGGCCGCCTGGCGCGGGTAGAGACTGCGCCAGGCCCGATAGGCGATGACCCGAAACATGATCTCCTCGGTGACCGGGGCCAGAATCACCACGCTGACCGCGGCCAGAACCCAAAACAGCACTCCCGGCGACTGGGACGCATAGTGCTGCAGGGACTGCGGCGGAGTCGGAACCCCGAAACGGACACAGACCCAGGTGCTGCTGGCATTGACGGCCAGCAGCACCGGGAAAAACAACAACAGGAGGCCGACGCCCCTGGCCACTCCTGCGCTGACGTCCGCGCCTTCGCGCGGCATCGCCAGCAGCACCCGCCAGCCATACCGGCGCCGAAACGGATACAATCCGGCCATCGCGCCGCCAAAAGCCGCGACTTGAAACGGCAACAGGCCGATGCCGAAACTGACGGCGGGCCAGGTCTCGGCCGCAAGACAAGACACCAGCGCCTGGGCCGCCGCCTGCCCCAGCAGAAAACCGGCCAGACACAACAGCACGACCGAACGATATACCGCCCCCAGACAGGCCACCTCCGCATCGTCGAAAACTGGCTGGGGAAACTCCGGCATGCGACCCCAAAACCGGTTGGCGATCTCTTGAAAACACTTTTTCATGCTTCCTTTCATGACCGGCCGGTTCGACAATCCCCGGCCATCATGCTATAATAGACAAGCAAACGCCGTTTGCAAGAAGACGGTGACTTTTTTGTTTCCGAAGCAACTGCCCTATGCACCAGTTGCCGGTCTGCGCCCACCACCGCCACGATTCGGCCGGCCCTGCCGTCAGACGGAAAAGCCCCCCACCCCCACCCCCGGCGTCGGGCGCCCGTCGTCCGCTCGGCCCGGCGCCGGTCCGCGAGCCACTCTCAACCGGGAGCATCATGAAAATCTACATATTTGTCGACATGGAAGGGATCAGCGGCGTCAGCGGCTCCGAGTTCGTCACGGCCACCGGCGCCCATTACCAAACCGGCCGCCGCTATTACACGGAAGAGCTGAACGTCTGCGCCAAGGCCTGTTTCGAGGCCGGAGCCACCGAGGTCGTCGCCCGTGACGGCCACGGGGCCGGGAACCACTTTTTCTGGGACGGGGTCGACCCGCGCGTGCAGATCGTGCAAGGGCAAACCGGGGCCATACGCATGTGGGGCCTGCCTGGCAGCGACGCTCTGATCCTGCTGGGCTACCACGCCATGGCCGGCACCCGCGGCGCCCTGCTGGAACACACCTACTCCTCCGCCACGGTCCAGAACATGTGGCTCAATGGCCGGCCCGTCGGCGAAGCCGGCCTTGACGCCGCCATCGCCGCCGACTACGGCGTGCCCACCATCCTGGCCACCGGCGATGACTTCCTCTGCCGAGAGGCCCGGGAATGGATTCCGGGAGTGCATACCTGCGAGGTGAAAAAAGCCTGCGGCTGCCAGGGCGCCATGCTTCTGCCCAGGCAGGCCGCCCATGACCTGCTCCGGGAAGCTACCCTCGCCGCCGTCCGCGACCTGAAAAACATCAAGCCGCTCGACCTCAGCAAACCGGTGACCATCCGACGCGAACTGGTGGAACGACAACAGCTGCCAGCAACCGCCGGGCGCTCGGACCTGAACATCATCGACGGACGGACATACGAGAAGACGGCCCCCACCGTCGAACAGGCCTTCTTCGTCTGAACATCCAGCCGCTGGAACACCTCCGTCGCGCTGACACCAGCCCCTGAAGCCAGCGCCGGCAAGATTGCCCCCCTTCCGCCAGAAGCCGGACCGCATGGTCACGCCAGGCCGTTTGCGCCGGACCGTGTCGGCCGCGTGCCTTCCTGTCCGCTCTCCGCTCCGCCCACTCCGCCCCCTCACCCCTCACCGAACAGCGCGCTTAAGCGCCGCATGACCGTCGACGTGAACGACGCGCTTCGGCCTTTGGAGATAACCGCCATGACCTCAACGCCTTCAACGCCTGACCCGGCCCAGGCCTCGCCGACAAACGCACGCTCCGCCACCGTCGCCCTATTGAATCTTGACCGCCCCAAGCCACACAACCTGGAAGCCGAAGTCGCGGTTCTGGGCGGCATGCTGATTGCCCCTGAGGCCTCGGCGGCGGCCTTCGGGCAACTGCGCATGGAGGGAGCCTTCTATCGAAACGCGCATCAGACCCTGTTCAACGCCATGCTGGAACTGAGCGCCGGCAAGGGCGAGGCCAGTCTCGACCCCGTCGTCCTGGCCGATCACCTCGAACGCAGCAACCGGCTTGAGGAAGTCGGGGGACGCTCCTACATCACCCAGCTGATGGACTCCGTGCCGACTGCCGCCAACATCGATCATTACATCGACATTGTCCGCCAGAACGCCATTCTCCGGCGCATCATTGCCGCCTGCACCGACACCATCATGCGCTGCTTTGACACGGACGACGACGTCCAGACCCTGCTGGACAGCGTCGAACAGCAGATTTTCGAAGTCGCCGGCATGAATGAAGCCAAGGACCTGCTCGTCATCAAACCGCTGGTCAGCGAAGCGCTCGACTACCTGGAACTGCTGATGCAGGGCAACACCGACGCCCTTGGCCTGCGCACCGGCTTTGACATGGACCGGATGATCACCGGCCTGAAGCCCGGCGAGCTGTTCGTGCTGGCGGCCCGCCCCTCCATCGGCAAAACCGCCCTGGCCATGAACATGGCGGCCAACATCGCCATGGGCAGCACGCCGGTGCCGGTCGGCATCTTCAGCCTGGAAATGCCGGCCCAGCAGCTCGTCCTGCGGCTCATCTGCAGCACGGCCCGGGTCAGCATGAGCGAATTCAAGAACCGCACTCTGTCCTCGCAACGCTGGCAAAACGACGTCGGCAGCGCCTGCGACCAGATCAGCAACACGCAGATCGTCATTGACGACACCGGCGCGATCGACATTCTCGAGTTGCGGGCCAAGGCGCGCCGCATGCACAGCAAGCACGGCATCAAGGTAATTTTCATCGACTATCTGCAGCTGATCCGCGGCCATGTCGGCCGCAACGCCAGCCGTGAAAACGAAGTCGCCATGATTTCCGGCGCCCTGAAGGCCATGGCCAAGGAGCTGAACATCCCGGTCGTGGTCCTGGCCCAGTTGAACCGCCAGGCCGAACAAGGTGAGAAGCCGAAGCTCAGCCACCTGCGCGAATCCGGCGCCATCGAGCAGGACGCCGACGTCGTCGCCATCCTCCACCGCGACCGCGGCG
>CAYOUR010000018.1:0-27193 GCA_964407145.1 uncultured Lentisphaeraceae bacterium | reverse complement strand
CCGAAGACGCAGGCGGCTTTGCTGGAGGCGATGCAGGAGAAGCAGGTCACTGCCTCAAACCAGATGTTCAAGCTGCCGCCGCCGTTTTTCGTGCTGGCCACCCAGAATCCCCTGGAGCAGGAAGGCACGTATCCGTTGCCGGAAGCGCAGTTGGACCGTTTCATGTTCAACATTCTGGTGGATTATCCCGACGCCGTCGAGGAGGAGGCGATCGTGATGGCGACCACGAGCCGCCGGGCGGTTGAGCTGCGTCAGGTCTTGAGCGGCGAGGACCTGGTTCGTCTGCAGGGGGTGGTCCGTGATTTGCCGGTCAGCCCGCATGTCGTCAAATACGCGACCCGTCTGGTGCGGATGACGCGGCCGAAGGACCCGGAGGCGCCGGCGTATATCCGCGACCATGTCCATTGCGGAGCGGGGCCGCGGGCGGCGCAGTGCCTCGTGCTGGGCGCGAAGGCCCGGGCGATCCTGCAGGGGCGCCTGAATGTCAGCTGCGCCGATGTCAGGAGCCTGGCCCTGCCGGTGCTGCGTCATCGCATCTTCACCAATTTCACCGCCGACTCCGAAGGCATCACGCCGGACGATCTGGTGCGTCGGTTGCTGGAGGCGGTGCCGGAGCCGGCCGTGGCGGACTATGCCAAGGCCTGAACCGCCCCGGTGCGGTCAAGGCACGGCCGCGTGCCGGATGGTTGACGCCGCGTGGCCGGTTTTCGGCCGCAGGCTGAAAGCACCGAAACGCGTCGCCCCGGGACATCCAGTCTCCCGGGGCGACGCGTTTCAGTGCGGGTTGGGCGGCTTGCTGGCCGGCGGCGTCCGGCCAGAGCCCGCATATTCGCCTGACGGATGCCGGGCCTTACTTTTTGCCGACCAGGTCGGAAAGCTTGGCGTTGGCGGCTTCCTTGGCGGCTTGCCGGTCGGCATTGTGCTCCGGTGCGGGCTCTGTCTCCGGGGAGGCGGGGGCTGACGCGGTCGCGCCGAGGCGTTCGAGGCGCTCACGGTCAATGGCCGGCGCCGCCGGTTCCGCCACGGTGCCGGACGCCGCCGGGGCGGCCTCGCGGCGTTTCAGGGCCGCCAGCACCGCGGTGCCTTTGTCGGCCAGGTAATCGGGGATTTCGCCGCCGGACTGGACGCCGGCCGTGTCCACGCTTTGTTCGCGGGCCTGGCGGACGACTTCGAGGAAGAAGTCCTCGAGGTCTCGCACCGGGTGGTCGACCGTCACTTCGCGGTCGGCTGAGACGCCCTTGGCCGTCAGCCATTGGCGCAGTTCCTGTACGGTGGCATCGCTCAGTGACGGGCAGACAATCCGGCTCTTGTCTTCCTCCCGCAGAATTTCGTTGAGGGCGCCGGCGGCGCGGACTTTGCCGCCATAGAGTACGATCATGTCATCACAGACGTCCTGGACATCGGCGAGCAGATGGCTGCAGAGGATGATGGTCTTGCCTCGGCTGGCGAGCAGGCGGATGACGTCCTTGACTTCGCGGCAGCCGATCGGGTCGAGGCCGCTGGTCGGCTCGTCGAGAATGACCAGGTCGGGGTCGTTGACCAGCGCCTGCGCCAGGCCGATGCGTCGCGCCATGCCTTTGGAGAATTCGCCGACCGGGCGGTTGAAGGCATGGGCCAGGCCGACCATTTCGAGCAGCTGTTTGCTGCGTTCCCGGCGCATGTTGACGCTTTGCCCGAACAGGGCGCCGAAGAAGTCGAGCGTCTCCATGGCGGTCAGGTAGCGATACAGGTAGGTCTCTTCGGGCAGGTAGCCGACCCGGCTTTTCATGTCGACATTCTGCGGTTCTTCGCCGAAGACCTTCAGGACGCCGCGGTTGGGATAAAGCAGTCCGAGGATCATCTTGACCGTCGTGGACTTGCCGGAGCCGTTCGGGCCCAGCAGCCCGAAGACCTGGCCGCGGCGGACCGTGAAGTCAATGCCGTTGACGGCCCGGGCCTTGGGTCGGCCCCAGAAGTCGCGGAAAATCTTGGTCAGGCCAATGGCCTCCACAATCACGTTGTCTTTGCTGTCGACCATGGGCCGTCTCCTGCTGGCAGGGCGTCTGTCGTTTGCCCGGGGACCGTGCGGTCCACGCGTCTTGAAGGGGTTATGGGGGGCGGGGCGAATGCCATACTGTATCACCGGTATGGCGTCATGACAACAGTGGCGGGTGGTAATAGGGCCGCCGGCGGCGGGAAAACACCGTGGCCGTGGCCCCGTCCGGGCCCTTATGGTTTGTCCTGGCTTTGCATGGACTCCCCGGAGCGCACCAGCCGGGCGCTGTTGAAGATGACGAACAGTGAGCTGATGCTGTGCAGCAGGGCCGCGCCGACCGGCGTGACATGGCCGAGAGTGGCGAAATAGACGCCGCCGACGATGAAGCCCAGGCCGATGAACAGGTTCTGGTTCATCAGCATCCTGGTTTTGCGGGCCAGGCCGATCAGGAAGGGGATCCGGCGCAGGTCGTTGTTCATCAGGGCGACGGAGGCGCTTTGCACGGCCACGTCGCTGCCGAAGGCCCCCATGGCCACGCCGATGTCGCCGGCGGCCAGGGCCGGCGCGTCATTGACGCCGTCACCAACCACCGCCACCATGACCCCGGACTTCTTCAGTTCGCGGACATATTCCTCTTTCTGTTCCGGCAGGCAGCTGGACTTGACTTCGGTGATGCCGACCTGAGCCGCGACGGCCTGGGCGACGCGGTCGTTGTCGCCGGTGACCATGCAGCACTGCTGCACGCCGAGTTCCTTCAGCATGCTGATCGCTTCGGCCGTCACCGGGCGGATGGCATCGCGCAGGCCGATCCAGCCCATGATCTGGCGGTCGCGGGCGACGCAGACCACGCTCATGCCTTCGCCTTCGGCCTCGGACATGCTTGCCTTGATGGCCGAGGTGTTGACGCCTTCGTCAGCCAGCCAGGATTCGCGGCCGACCAGGCAGTTTTTGCCGTTGAAGGCCGCCTGGACGCCCTTGCCGGCGACTTCCTGGTATTTTTCCGGGGCATGCCATTCGATGCCGGCCTCTTTGGCCAGTTTGCGCATGGCTTCGGCGGCGGGGTGGTTGCTGTGGTGTTCGGCGCTGGTCGCGACCAGGAGCAGGTCGGCCAGTTCGACGTTGTCGGCCGGCTGCAGCCGGGCGACTTCGAGCTTGCCTTCGGTCAGGGTGCCGGTCTTGTCAAAGATGACGGCCTTGATTTTGGCGGCCAGTTCGATGTGGGTGACGTCCTTGATCAGGATGCCCAGCCGGGAGGCGGCCGCGATGGCCGCGATGACGGCGGAGGGCGTGGCGATGACCAGGGCGGCCGGGACGGCCATCACCAGGACGGCGATCACCCGGTCGATCCGGCCGGTGATGAACCAGGCCAGCCCGGCGATCATCAGGATGGTCGGCGTATAGTAGCCGACGTAGTTGTCGATCATACGCATGATCGGCAGTTTGGAGCGCTCCGCGTCGGCGATCAGGTTGCGGACTTTGCCCAAAGTCGTATCCGCCCCGATTCGGGTGACTTTGAATTCCACCAGGCCGGTCAGGTTCTGGGTACCGGCGAAGACCTCCGACCCGACCGCCTTGTCCGCCGGCAGGGATTCGCCGGTGATCGAGGCCTGGTTGACCGTGCTGGTGCCCTTGAGGATGACGCCGTCCGCCGGGAAATTCTCGCCGGGGCGCACGCGGCAGACGTCCTGGGCGCGCAGGTCGTTGATGGCGTCGACTTGTTCTTCTTTGCCGTCCCTGGTCAGGCGCCGGGCCTGGCGCGGGGTCAGGCGGACGACGGCTTCGATGGCGGCCTCCGCGCCGATGGCGGTGCGTTTTTCGATGGTGATGGTGACCAGCATGAAGAAGGCGACGGCGCCGGCGGTGTGGTAGTCGCCGCTGGCAAAGGCCGCCAGCAGGCCCAGGGCGACCAGCTCGTTCATGTGCACCTTGCCTTTGATCAGGTCGCGCACGGCCTCCCAGAAAATAGGCAGGCTAAGCATGAGCGCGCCCAGGAACGCGCTCAAGTCCCGGGCCACGGGGTCGACGTGGACGCCGAAGACCACCTTGGCCAGATAGGAGTTGAGCACCAGGATGCCGCCCAGCAGGGCAATCCCCAGGCGGATGAATTCAGGCCGATTGACCTGCCGGCGGTGCCGCTCCGCCGTGGAGCTGCTGGTCGGCGTGGCGTTGGCGTCGGCGGAAACGGGGGTGGCGATCTCACTCATTCTGCTTGCTTCCTGTGAAGGGTCAGGGGCGGAGGATTATTCCTGATCCATGTCCGGCTGGTTCTGATTCTGCTCTTTTTCCGGCACCTGGCCGATCTGCAGACGGATTTCCTGGTTGCCATTCGGCAGCGTGTGGACGATGTACTTGTTGGGCACGCGGGCCAGCGACACGCGCAGCGCGTCGGTGTACAGGGCGGTCAGCATGGTTTCCGGGTTTTTCCGGTATTCGGCCAGTACGGTTTCGAAGTAGGCGCTGTCGGCCTTGACGGATTCGACGATGCGGGTGCGGTAGCTTTTGGCGTCATCGACGACGCGGTAGGCATTGCCCTGGGCGGCGAGCACGACGCTTTCGGCATAGCTTTTGGCCTTGAGCACTTCGGCCCGGCCGGTTTCCGAGGCCTCGTTGACTTTGCGGAAGGCCGCCTGGGTGGCCATGGGCGGCTGCAGGTCAACCAGGTTGACGGCCTGGACCTGGACGCCGAGGTCGACCTCGTCCAGGAACTGCACCAGGCGTTCCTGGACTTTATCCTTGACGTTTTCGACTTTGCCGTCCGGCAGGGTTCGGCTGGTGGCGAGGAGGTCTTCGACCCGCCAGGTGGCCATTTCCGCCAGGGCGGCATTGGCCAGCAGGTTGCGGATGACCGCCTCGGTGCCGCGCTGCCGTTTTTCGCCATGGCGCGGTCGGTTGCCGGTCTGGTCGGCTTCGGCGTCATCGAAGAAATTCAGATAGTATTTGGCGGAGTTGACGATGCGGTAATTGACTTCCCATCGGGTGTGGAGGATGTTGGTGTCGCCGCTGATCAGGTAACCGTCACTGCCGGGGCGGAGGAAGTTTTCCGCCTGGGGTGCTTCGCGGGGGTCAGCGAGGTTGGGGCTGATGCGTGGCTGGAACACGTTTCCGGTGGAGACCGTGACGGACTTCTGCGCCGGGATTTCCTTGACCCAGTCGACCGGGTAGGGCCAGGCCCAGTACCATTTGCCGCTGGTGAGGATGGGTGATTCGCCGCGTTCCGGGTCGATGACGCGGGTTTGCAGGGCGCCGAAGCGGAACAGCATGGCTTCGTTCTGGTCGTCGACGCGGAACATGCCGCTGAAGAGCAGGTACACGAAGATGATGATGATCAGCGCCCGCAGCCCTTGGAAAAGGATTCTGAGCATGCGCACCAGGGCCTGCATGCCGGCGCCCTGCACGGCGTCAGGCGGAGAAGCGTTGGCGGACGCTTCCTGGGGGGGAGTCAGAAGTTGATCTTTGTCTTCCATGGGGATCACTTGTCAGGGGGTGGTGGAAAGTAGGGGAGGGCTGGCGGCGGCCGGACGGCTGGCGTCGGATGGGGCTATTGGCCGGCGGGAGTGGCCGGTTGGCCGGAATTGGTCTTGGCTTTCAGGGCGGGCAGGATGGCTGCCCCCTGCTTGAGCAACGTATACGGCGGTGTGTCCGTGTCCAGGATCAGGGTGTCCCGGTCGGTCAGGCTGACCTTCAGCGCTTCCAGGTTGCGCAGGAACAGGGCCAGGCCGGGATCCTGCTGGAAGACGGCGTAGTGTTTGGCGGCCAGTTCGTCGCCTTCGCCGCGGATGCGTTTGGACTCGGCCTCGGCCTGGGCCAGGATTTCGCTGGCTTTCCGGTCGGCTTCGGAGCGGATGCGCTGCGCCTCGCTGCGGCCTTCGGCAATGTGGCGTTCCGATTTGCTTTCCCGTTCGGCCTTCATGCGGTCGAAGACCTTGGTGGTCACCAGTTCGGGGAAGCCGATCTGGCGGAAGCCGACCCGGGTCACTTCAATGCCGAAGTCGGCCATGGTCGTCTTGCTGACGGCCGCCAGCATTTCGTTTTCGATCTGGGTGATTTTGTGTTCACTGGTCTCGGTGTTGATCAGCTCCGTGAAATTATGCTGCGGGATGATGCTGTTGCGGCAGTTGCGCACCACGGCGTCGAGCTTTTCCTCGACCTCCTCGGTCGACTTGAGGCGTTTGAGGAACAGCCCGGGGTCGCCGACCCGCCAGAGCACGTAGGTGGAGACGACGATCTGGTATTGGTCCCGGGTGATGATCTGTTCGAGGTGGCCATGCGTCAGTTCGTAGCACTGCAGGCGCTTGTCATGGCGCCAGACCTGGTCGATGAACGGCCATTTGAAGTGCAGACCGGGTTCATACTGGATGATGTTGCCCTGGGCGTCGACCTTGGCTTTGCCGAACGTCTTGATGACGGCATATTCGGTTTCCTTGACTTGGAACGTCACCAGGGCGACCAGGAAGATCACCACAACGGCCAGGGCCAGGGCGGCGATGGGCCAGTGTTGCGCCATGCCACGGGATTTGACTTGTTCGTTCATTGTCCGGAATGCTCCTGTTGGGTTCTGTGATGGTGCCGGCAAACGGTTCAGGGCGGAGCGTGTCCGCCGAGGTTATGGTCAGGGATTCCCCGAGGGCAGATTCAGGTCCAGGAGGCTGGAACGCAGTCGTTTTTCGAGGTTGAGGATGAGGACTTCGCGGTTATCCTGGTTGGCGAGGATGTATTTCCGGGCCGGTGCTCCGGCCGTGGCCATGACTTCCAGGAAGCTGTTCAATTTGAACAGGGAGGGTTCGGCCTGGTAGCTGAGCAGCTGGCTCCGGAAGCGTTCGGCTTCGGCTTCGGAGACTTGGCTGCGTTCCTGCCGGTAGGCGTGGGCCGTGTCCAGCAGGGTGGCGGCCTGGCCCTGGACGAGCGGTCCGCGGCTGGCGGCATAGGCTTCGGCCAGCAGCACCCGTTCGAATTTGGTTTCACGGGCGGCGACGACCTGGTCATAGGCCGGGCCGACGCTGACGGGCGGATGCAGGCCGGCCAGCCCGAGGAAGACGATCTCGACGCCGAGCGACAGCTCGTTGGCCATGGCCTGGATGCGCTGGTCCAGGGTGGCCCGCCCCTCGGAGCGCCGTGGCCCGAGCACGTCATTGAAGTCGGCGCTGGCCAGGAAGCGCAGCAGTTCCCGGGTGGCGATGTTCTTCAGGGTCTTGCGGGGGTCCTGGTGCCGGTAGTAGTAGTCGTACAGGTCTTTCACCTTGAAATACAGCGGGATGTGGGCGGAGATCAGGCCGACGCTCAAGGGCGGGGCGCCTTCCTGCTCCTGGCCCGGCGCGATGTCGTTGCGGAACGACAGTTCCTCCTGGTTGAGGGCGACGATGAAGTTAGCCTCTTCGTCGACATGCTTGGTGCTCCAGAGCACGACCTTGCCGTCGAGCGTGTTTTCGTTCTGGTGCTGCTGGGCTTCGGGGTTGTCCGCGTCATCGCCGTGTTCGCCATGGTGGGCGGAGCCGACCACGATTTTCTGCACGTGTTCGATTTCGAAGCGGTGGATGCGCGAGAATGGCGCGGGCAGTTTGACGTACAGGCCGGGCTGCAGGGGTTCCTGTTCGACGACGCGTCCAAACCGTTCCAGGATGCCGTTTTCCTCGGTGCTGATGACGACCAGGCAGGTCTGCAGCCAGAGGGTGAAGGCCATGATGACCAGCAGGGGAACGACCGTGCGTTCGAGGAAGCGGTAGAACCAGACTTCGGAGACCTGGAAGCCGAACTGGTAGTCAAGGGAGGCGGCGACGTTGCGGGCCATGCCGCCCGGCTCGGTGAACAGGGCCAGCAGCCGGCTTTCCGGGAGTGGCCGTTCCTCTTCGCCCGGCATGCGCGGGCGGTAGAATTCGATGACAAAGCTGAGCAGGAATTCAATGGCCAGGACGATCAGGATGGCCAGGCCGATGCGGGCCACGGTGATGTCAGCCACGGCCGCGGCTTTCTGAAAGTGTTCCAGGAAGAGGGCGATGCTGGCGGCCAGGAACAGGAACCCGGTGAAGAACAGCCAGGAGGCGGCCGGGCGCAGCCAGCGGCAGCCTTTCTCCCGGCTGGTGCCGATGAAGAAGCTGCCGGCAATGAGGGTGCCGATGCAGCAGCAGATCGCCAGGATGGCCAGGGGCATGGGGTTGGGCGCCACCGGGAACGCCGGCAGTTGGCGCCAGCCGCGCCAGATGACCAGGCCGGTGATGGTCATGCTGAGGCCGAGCAGGAAGGTGAAGATCGGGATGAAGTATTTCAGGTACTGCTGGTTGGCGCGGGTGGCCATGCGCACGGCTTCGTCGGCGTCGTCGAACAGTTCGGAATTGCCATGCTGCTTGCGGAAGGCCTCGGCTTCGGCTTCCTCCATGGCCTGTTTGCGGGCAAAGGCGCATCGGCCGGAGCCGACCAGCCCGAGCAGGGTGACGGTGAGGGCGGCGGCCACGGCCGGCACCATGGCCGAGCAGTTCCCCAGTTTCATGATGACCAGGGCGATGGCAAAAAGGAAGGCGCCAATGAACGCAATGGTCCAGCAGAGGTTTCTGGGCCGCGTACTGATTTCTTTCATGACCGGTGTCCTTGCAGGCCTTATACAGTGAAAGGGGAGATGGCGGTCCGGCCCTTGCCGCCGGAACCGTGGGAAGGAGCTCTACATCGCGTAATCGACAATTGCCCCAAAGGGAAGTTCCACCGCCGTGACGAAAAAAGACAAAAAAGCCCCCGGGACACGGCGATGGGACAAATTGTCAATGGGCACAATGTGGTGAGACGTGTTTGAGCCTGCCGTACGTTGTTCCGGCTTGAGCCTGCCGTCGGCGGGATTGGCCCCAGGCGATGGCTGTGATTCAGGTGCACGTTGCCGAATATCCCCTTGCATCACCGTATCTAGCACATTAACCACAAATCATGTCCCTGGCAGACGGGGGGGCACATGCTTGGCACGGAGGCCGCCTGGGCGGCGGTGTTCCGGCCCGGCCCCCGTTGCGTAGCCATGGCGTGGCCGTGGTCGTATTTTGTCCGGTGGTCCGGGAAAGCCCCGGCGGGGGGTCTGCGACTCCCCGCCGGACGCGGGGCGCCACCGTGGCCGGCCCGGCCGTTTCCCGCCGGCCGTTCAGAGCATTTCGGCGGAGCGGCCCCAGTCATAGGCCGTTTCCTTGATGGTCTGCAAGTCCGGCATCGCCCAGAACATGGTTTCCGACGGTCGGCTGAGGAAGACACCACTGTTGATCAACCCGTAGGAGAAGCGGGTGAAATAGGTCCGGTCGACGATCTTGGTGCCTTTTTCGGGGTTCTCGCGGATTTGCTCGATGCAGCTTTTCAAGTGTTCCAGGTTGCGGTCATAGACATTGCCGATGTTGCCGCTGGCCTGCAGGTCATCCAGGTTGGCGATGATGCGCAGGTCGGCGAAAACCAGGGCCGGGACGCGGGTTCTGGTCTTCGGGGCGGTCATGAAGGCCCCGAAGGCGGCTGGCTTCATGGTGCTGACCACCAGGGGAAGCACCGGGCACAGTTCCTTGTAGAGGCCGACGCCGGTCCAGTTTTGTGGCCGGGTGTCATCGGTCGGGTCCCAGGCGGTCGGTTTCAGCTCCAGGCTGCGGCCGTCACGGGTGACCAGATACAGAGATCCCAGGGCCGACGCCGGCATGTTTTCCAGGACCCGGTAGATGGACAGGTAGAAGGAGTTCTTGGGGCGGCCGTCCGCGTGCTGGACGCATTGGGCCCGCGCCTCATCCCAGTTGAACGGCCCGGCCGGGTCGTTCAACTGGATGAAGATCAGGGCTTCGGCCGAGCCTTTGCGGGCGCCGACGGACATGTAGGCGCCGAACGCCTCCGGCTCCAGCTGGGACGCGATCAGCGCCTCCATCGGGAAGACGGTCATGTAAAAGTACTGTTTCATCCTTTGCCTCCTTGGTCTTGGTCTTGGTTAGTGGAACAACCCGATCAGCCAGGAATAGACATTGTAGCGGCTGAAGATGGAAACGGCGATCAGGGAAACGACGGCCATGATTTTGATCAGGATGTCGAGCGAGGGGCCGACCGTGTCCTTGAGGGGGTCGCCGACCGTGTCGCCGACCACGGCGGCCTTGTGGGCCTGGGAGCCCTTGCCGCCAAAGTGGCCGTTTTCGATGTACTTCTTGCCGTTGTCCCAGGCTCCGCCGGCATTGGCCGTGAACAGGGCCAGCATGATGGCTGACAGGGTGGTGCCGATCAGGAGCCCGCCGACGAATTCGGCTCCGAACAGGAAGCCGAACACCAGCGGCGAGAGGACCGCGATCAGGGCCGGGAATTTCATCTCATGCAGGGCGCCGGCCGAGGAGATTTCGATGCAGCGGCGGTAGTCGGGCAGGCTCTTGCCGGTGATGATGCCGGGATTGTTCTGAAACTGGTCGCGGACTTCCTGCACCATTTTGCGGGCGGCCCGGGCGACCGATTCGATCAGGATGCCGGAGAACAGATAGGGCAGGGCCGCGCCGACGGCGGCGCCGGACAGGGTCATGGTGTTGATCATGTTGAGGATGAGCTGGAAGCCCTCAGCCGTGGCCTGTTCGCCAGCCTGCGCGTAGATATAGGAGGCGAACAGGGACAGGGCGGCCAGGGCGGCGCTGCCGATGGCAAAGCCCTTGCCGATGGCCGCGGTGGTGTTGCCGACGGCGTCGAGGTTGTCGGTGATTTCCCGCACCTTGTGGTTGAGCTTGGCCATCTCGCTGATGCCGCCGGCGTTGTCGGCAATCGGTCCGTAGGTGTCCACCGACACGGTGACGGCGACGAAGGAGAGCATGCCGATGGCGCCCATGGCCACGCCGTAGAGCCCGGCCAGGGCGTGGGCGGCGATGATGGCGATGCCGAGCACGATCACCGGCGCAATCACGGACTTCATGCCGCTGGCCAGGCCTTGGGTGATGGTCAGGGCCGCGCCTTCGCGCGACGCCTCGGCGATTTTCTGGGTCGGCTTGAAGTCGTAGCTGGTGTAGCGTTCGGCCAGGCGGCCGATGAGGATGCCGCTGACGATGCCGAGCACGGCGCAGGCCCAGGGCGAGTACTTGCCGAGCATGAAGCCGAGCGAGGTGAAGTCGGCGTCCGGGAAGGCGTAGCGGCTGGCGACGAGGGTCAGGATGAGGGTGAGGGCGGCCGAAGTCCAGGTCACGCCGTTGAGTTCGCGATGCGGGGAGTCGGACAGGGTCTTGATGCGCATGTAGGCGATGCCGGCCACGCAGGCGATCAGGCCGATGGAGGCGAAGATGATGGGGAAGTTGATCAGGCTTTTCAGCTGTTCGGGGGTCAGGGGATGGGAGGTGTGTTCGCGGGTGTAGAACAGGTAGGCGGCCAGGATGATGGCGGAGACCATGGCGCCGACATAGCTTTCCAGCAGGTCGGAGCCGAGTCCGGCGACATCGCCGACGTTGTCGCCGACATTGTCGGCGATGGTGGCCGGGTTGCGGGGGTCGTCTTCGGGAATGCCGGTTTCCATTTTGCCGACCAGGTCGGCGCCCATGTCGGCGGCCTTGGTGTAGATACCGCCGCCGACGCGGTTGAACATGGCGATGATGGAGCATCCCAGGGCATAGCCGGAAAGGGTCATGGTGAACGGGATGTCATGGATGCCGGGGATGCCCAGCCAGTTGTCGTGGATGCGCATCTGGGCCGGGTCGAGCTGTCCCAGGAGATGCCCGAAGACAAAGTAGACAATGCCCAGTCCGAGCAGGGCGAAAGCGCCGACCGCCAGGCCCATGACGCTGCCGCCCATGAAGGCGACCTTGAGGGTCTGCCCCAGGCTCTCGGTTTCGCGGGCCCGGTTGGAGACGCGGACATTGGCCAGGGTCGCGGTTTTCATGCCGATCCACCCGGCCGTTGCGCTCATGCCGGCGCCGAGCAGGAAGGCCAGGCCGGCCTGCCAGGAGACCACGACGAAGAGCACCAGCAGGATGATCAGGGCGATATAGAAGATGGTTTTATACTGCAGTCGGAGAAAGGCGTCGGCGCCTTCCTGGATGGCGCCGGCGATCTGCCGCATTTCCTTGGTGCCGGGGGAGTGCTGCTTGACCTTGAGGAAATTGAGCAGGGCCAGAGCCAGGGCGGCTCCGACTGCGGCAATGATCAGTCCATTCATGGTTGGGGGTCTCCTTGCGGTGGTTGGGGAAGAGTGGGGGCGAGGCCGGATAAAGTTTGCTGGGGCGCCGTTGAAGTGGTGTCTTTCCCGTCAGCCAGATTCCCGTTTTTGGCTTGCCGCCCCTGCTTGCGGCCGGCTTGGCCGCGACCGTGGCCGACGTCCCGAGAGGACGGCGGGGTCGTGATGGAACAGGCCGGCAGGGCGGCGGATGACTGGAAAAACGCTTTACTATAATTCCAAAAAGTGGAATTTGCGCCGGTTTCCGCTGTTGTGCCCGTTGAAATTCATGGTCCGGCGGCCGTGTCGCCCGGCATGTTTCGGGGTCATGCGGCCGAGTCAGCCAGGGCCAGGGTTTTCCGGCTCCAGTTGGTGACGGGGACGAGAAGCAGGAAGAAGAGCGGGCCGAACACGAAGATGGCCACGACCCCGATTTTGATGGAGATCAGTCCGCCGAGGAGCGGTCCGAGCACGGCGCCGATGGAGCGCCAGGACACGGCGCAACCGAAGATGATGCCCTTCTTGTCGCCGGGCGTGATCTTCGACAGCCAGTAGTTGGTGACCGGCTCCAGCCCGGCGGAGAAGAAGATCATGAGGAAGCGGAGCGGCAGGAGCATGAGCACGGCCGGCGCGATGGACCCGCCCAGCAAGTCGACCCGGTTCATGTTCAGCATGAGGGACGGCAGGATGGCGATCAGGCCCATGGCGGTGGCGGCGCCGATGGCGGCGGTCCTGGCAATGCGTTCCGGCGGCAGGCGGTCAAGCATGCGGCCGATCAGCAGTCCGGAAAGCATGGCGCCGAGGCTGGCGACGCCGGCCACGCGGCCGGTCCAGCGGGCGGCGCCGTCGACGCCGATGCCGCCGTTGAGCAGTTCGACGAAGATCGGCATCTGGGAGTTGTCCAGCATCCTGGCCAGCATCATGAAGGCCAGCATGACATAGAGGGGCAGGCCGGGACGGACGGTCACGGCCAGGTCCGTGACGCGCTGCCATAAGCCGGTTCTGCTGACCGTCCGGGGCGGCGGGACAAAATTTTCCCGGACCAGCCAGGCAACCAGCAGGCCGGACAGCATGAGGAGGATGGCTGAGAGGGTGAAGGAGGTGCGGAATCCATACCATTCCACGAGGACGCCGCCGAGGAACTGCCCGGTCATGTCGCCGGAGTAGACGCCGGCGCTGAGCAGTCCGAGGGCAAAGCCCTGGCGGTGTTTCGGGGTGCCGCAGGACACCAGGGTCATGGCCGCGCTCATGGTTCCGGTGAACATGCCCTGCATCATGCGCATGAACACGAAAAAGCCGGCGGATGGCGCCAGTCCCATGAGGCCCAGGACGATCATGCCGCCGAAATTGGCCCGCAGCAGCATGGACTTTCGTCCGAAACGGTCGGCCAGCAGGCCCCAGATCGGCGCCATGACGGCAAAGGTCAGCGAGCCGAGCGCGGAGGCTACGGCGGAATACATCTTGACTTCAGACTCGTCGCCGACGCCGAGAAAGCGTATGTAGAACGGCGTGAACGGCACGGACAGGGAAAAGGCCATCAGCGAGATGAATTGCGAGATCCAGACGATGACCAGGTTCTGACGCCAGAACGCCGTGGAGCCGTGAAGATGTTCGGGGGCCTTGACCGGGCCTTGCATGGGATAGCGACGCCAGAATTGAAGCATGTCGGCAATCGGGGCAAAAAGGTGGGAAGAGCCAGGAGGGGGACGGAGGAGGGAAGGCGGAGAAGGGCAGAGAAGGAGGGGGATGGAAAAGGGGAAAAATCAGGGCCGGGCCGGCGGGGGTGGTCGCGGGGGCGCCGGTCACGTCGTGACCGGTGGCAGCTGGAATGGCAGGCCGACCAGGTCGCCGGCCTTGTGCAGTTCCACCAGGGAGGCGTCCGGCAGGGGCACGCCATGGGCCCGGGCTTCGGCCTCGTGCGCGAATTCCATTTCGCCCGGATAATAAATGTGCTTGACTCCCGGGGCGGCGGGGGCTCCGGTCAGGCTGTCGATCATCTGGTCAACGCGTTGCCGGAAATGCTCATCGCCGCCGAAGCAGGCCGGGTTGACGGCGATGAAGCAGTGGCCCGTGTTGGATTCGCGCCCCGGGGTCTTGTTCCAGGAGCGGACTTCCGCCAGCATGCCGGCCTGGGCCAGGATGCCCGCCAGCAGTTCGACCATGACGGCAAAGCCGTAGCCCTTGTGGCCGGCAAACGGCAGAAAGGAGCCGCCATGGTAAATTTGCTGCGGGTCGTCGGTCGGGTGGCCGTCACGGTCGACGATCCAGCCTTGGGGGATTTTCCGGTTTTCGGCGGCCGCGATCTGGATCTTGCCGCTGGCGACGACGCTCATGCAGACATCGAAGAGCACGCCGCGGTATCGGCGTCCTGGGGCGGCGTAGGCGAACGGGTTGTTGCCGATGCCCTTGGCGGCGGCGCCGGTGACGGCGATCATCGGGCAGGTGTTGCTCATGGCGAAGCCGATCAGTCCCGCGTCGGCGCAGCGTTGGGCATACAGCCCGGCGGCGCCGAAATGGTCGCTGTGGTTCAGGGTGGCGATGACGATGGCCTGGTTGCGGGCGTGGCTGACCAGCAGGTCAGTGGCGCGCATGGACGCGGGGATGCCCATGCCGCCGGCCGCGCTCAGGCGCAGAAAGCTACCGCCGTCGGCGGTGATTTCCAGCCGGCCGTCCGGCCGCAGGCCGCCCGCCTGGATGCAGGTGATGTAATGGGCGGCCCGCAGCACGCCATGTGAACTGATGCCGCGCATGTCCGTGAGCACGAGAGCCTCGCTGGTCAGCGCGGCGTCCTCCGCGGGGATGCCGGCGCGTTGGAAGACTTCTGTGCAATAGCGGCATAGCCGATTGACCTCGAAGCGTTGCATCGGGACGGGCCTCCTTTAGCTGGGCAAGAATGCGGTGGCACGAGGGGTGGAATGGGTCAGGGACGGGTGCGGCCGCACGAACGGCTCAAGCAGGCACGGCCGCCGGCGCCGGAAGGGCGCCGGCTTCTGGCGGCGGACTGGCGGGGCACAGCGCGGTTGCTCGGGGCGTCCGGAAGCGGAAGCGGCGGCTGGGGTGTGACCCTTCCCATGTCGTCACCATGGACCGGCCAGGGCGGCTTTGATGTCCCGGTCGATCTGTGCTTTCAATTCCTCCGGAGAAGAGAATTTGCGGCTGGGGCGGAGGAACAGCCGGAATTCGACGTGGAGCTCCCGGTCATAGAGGTCATAGTTGCAGTCGAACAGATGGAGTTCGACATAGACCCGCGGCCGGCTGTCATGGCGCAGGGTCGGGGCGTCGCCGACATAGACGATGCCCCGGAATTGCCGTTCGCGGTCCTGGGCGGTGGCGGCGTAGACGCCATAGGGCGGCAGAATGGTGTTTTCGGCAATCAGGTTGGCGGTGGGGCATTGCAGCACAGTGGAGCCCTGGCCATAGCCATGTACGACCCGGCCGAGGAGGGAGAAGGGCCGGCCGAGCATGGCGGCGGCTGCCGCCAGGTCGCCTTGGCCGACGGCCTGGCGGATTCTGGTGCTGCTGACCAGACCCTCCTGGTGGCGCACGGATGGCACGGGCACGGTGCTGATCTGGCGGCGGCTGCTCCATTCGGCCAGCGTCGCCGCGGTGCCGGCGTTACGGCGGCCGAAACGCCAGTTCTCGCCGATGCAGAAGCCGGTGATGGTCAAGTCCGGAACCAGAAAATAACGGTCCAGGAAGGCCATGGGCGGCATGGCCGCCAGTTCCGGGCTGAAGGGGAAGCGGATAAGACAGGCCGCTCCGGCGGCGCCGAGCAGCAGTTCCCGGTGGGGGACGGCGGTCAGCAGGGGCAGGGGCTGTTCCGGAAAGAGGACGGCGCGCGGGTGCGGATCAAAGAAGAGGGCGACGGGGCTGGCATTGGTCTTGGCCGCCAGGCCGGTCAGCTCACGCAGGATGGCCTGGTGTCCAAGGTGGACACCGTCAAACACGCCCAGGGCGATGGCGGCGCGGCGACAGCCGGCCGCCGGCAGTTCGGCGGGCTGGGCGGCAACCGGCGGGCGGGATGTCATGGTGATCAGCACGGCTTGCCTTCTCCCGTGTTTTTCCGGCCTGGCAGCTGTTCCAGGGGGATGACGTGCCCGACCAGGTCCTCCAGGGTCCAGGCCTTGATCTCGTCCAGGCTGGCCGCCTGGTCGACCAGGAAGGCGCCGCTTTGCCGGCGGCGCAGTTCGCACATGTGGGCGCCGCAGCCGAGGGCGCGGCCGAGGTCGGCGCACAGGGTGCGGATATAGGTGCCCTTGGAGCAGTGCACCAGGAAGTCGGCCCGCGGCAGGTCAATGCGGGTCAGGTCAAAGCGGCTGATATGCACCCGGCGCGGTTCGCGTTCCACGACCTTGCCCTGCCGGGCCAGTTCATACAGCGGCCGGCCGTTTTTCTTCAGGGCGGAGACCATGGGCGGGGTCTGGTTCTGTTCGCCGAGGAAGCGAGCGGCCGCCGTCCGCAGCTGTTCTTCGGTCACCGCGCCGGGATCGGCGGTGGCGGTCACCTGGCCGGTGCGGTCTTCGCTGTCGGTTTCGATGCCCAGGCAGAGGGTCCCGGCGTAGACCTTGTCCTCGCCCATCAGCCGGTCCTGCCATTTGGTGGCCTTGCCGAGCAGCAGGACCAGCAGTCCGGTTGCCAGGGGGTCGAGGGTGCCGCAGTGGCCGGCCTTGCTCAGGTTGAATCTCCGGCGCACGCAGTTGACGACATCGTGGCTGGTCCAATCAGGAGCCTTGTCAACCAGGAGCACGCCATCAATCTGATTCGGGGGCGGACGCGTCATGACCTTCACGCCTCGTTCATGCTCCCTGAACCGGGCCGGCGTCGTCGGGCGCCGGGGCGGCGTCCCCTTCCAGCTCCAGGTTGTTCAGGATGGACAACACCCGGTCCGCGTTGGCGGCCGTGCGGTCCAGGCGGAAATGGAGGCGGGGCGTGTATTTCAGGACGACCTTGCGCGCGACCTCGCTCTGGATGTGCGCGCGCTTGGCGTTCAGCAGGGCCAGGGCCGCCTGGCCCTGTTCCTCGCTGCCATAGACGCTGACATACACGGTGGCGTCGCGCAGGTTCGGCGCCGTCTTCACGCCGGTCACGGTCACCAGCGTCGGCGACGCCGGGCTGATCAGGACGGTGAAGACGATGCCCAATTCGCGCTTGAGCAGTTCATTGACTCGCAGTAATCGATCGGCTGACATGGGGGTTCCTCGGGAGCAGGCTCCCTGCTGGCGGGACTCAGAGCTGCGCTGCGACCTGCACCAGGTCGAACACCTCAATGATGTCGTTGATTTCAAAGTCCTCGAAATTGTCCAGGCGGATGCCGCATTCCAGGCCGGACTTGACTTCGCGCACGTCATTCTTGAAATGCTTCAGCGAAGCCACCTGGCCGTGGTAGATCAGCTCCTTGTCCCGGTAGACCTTGGCCTTGGCATTGACCCGGATGACGCCGCTGGTCACGCGGCAGCCGCAGATCTTGCCGGTCTTGCTGACCTCGAAGATCTGGGCGATCTCCGCCGTGCCCAGGGAGTTTTCGCGTGATTCCGGCTGGAGCTGGCCGCGCATGGCGTCTTCAATCTGCTGGAGCAGGTCGTAGATGATGGAGCACAGGCGCAGGTCGACGCCCTTCTGCTTGGCCAGCCGGTTGATGCCGGGCATGGCCCGCACGTGGAAGCCGAGGATGATGGCGTTGGAAGCCGCGGCCAGCACCACGTCGTTTTCCGTGATTTCGCCGACGCCGCTGTGGATCACCCGGGCGGTGACCCGGTCGCTTTTCAGTTTGCCGAGCGACTCGGTGATGGCTTCCAGGCTGCCACGCACATCGGTCTTGAGAATGATGGCCAGCTCCGGCTTGTCGCCCTTGCTCAGCTGGTTGAACATTTCGTCCAGGCTGACAGTGCCGCGGTCGACGGCCAGGCTGCCCTTGCGGGCCTGTTCCGCCGCTTCCTCCGCCAGGGCCTTGGCTTCGCGTTCATTGGCGCAGGCGCGGATGAGCTCGCCGGCCTCGGGGACGGCGGACAGGCCCATGATGCGAATCGGGGTTGATGGCAGGGCCTTGGGGACCCGTTTGCCCTGGGAGTCCAGCAGAGCCCGGGCCCGGCCATAGACCTGGCCGCAGATCAGGCTGTCGCCGACGTGGAGGGTGCCGTTGCGGACCAGCACGCTGGCGGTCGGCCCCATGCCGCTTTCCATTTGCGCCTCGATGACGAGGCCTTCGAAGGGGGCCTTGGGTTCGGCGGTGAGGTCGAGCATTTCCGCTTCCAGGAGGATGCGTTCCAGCAGGTCGTTGACGCCTTCTCCCGTCAGGGCGGAGACCGGTACGACGGCGACCTCGCCGCCCCAGTCTTCCGGCATGATGCCCTGTTCCGACAGGCCGCGCAGGACCTTTTCCGGATCAGCGGCGGGGAGGTCCATCTTGTTCATGGCCACGACAATGGGTACATTGGCGGCCTTGGCGTGGTTGATCGCCTCAATGGTCTGGGGCATGATGCCGTCGTCGGCGGCCACGACCAGGACGGCGATGTCGGTGGCGTTGGCGCCGCGGGCCCGCATGGCGGTGAAGGCCTCGTGCCCGGGGGTGTCCAGGAAGGTGATGGTCCGGTCGTCGACCGTGGCGACGCTGGCGCCGATGTGCTGGGTGATGCCCCCGGCCTCGGCCGAGGTCACATGCGTATGGCGGATGTAGTCTTGCAGGGAGGTCTTGCCATGGTCGACGTGCCCCATGAAGACCACCACCGGCGGTCGCGGGGCGCGGTCGCGGGCATGTTCCTTGCGGGGCGTGCCGTCGCCCTTGCCCTTGATGCTGCGCTCGGCCGGCTTTTCCCGGCTTTCGCGGACGAATTTGACGCCGTGCCGTTCGCAGATTTTCTCCACCAGGTCGATTTCCAGCACCTGGTTGATGGCCCCGAAGATGTTCATGGTCATCATCAGGCCGATCAGCTCATGCGGTTTTTTGTGCAGGCCCTCCGCCAGGTCGCGGACGGTGATGGGGGTTTTCAGGTGCAGTTCGGTCACGGCTTTTGCCCCGGCCGGCTCGGCCGGCCTGGTGGCGGCGGCGCCGCCGCTTTCGGCGGTTTGTGGGCGGTGTCTTTTGTCGTCCGTGTTTCGCGGCCGACGGTTTTGGCTGCCGTCCCGGCGGCGGCCGGCTTGGGCGCGGCGGCGGCCGGCTTGGGCGCGGTGGCGGCCGGCTTGGGCGCGGCGGCGGCCGGCTTGATGGCGGCCGTCCGGCTGGCGGTCTTCTTCTTTTTGGCTTCTTCTTCGCGCTGACGTTCGGCGATGACCATGTCACGGATCAGGTCGCCGACTTCGCTTTCCAGAGAGCTGGCGTGGTTCGTTACGGCATAGCCTTCCCTTTCCAGGATGGCCATCAATTCCTTGTTGGACAGACCGAGTTCCCTGGCCAGTTCATATACTCTAATGCGGTCACTCATAGATGTCAGCCCTCCGTATTTATCGACTTCGGCACGCAGATGCATACTGCGATGACGAGATAATCCATCGCAAGGAAACAGAATATGTGAAGATCAGGGCTGGATGCTGCCGTGCGGGCCATGCAGGGTGGGCGGTTGTCTGGCGGCGGTTGGTCATTCCTGATCGGGGCGTGGTATTGCAGGTGTATCAGAATGGTTTCCGGGCGGTTGTGGCCGCCCGGTTCAGGGCTGTCCCAGGGCGGCTCGCGCGGCGCCGATGATTTCGGCAGCGCGCCCGTCGTCCAGGCCGGGGAGACTGGCAATGCTGGCCTCTTCGGCGGCGATGATCCCCTCCAGGCTGTTGATGCCGGCGTTGACCAGGATTTCGGCGGCTTCCGGGCCGATGCCGTCAATCCTGCCCATGGCCTCAATCGCCCGCCGCACGCGTTCCTCGAAGTTCTCCTGCTTGTCATCGGCCGGCGGCTCCGCCCGCACGATGTCGATCCGCCAGCCGGTCAGCTTCGAGGCCAGACGCGCGTTCTGGCCTTTCTTGCCGATGGACAGCGACAGCTGGTCTTCGGGAACCTCCACGCGTACGGAATGGCGTTCCTCGTTGATTTCGATCTTGCCCAGGCGGGCCGGCTTGAGGGCGTTGGCCACAAAAGAAGCGACGTCGGGGTCCCACAGGATGATGTCGACCTTTTCCCCGCCGAGTTCGCGCACCACGGTCCGGACCCGGATGCCACGCTGGCCGACGCAGGCCCCGACCGGGTCGACCCGCTGTTCGGTCGAGGCCACGGCGATTTTGCTGCGGAAGCCCGGTTCCCGGGCCACGGCTTTGATTTCCACCAGTTTTTCCGCGATTTCCGACACTTCGCGTTCGAACAGGCGGACGACCAGGTCGGGATGCGAACGCGACACGTAGAGGCTCGGACCCGGCTTGTCGGCGTTGATTTCGGTCAGCAGGGCGGTGATCATGTCGCCTTCGTCATATTCTTCGCCGGGGATGCGGTCTTCGCGGCGGATGGCGCCTTCGGCCATGCTGCCGGACCCGTCCGGAGCGCTGAAGCTGACGATGACTTCGCCATGGTCGACGCGCTTGACGATCCCGTTGACCAGCTGGTGCAGCTGGTCCTGGAACATTTCACAGATATTGCGCTTTTCGACTTGGCGGAGGCGCTGCATGATGACCTGCTTGGCGGTCTGGGCGGCAATGCGACCGAAATTTTCCGGTGTCACCTCCCATTTGACTTCATCGCCGCATTGCGCCTCACAATAGCGTTCTTCGACGGGGCAGCGCCTGTTGTCGTCGTGGGCCTGGGCCGTTCCGGCTTTGCCGTCCCTGCCGGCCGGGGCCTTGGGGCAGACGCGGCCGCAGACGCAGGCGGCCCGGGGGCTGTCCTGGTTTTTCGGGCAGCCGGCGCGCACCTCATCCAGGGAGATTTCCTCCTCGGGATTTTCGACCACGTTGACCACGAACAGCTTAGCCCAGCATTTGATGGCGCCGGTCTTGCGGTCGATATGCACGGTCATGTCCCTGGTTTTGCTGACGCCCTTGCGGGCCGCCGAAAGCAGCGATTCCTCCACCAGGGCGAGAAGCGTCTCGCGGTCAATGCCACGTTCACGGCACAGATATTCCAGGCTGCTGATCAGGCTTTCACGGTCATTCTTCATAATACTATCACCTCGCTCCGGAAAATCGGCCTTTGACGATTGCTCCCACTGATCTGTTCCTCTCGACACAAAAAACTTCCCTCGCATTGTGTTACCAGCGGGGGAAGTGTCTCGTGAACAAAAAAAATTGACTCGACTCTCCCTAGGGTGTCAATCCCTACCGCGGCGGCGGTTTGGCCTACACCTGCGCTTTGTCAGTTGCGTTAAATCAATATAAGACAGTTGCTGGGTAAAACAAGTCAAGAGCGGCAAAAATGTCTTTCGCGGGGTAGCCGGTCACCCCTTGGTGATGAAGCCATGGCGTGGTTCCGTCGTCCTTCCTGGATGCCCTCTCGTGGGAGGCCATCCGAAAAGTCCCTGGCCTGGAGCCTAGTGCTTCTTCAAGGACACGGCAGCGATGCCCCAGTCGCGCTGACGACCGGCAATGACCCCTTCATTTTATCCGCAGATGGCGCTGATGAATCTTTCAGCCAATGCTTTTCGGACGGTGTCTAACTATAGCTGCGTGCATGCATGGGACGCGTCGAACGATGGGACTGAACATAGGGGGACGGCGAATCGGACCGGTCGGACGAATATGCACCTGGATCCCCTGTGTCATTGTTTTTGTGTTTCAGCCACACGCCATCTGCCCGGATGACGCCAATTACCTATGCCTTAGGGCGCTTGGCCTGCCGGTGGTTGGCCGGCCCGGTCGCGGGCCTCTTGCGACTGGGCCTGGCCGGCGGGGGCTGGGAAAGGTCTTTTCCGGGGTGTCCAGGCGCCATGGCCTGAGTCGCGGCTTTGGGCTTGGCGTGGTGCGGTTTGGTTGGCGTCTTTGTCTTGACAGCGGTGGCGGCAGCCTTGGCTTTCACCGGCTCCTGCGGCTTTGCCGCAGGGGCGTTTCCGTGCTCCTTCAGCAGTGTCTTGGCCTGGGTTTTGGCCGCGCTCTTCACGGGGGGCCTTTTCGCCGAGGGCTGGCCCGGGGAAATGCCCCCACGTGTCTTGGCCGGCGGTTTGGCCGGCGGTTTGGCCGGGGCCTTGGCTGCCGGTGACGGTGCCATAGGTTTTTCAGGGGTAATATCTTTGTCCCTGGTCGCCGCCGTCCCGGCCTTTGCTTTGGCCGTGGCTTTCCCGGACGACTTTGGCGTTTTTGAACGTTCCCGGGAGGCGTTGGCTGCGAGCTTCGCCGGCGCCTGGGGCGCTACCTTGGCTTTCCCGGATGATGGTTTCGTCGCCGTCATGACCCGGGAGGCGCTTGTCTGTTTTTTCCCCGACGGTCGTGTTTTGCCGGTCGTCTTTGCAGGCGGCGCCTTAGGCCCGGAGGGTTCGGTTGACGTCGCCGGCTGGTTTGCTGGCCGGCTGGTTTTCGGCTTGGCGCCATTGGCTGGGACGGTGGTTGGCCCTGAGGTCGGAATCACCTCGTGCGGGCGTTGTCCTGTGGCTGACGCCTCCGCGCGGGGCGTTGTCGGCAGCCCGGCGGAAGCCGCCGGCGTCGCGGTTTTTGGGGACGGAATGGCCCGGCTGGCGGCCTTGGCGGTTTGGCCAGTGGGGCTGTCCTCATCATCGGCTGGCGCCCCGGAGAGAAGGGCGTCAAGTTCACTCAGGTCAAGGTCATCCAGATCAAGGTCCGTGTCGTCCAGGGGGAAGTCCTCATCGTCATCCAGGGGGAGTTCTGGCAGGTTGTCGTCATGGACGATGATGGTGTCGAACCCCTCGGCCTGGTTGAAGTCGTCCTCGTTGACGTTGTCGTCATCCAAGGCATGGGCGATGACTTTCTTTTTCCTCTTCCGGGGCTGATCGTCGCCGAAGTCCAGGGCCCCGGCGTCGGCTTCAGGGGCGTCATCATCCGCGACCGTCGGCTTGAAGCTGACCACGCTGAGGATGTCCAGTCCGGAAATGGCATCGTGACGCACGTAACCGTGAAAATCAATGTCGATCTCCTCGCCAGCGTACCGAAGCAGGCGCTTGACGACTTTTCGGGAGGTGATGACATATTCCTCGCCATCGGCGGTGAAAACGGACATGGACGTATCGCTGGCCGTGGAGTCTTCAAAGACATCTATCTGGCCGACGATATGCTTCAGTTCCTTGGATTCATTGGAGTCGGCGTTGCTCATGGTGTCCTGACATGGTTGGAGGACCCGGGGGATGGATAATGAGGCCAAGGCGGCCTTGGTTTTTGATAATGTAGCAACGTCCTGCCGTCATGCTACTGCCAGACGGCAAAAAAAAACGCCGTTGGCGTCCGGCGTTGTCGGGCATGGAGTTATGGCAGGAAATGCGATGGACAGGAGTGGACGCAAATGGACATCAGCGGACGCGGGGGACAATGGGCAAAAGGTTCATTTCAGGTTGTTGGCGCCGGGGGGGAGGGCAGGCGCCGGTTCCCGCCTTTCATGCGGCTCAGGCGACCGGTCCAGTTCGTAAACTCTCCCCGTGTCCCGTGCCTGCCGCGGCAACGGCGAGGTCTTCGGCATGATGCCTGGCCTCATCGGTTTTTCTGTTTTTGAGGCTGCCGGTTCTGGTTGGCGGCGCCAGGCTGAATGGAACCATCTGCCCTTGCGTCCGATGCGGTCGCCGGCCTGCTGGGAGCCGTGCCAGAGGACCACGGACAGGGCGGTTTGCCCGCCGCCTGTCGGCCTGGCTGTCCGCGATCAACCGTCCTCGTGTCCGCCTGGCGCCGGTGCGCCGCCGCTGACGACCATGGAGGCCTGGCGCCGGTGCGCCTTCACAAAGTTGATTTCGGGGGATTTTTGGGCTGGGCGCGGATATGGTTCAGGTATTCCAGCTCCCGGGGCAGGGCGATGTCCTCCCCCCGGGGATTTTCGCCATAGTCGTTGGCGGCCAGGATGGCGATGTCATCAATGGCCAGCTTGTTGCCCTGGAAGGCGACCGTCACATTCAGGTTGACGTTGATTCGGCGCGCCGTCTGGAAGTCGGTGATGGCGTCGCGGACCAATTCGCGGAGGGTGCCGCTGTGATGGGCGGTGATTTCGTCGTAAGGCAGTTCGTCGGAATAGAAGATGATCAGATTCTGCCGGTGCAGGCGGTTGAACACTTCGGCCATGGCCTGCTCCATGGTGATGGCGCCGGATTTCTGCAGCCTCTCCAAGTCCGATACGTCCATGACGCGCAGTTTGGCGAAGATATACTCGCGTTTTTTCTGGTCGATCCAGCCGTTGGCATGAATCAGCGGGGCCGCTTCGCTGGCGTCGTATTCATTGTCGTCCAGGTGCATGGCCACGTCGCCGCCGTAGTGTCTGACGATCGCGGCAACCAGCGTTGATGGCCGGACATGGAAGCCGAGGTACAGCGGCACCGGTACTTCCTTGCGTTCTTTCGGGTAGCGGGCCAGAATCTGCTGGCAGAAGGTCCGCGCCTGGGTCAGGAATTCGCTGGCATAGCGCGTCAGGTACCCGGTCAGGATGCTGAAGAACCAGTCCCCGTCCAGGGGGCAGTTCGCATGGCAGAACAGGACGCTGCGGTTGAGCTTCACATGCCGTTCGTAGAAGTGGACGAAGATGGTCGCGGTGCGCAACAGGTGCAGGACTGCGCTGATGTGGCCGCGCAGCAGGGGCAGGTTGGGGTCGCTCGCTTCCGTCTCGCTGTCGCTGACGTACGTGTCGTAGAGCGACTGCAGGTTGTGAAACTTGATTTCCTGCTCGCGCAGCGTCGTCTCGTTGAGCCAGTCGAAGTTGAGTTTCCGCCAGTCGGCCGGGTCGATCTTGGCCGAGGCCTTGAAGAATTTGGCGTCCACGGTGGAATGCAGGAAATTGGTGGCGAGTTTGAGGACGCGTTCCTTGACGGTGACGTTGTGCCAGCTGGTGCGGTTCCGGGGGAGCATGCCGGACGGGAGCTCCTCAGTGAAGTCGAAATCCTGTTGGATGGAGGCCGGCGGGGCAATGCCATTGTCCCCGGCGATTTTCAGCAGCAGCTTCAGCGAGCAGGAGATCAGGCAGGTGACATAGGCGATGGCATTGAGCGTGTCCCGCTGGAAGTCCGGCGGCAGCGAGAGCAGAGCGTAGTTTTTGCTGGTCAGGTGCAGGTGCAGCAGCTCATAGCCGGCATTGCTGAAATTCTTCAGCACGGCGGTTTGGACGCGGAAGGGGTACCAGGTGATGTTGTTGCGGGCGCCGTAGGCGTCGAGGATTTCCTCCAGCTGGGTGGCTTCGGCCTGCAGGACGCTGAGAAACGGCCTGGTCAGGACGCATTGGTCGAGGCCCCGCTGCTGCTGGTCTCGGGCGATGTACAGCAGCACGGCAGCGCGTTCGGCCATGAGCGCGGCGAAATCCTCCGGCTTGATCAGATCGTGTTTGGCAACGGCGTCTTCGTGCGAAATGGCAGAATCAGGCATGACAAGTCCTCCTCCTCTTCAGTCTCTTCCTCAATGCATCCCCCCCGGGCAAAAGCAAGTCTGGCGACGAAAATAGTCTATCATGGAAAAGGGAAAAATCAACGGGCCGCGTGAAAAATAGCCTGGGCGCTGATGCGGCGTGGCGTGGGGCGGGGCGCGTCATATGTCCAGCGGGTGCCGTCGGTCGGCCAGGGGCAGGGAGACGCGCTGTCCCGTCAAGGCGGAGGCATAGATGGCAAAGATGATTTCGAGGGCCATTCTGGCATCGTTGGCGGAGGCGGCTGGTTCGCGGTCTTCATCAATCGCCAGGACCAGGTCGGCGGCGGCCAGGCAGTTGTTGGTGCGGAAGAAGTCGGCCGGATTCTGATAGGGAATGCCGCCCGGGTAGTTCTTCAGGCATTCGGGGAGGGCGTTTGCCATCGGCAACGGGGACTCCTGGAAATGGGCTTCGTCTTCCGGCGGCAGTTCCGACTGGCACCAGCGCAGGCGCCGTTCCCGGTCATAGCGCATGCTGAGCATGCCGTCCGTGCCGGCCACGGTAATGCCCATCCGGGTTGCGTTCTTGTGGATGCCGCGACGACTCTCGAAAATGCCATGCACGCCGCCGGGGAAGTCCAGAAAAGCGAGGAGGTCGGTTCCGGCGACTGTCCCCAGCGGTTCGGCGGTGTCGAGGCGGTCGCCGGGCCGCAGTGGCTGGCCGTGCTGACTGACCTGCGCGAAGACGGCTTTTGGCGGCCCCAGCAGCCACACGGCCTGGTCGAGAATGTGGGTTCCCAGGACCAGCAGGTCTTCCCCGCCGCCACGGTGGTCCTCCTTGCCTCGCCCGTAAAACGTCAACGGCCGGCCGATGGCGCCGCCGGCGATCATCTCCCGCATGGTCCGGAAGACCAGGGCGTGACGGCCCAGGTGCGCGACCGCGACTTTGACGCGGTGCCGCTTGGCCAGGGCGACGATCTGGTCGGCTTCGGTCAGAGTTGCACAAAGCGGCTTTTCGCAGTAGATGTGGCACCCGCGGCTGACGGCCGCCCGGATGACCGGAAAATGGTCGTCGGGCAGGCGCGAGCAGACCGTGACTATGTCCGGCCGTTCCTGGTCAAGCATCTTTTCCCAGGACAGGTAGTGCCGCCGGGCGCCGGTTTGCGCCAGGCGTTCTGAAATCCCTTCCGGGTTGGTGTCGGCCAGGGCGACGGTTTCCACGCCGGAAAGTCCCTGGAACGCCAGATGGGTGCCATGGCCGCCCAGGCCGGGCCGGGAGGTGTCGTGGACGATGCCGACGCGATACGTCTTGTTCATGGCCGGGTATTCTCCTGCATGTGATTCTGTCGAGGCCACGCCACGACGGCGTCATGGCGTCCCCCCCCGCCATGGTGTTTCCGTGCCGGGTGGCCAAGGGCGAATCCGGCGCTGGGCGGCGGCCCTGTTGTATGGACATCGCGGTCCGGTCCGTTGCCCGGGGCCGGCCAGGGGTGTCTGGGACAAGTCAATGTCCGGCAACACATAATGTGCATGTGAAAAAGCCCGTGTCAACGCCTCGCGGGCGATTTTACCGGGGGCGGCGTCACCGGTCACCCATGGATAACAGGGCTTTGGGAAACGGTCAAGGCAGCAGCCGACAAAACCCCAAGCCATCCTTCACGCGCGCGCGACAAATTTTTGGATGGTGGCCCCCTCTTGGGTGGGTGGGCTTGATTTCTGGAAGCCACGCG
>CAYOUR010000017.1:0-27894 GCA_964407145.1 uncultured Lentisphaeraceae bacterium | reverse complement strand
TCTGCTTTGGCCGCCCGGAGGGCGGGACACCATACGGCAGCCGGAAATCAAGCGCCTATCACCACAGTTCGCACGTTGACCGTCATTATCAATGGGTGACCGATTACGCCGTTGACCCAGTATTCCCGGTCTCGCAGTTGCATTCCATCGTTGAAGGCTTATCTTATGAAGCTGTTCATGCCTTACGCCAGCGTAGCTCAGTTGGTAGAGCACTTGACTTGTAATCATGAGGTCACCGGTCCGACTCCGGTCGCTGGCTCCAACTATAAAGACCTTAACTAACAATGAGTTAAGGTCTTTTTCTCTTATAGGCAATGTTACATCAATAAGTACATCCTTTTGCTGACTCTAACTTTTCCCACTGGCATCCTTTAATGGACAATGATAGTCCATGCCTGGGCCTTCAGCGAAACGCCTCAGCACCCAAGATGCCGCGACCCTGCTGCGACAGGACTGTTCCAAAGGCAGCAGATGCCGGGGTCAACTCCGCAACCCAGAATTGACCACTATCCCCAGCCCGGCGCCAGGCCCCGATTGCCGCCATCGGCGCCAGATACGTCAGAGGGCATCATAACGGTACAGGATGGAGGCCAGCACCGCCACGCCCCCGCGATAGGCTTCCCGGAAAGTCGCTCCGGTATAGGCGACGGTGCGATCGTCGACCCGGACCGTGCCCGGCACAAGGGCGTGTGCATCGGCAATCATCGGATAAGCGTATTCCACCTTGATGGTGACCGGCGTGGCGAACGTCATCGGCCGAAGGGACGTCCGCTGCAGCGCCTCGGCCGCGCCCGCCTGCAGCAACGGCTGCGTTTTCGCCGGCGGCAGACACAAGGCCCCCCAGACGGAATGCGACTCCTCAACGGCCACGGTCCTGATGCCGGGAACAAATTCCTCGGCTTCCCGGCAAGCCGCCGTGTCACCGCTGAGAAACACCGCCGGCACGCCCTCCTCGCCCAGCAGGGCGCCGACATAGGCGAATTCGCCGGCGGGCCGCTCATTGATCCAGAAGCCGGTGATGCTCTTGCTGCTGCCGGTGTGCGAACGAACGGCATGACGCAGGCCGGTGCGGGCGTGCTGGCCGACAAACAGCGCCGCGGAAAAACGCCGCAGCCGGACGGCGTCCGGGGCTGGAATGCCGCGGGCCAGCTTCGCCGCCGGATGCAGCCTGGACAGATCAACGGGGTGCGCCTCGCTGACAATGATTTCCGTGGCGCCGCCCTGCAAGCAGCCTTCGACGACGGCGTTGATCTCGCCCATCATCAGTTCCAGGTACCGCGCCGACGTCACCGGGTCGAGCCTGCACCCGTAGCCGCCGCCGGTGCATCCGCTGATTCCTTCAAGGTCGGTCTGAATGAATACGTCCACGGCAAGCTCCCCTGATTTTTGCTGCTGTTCGAAACACCTCGCCCGGGGCGGACGGCCCGCCCACTGTCATAACCAAGACCGGCCCGTCGCGACAGGGGCGGCCAGAAGGCCCGTTCCGGTCGGCGGCCAGGCGGGGCGCCGGCGGCGTCAGTTTCAGACGGCGAAATGATCCCATCCGGCCACCTTGAGCGGCTGCCCGCTGGAGTCCCTCAATCCGGTTGCGCCCGTGAATTCGCCCAGGCAGGTCAGCGGGGTATCCGCAAACGGCCAGCCTGCCGCCAGCGTCGCAGCCAATTCTGGCGGCACGGCGAAGATCAGTTCAAAATCCTCGCCATCGCCGCAGGCCTGTTCCAGGGTCGCCGCGCCGCGCCGCGGCACAGCCTCCAGGTCAAGCGTCAGACCAACGCCGGAAGCCATGCAGATCCTGGCGGCATCACGCAGCAGGCCGTCACTGACGTCCATCATGGCCCGGGCCAGGCGTTGCTGCGCCAGCCACTGGCCCTCGGCACAGCGCGGCGCAAACAGCAGATGATGCTGACTGGCAAAGGAGTCGCCGAAGCAACCGGTCGCATACAGCCGATCACCGGGACGGGCGCCCGACCGCCGGACCACCTGGTCGGCCGCCACTTCACCGAGAATGGTCAGACTGGCGACATCATCATGCGGGGTGGCCGCGAAGTCGCCCCCGACCATGCTCACGCCGTATTCAGCGGCCAAGGCAATAATGCCGTCATAGAAGTCCCGCAGCCAGGCATCGTCCCGGTCCTTGGCAAAAGCACCGGCCAACAGGCACAAGGTCGGCCGCCCGCCCATGGCGGCGATATCACTCAGATTGCGGGCCAGCAGCTTGCGGCCGGCCAGGCGCGGCGGCGTGGCCTGCTCCCCCCGGCTGACATAATGGCGATCGCCGACGACCTGATCGACGGCCAAAAGCAACAGGCGGCCATCGCCCCAGGCCACCGCGGCGCAGTCATCTCCGGGAGGGATGACGACCGCCGCCGGAAAGGCCGGCAGGCGCCGGAACAGCCCGGCAAAGAATTCATCCTCGGTCATCATTTGGCGACCTCGCCATTTTCCATGGCCTCCAGGTCATTGGCGGCGTTGGCCAGTCGAATCACCCGATGGAAAAAGCACTCGTGGCCGCCTTCTTCGCAAAGTCCGTCCGTGCTGGAGCCGCCACAGGCCCCGTAGACCAGGCGTTTTGGGCAGGAGCGGTTCAGGAGGCCCTGGCAGAGGCTGGCCGCCACCGCTTCGGCCTCACTGCGCCAGGAGATGCGCCGGGCGGCTTCACGGAGCAGCCGCGGCCGGGTTGGCCGATGCAGCCAGCGCGTCCAGCGGTCGCCCAGGGTCGGCGGGGCAATGGTGTTGTAGCCGGGCTGGGTGAGTTCGGGGGCATAGTCGCGCCGACCCGGCTGCAGCAGGTCGGGAAACAAATAATAGGGCGGGTCAGGATACACGTCGGACACGCCTGGGCCAAACGAAATGTCGCCATGCCGCTGGTGCCAGGCTTCCAGCCAGGCGTCATAATCGGGGCAGTCGGCGGCGCAGTCCTGCACGCGGCCAACAAGTTGCGACAGCACATTCGGCGTGCGGACGCCGGCGACCTGAACACCGCTGTAGCCCAGCAGGCGGCTGCCCACAATCTGCAGAGCCGCTCGCGACAGCTGTGCCTCCAGAAAGCTGTCAGGGCTGGCTTCCGCCTCACGCATCATCATGGCGGCCAAGGGGATGGGCACATGCACCCCAGGCCAGAAACCGTCAGCCAGCTTCAAGGCGTCATCCTGGCTCATCACCACCACCCGGGCCAGCATCGGCAAGTACAGTTCCCGCATCTGCAGGAACCATTGCAATTCCTGGGCCTTCTTCATGTCCCATCCCAGCTGGGCGACCAGAAAGCCGGCGCCATGGGTGACCTTGCGCTGCAGTTTCGCATACTGCAGGAAAACGCCCTCGCACGTATACTTGTAGGGGTTGACGGCCGCACCGACCCAGGAATCCGAACCGAACTGCCGGGCCACGACGCCCGTGGCCACGCCATCCAGATAGCAGTCCGACACGCCGTCGGCGCTCTCCTGGCCCAGCAGGTCGCCGGTCACGGCCAGAAAACAACGGATGCCCTTGGCCCGCGCTTCGGCCAGCAGCGTCTTGGCCCGGGCCAAATCAGTGCCGCGACCGGAAATCGCCATCATCACCGGCTTGCCGGAACTCTCGGCCGCCTGCGCCGAAAAATCGACCGGGTCGCGGCGAAGGACGGTTGGCCAGCGGTCCGTCACGGCGACGCCATGCACGCCCGCCAGGGCGCCGACCCGCTTGAACAGCGGCGTGGCCACCGCCATGTATGACTCCAGCGGCTGACTGCCGGGCGGGCTGTTCATTTCCAGCAGGAAGCAGAACTGCCCGGAACGCATGGCCTCCGCAAGACGACCGTCCCCTGCAAAGCTCATCTTCAACTGACGCGATTGTTGGACCATGGAGCACGGTTCCTCTCTTCGGTGCCATTCTTCCCGCCGGCTGCGGCCGGCTTCCCCCCGCTCAGGGGCTGCCGAAAAATATAGCGCCCAACCGGGCTCCTGGCAACTCGGCGAAGGGTTTTCCGACCGCGGACCAGGCCTCTCGCCACCCTGGCCGCCCTTATGTCCGCCGGGCTGGGCGCGTCAGGGCCATCTCACTCGGGGACTGCCCGAAATGCTTCCGGAAGACTTTGGAGAAATAGCCGCTGTCAGGATAGCCGACCGCATCAGCGACTTCCGAGATGTTCATCCGCCCGGCCAGCAGCAGGTTGCGGGCCTGGTTCATCCGCACCATGGTGAGATACGACGACAGCGAAAAGCCGTTTTCACCGTTGAAGACGCGCGACAGGTGGTACGGGCTGACGTCAAGCACCTCGGCCAGCTCCTCCAGCGAGAGCTGCTGCGCATAGTGCCGGCTAATGTACTGCTTGACCTCGTTGATCAGCCACTGGTTGCGACGTTGCCGCCGCTGCCGGCTGTTCCGGCGACCTTCCGCCGGCATCTTGTTCAACGCGATGAAATGCAGCAGCAACAGCAGAATCGTATGGAAATGCGACTGGCTCAGAACCTGCTCGTAGCCGGAATCGCAGCTGTCGCAGTTGTACAGCAGATCGAGATGCTGGCGGATTTCCGCGCGCTGACTCTCCGTCAGAATCGCCACCACGGGTGCGTCGACGGCCTGGAACAGCGCGTCCTCGGCCTCCGGCCAGCTGAACGACGCCATGTAGACCTCAAAGTCCTGGTTGATGTCAAACTGGTCGCAATGCAGCGTCCGGGCCGGCAGCAGAATGACATCGCCGGGACCGGCCAGGTAGCGGGCCTGGTCCACATGAAGTTCCAGACGGCCGTGACGGATGAAGTGGAACTCACAGACGCTGTTCTGATGAAAATGGTTGCGCCAGACGACGTCAAACAGGCAGATGCCAAATGACTTCAGCTGCGGCAAGGTGGCAAAGGCGGCTTCCATCGCTGGTCTCCATAGACAAGTCAACCGGGGCTACGGACATAATATAGCACCGCCCCCAACAAACATTTTCCGCCGGCGCCGGCAAAATCTCCCGCCGCAGTAACCGGTCACCTATTGATAACAAATCAACGGCACGGTTCCGCCCCGGAAAACGGCCAGCCTCGATCATCACGGTCTTCGGCACCCATTGATAACAAATCAACGGCACGGTTCCGCCATCCTGGCAGGATGCCCGGCCAATGAGGTTGGACGACCTACGCCAGACTGGAATCAAGCGCTAACCGCCACATTGCACACTTTGACCGTAATCATCAATGGGTGACCTGTTATCCGCCGAAGCCCCCGCGGGGGAAATTCCCGCTCCGGCAGTTGTATTTCCAGCCATTCGAAAATACATTGTCTCAGCGTCTTTTCTCCACGGGCGGCCGCAGTGGCGGGCGGCCGGAGCAGGACGGCCAGGGACTACGAACTCATCAGGGGCCGCGGCATGAAATCGACTTGGATCGACACTCATATCCACCTGTCCGACATCGGCCCCGGCGGCCGTCAACGCCACGGCTTCCTGGCCGCCCTGGAATGCCTGCTGGACAGCTGCGACGCTGATCTGCGCCTGATCGCCTCCTGTGACAGCCCCTACATGGGCCGCATGCGCGACGATCCTGACGCCATCCTGCCCGGCAACCAGTTCATCCATGATGTCTGCCGGCATTTTCCCGGACGCATCTTCGGCGCCTGCACCATGAATCCGCTCTGGCCCAAAGCCTCCGCCCAGGCCATTGACCGCTGCTTCGGAGACTGGGGCTTTGTCATGCTGGGCGAAATGCTGCCCTACTGCCACCATTATGTCATGGACTGCGAGGACACCGCCCTCCTGGTACGACAGGCAACCGGCTACGGGGTGCCGACCCAGGTCCATCTGGGGACTTACTGCCGACCCGACCGCGGCTACGTGCCCGGAGATTCCATGGACGGCATCGGCCAGCTAGCCGACCTGATGGGCTGCGTGCGGCGCGTGCCGGAAGCGTGGTGGGTCCTGGCCCACGCCATCGGCCGCGCCCCTGACCCGACCTTCATCCCCTGGGCCGACATGTTCCTGGACGCCATCTTCGGAGTCTATGGACGATTCCCGGACAACTTCTGGATCGAAATCCGAGACTTCTACGCCCAGGCCCTGCCCAGAGTGCTCCGCGAAGTGCCGATCAACCGGTTGCTCGCCGGCACCGATTGGACAACCAGGCACGGCCCGCCCTTCGCGCCCTATGGGACCTGCTTCGAAGCCCAACCCGGCAACAACCCCTTCCCACCCGCCGTTGCCTCCCTCCTCGGCTTTCTGCGAGCCGCCGGCGCCAACGATGACACCATCCAAGCCATAGCCTGCCATAACGCCAAGGACTTGTTCCGGCTGCCCATCTGAACCTCCATGCGCTCCCGCCGACCACCACCACCCTTGCCTTTAACCTGCCGCGAGAACCACCATGACTGACACCGACCAGCCGTCACCAACGCCCCCGACAACTTCGGCCCCGCCATTGCCGCCGCCAACACCATTGCCAAAACCATTGCCAACGGCACCGCCATTGCCGCCGTCAATAACAGTGCCGGCACCCGCCACCGGCATTGCCATCAGCCTCGCTGCCGCCGCCCTGGCAGACTTCCTGTTCTATGGGCATCCCGTCGGCTGGACCCTCGGCCTCTACGCCGCCCTGCTGCTGGGAACCCTCGCCTGGCTTGGCCACGGCCGCCTCCTGAAAACACGCGCCCCCGCCATCCTGACCACGGCAACAGCCGGACTGATCATCGCCCTGCTCTTCAAACCCGGCACCCTGACGGCGCTCCTGGCCGCGCTGGGGCTGATCTCGCTCGCCTCCCTGCGCCATCTGACCTGGCCGGAGAACACCCTCGACTGGCCGCAACGCTGGCTGGGATTCGTCCTCCTCGGCTGGACAGAGGTCTTCCGCCTCGACCGTGGCCATGGCGCCAGGCAGCGCCATGACGCCCTTGGGCAGCAGGGACGACGCACGGCTGTCCTGCTGGTGAAACTGTTCCCGATGGCGGTCCTGGCCGTGCTCTTCCTCGTGCTGTTCGCCTCGGCCAACCCGCTCATCGAGCAATCGCTCGAACAGGTCACCCAGCGCCTCGACCGCTGGCTGGGCATGATCACCATGCCGTCGTCCGGGCGCGTCGCGCTTTGGCTCGTGGCCGCCGTATATTCCCTGGCGCTGCTTTTCTTCCGGTCGCGGATCCGGTTTCGCCTCGAGCCCGACCCCATCCTGACCCAAACGGCCGACTTCTTCTTCAACCCGCAGACCACTGCCATCGGACTGACCGTCTTCAATGCCATTTTCGCGGTGCAGAATCTCCTGGACATCGGCTACCTGTGGGGCGGCGCCAGACTTCCCGAGGGCATGACGTATGCGTCCTACGCGCACCGCGGCGCCTATCCGCTGGTGGCCACCGCGCTGCTGGCGGCCGTGCTCATGCTGATCGTCTTCCGACCATCGGCCGACCCATCACAAGGCCGCCTGAACCGGGCCTTGGTCTACCTCTGGATCGCCCAGAACATCCTTTTGACCGCGTCCGCGGCCTGGCGCCTGAATCTCTATGTCGACGTCTACAGCCTGACCAGGCTGCGCTTCGCCGCCGCCGTCTGGATGCTGCTGGTCGGCCTGGGCCTGGTCTGGATTTGCCTGCGCATCGTCGCACGCCAGTCGAACCAATGGCTGATCAACGCCAATGTCCTCACCCTCCTGGCCGTGCTCTATGCCTGCGCCTGGCTCGATGTCTCCGGCTGCGTCGCCCGCTACAACGTCCGCCACTGCCATGAATATCGCGGCGCCGGACCCAACCTCGACCTGAACTATCTGAGCCGCCTGGGTCCCAGCGCCATGCCCGCCCTCCAGTGGATGGAAAACAACGCCCCAGACGACGCCTTCAAATACCGGGTCAACGAGACCCTGGCCTGCCTCAATGCCGAATTGCAGACCAAGCTGGCGAACTGGCGCGGCTGGACCCTGCAGCGGCGCCGCCTCGGCAAGCTCCGCGTCACCATCAACAACAACCCCCTCGCCCCCCAGGGCGAAGCCGCCAGCGGCAAAAACCAACCGGCTGAAACCGCCGCAAACCAGCCGTCGGAGTCGACAACGCGGTCAACAACGGTTCACCGGCCTTGACCTGGTCTCATGACTTGCAAATGGCAACGCCCACGTTATAGTTGGAAAATGCGTCATCCGCCAGGAATGCTTGCCATTCGCCGCAACCGACGGCTGATTCCCAATCGAAGACCAATGACGGCGCTTGTTCAGGTTCTGTCCGGCTTCTCCCGGCAGTTACCGTTAAACGACTGCGGGAAGCAATCGCAGGATCGACCTTCACCGATGTCAGGCGACTCTGGCGGTTACACTCACCATGACACTGGTCTCGCCGTTCCGCGCGCCTCAGGGACAATGCCTTCCTCCGCCTCGCCTGTTTTCCCCCAGGTGCACCACCGCCAACGGCGGCCAAACAAGGACGGGGTGCTTTTTAAATCGCTTTACTTTTGGAGACTTTCACCGTGAAATGCCTGGAAATAACCGGCGGCCATCGCCTGGAAGGACGGGTGACCGTCAGCGGCAACAAGAACGCCGCCCTGCCCATGATCGCCGCGGCCATGCTGACCGGTGACGAAGTCATCCTTCACAATGTGCCGGACATCCTGGATGTGCGCAACATGCTGGCTCTGGCCATGCACCTGGGCGCCGAAGTCACGTTTGCCGACGGCACCGCGGTCATCCGCGCCGCCGCCCTCCGCGGCGGACGCCTGCCCAAGGAGCTTTGTTCACGCCTGCGCACCTCGCTGCTTTTCGCCGGACCGCTGGCCGCGCGTTTCGGCCAGGCCGAAGTCTTCCCGCCCGGCGGCGACGTCATTGGCCGACGACGCCTGGACGGGCATATCTACGGCCTGGCCCGGCTCGGCATCGCCATGCTCCCGCAACAGGGCAGCTACCTGTTTGCCGCGGATCGCCGGCCACATGGCGCCGAGGTCTTCTTCGACGAAGCCAGCGTCACCGCCACCGAACACGTGCTCACGACCGCCGCCCTGGCCAAAGGCCGCACCACCATCCGCAACGCCGCCTGCGAACCGCATGTGACCCAAGTGGCCGAACTGCTCAACCGCATGGGCGCCAGAATCTCCGGCCTCGACACCAACCTCCTGGTCGTGGACGGCGTCGACCGCCTGCACGGCGCGGAAATGACCGTCTCCGGCGACCATGTCGAAGCCGGCAGCTACCTGGCCCTGGTGGCCGCAACCGGCGGGTCCATCGAGGTCGACGGCAATCTGGTCCCGCACGACTACCTCATGATCCAGCGCGTCTTCGAACGGCTCGGAATCAACGTCGCCGCCAAGAAACACTGCCTGGCCGTGACCGTGCGGCGCGCACCGCGCGTCAAGCCCGACTTCGGCGGCGTCATGCCGACCATCGCCGACGGCCCCTGGCCGCAGTTCCCCAGCGACATGCTCAGCTGCATGGTGGCCGTCGCCACCCAAGTCCGCGGCAGCGTCCTGTTTTTCGAAAAGATGTTCGAAAGCCGGCTGTATTTTGTCGACAAGCTGATGGCGATGGGGGCCAACGCCGTGGTCTGCGACCCGCACCGGGTCGTCATCAATGGCCCGACGCGGCTGCACGGCAGCGACATCCCCAGCCCCGACATCCGGGCCGGCATGGCCCTGGTCATCGCCGCCTGCTGCGCCGAAGGACACTCGCGCATCAAGAACGCCGAAGTGATCTTCCGAGGCTACTGCGGCCTCCAGGAAAAACTGCGGGGCCTGGGCGCCGACCGCCGCCCCACGCGCGCCAACCCCCTCGCCCCCCTTCTGCCAAGCACCAGCCACCATCATGACGACCATCCAACCGCCATCGGCGGCGCCTTCAGGCGACCGCCTCCGGTCTTGGGCCAGTCTCTGTTCACTGCGGGCCGGCCTGGGCACTGTGCGCCTCCTGGAACCATCTGACACGGCCGAACTGCTCACCGCCCTCGGCGGCTGCCGGCAGCCGCCGATCGTGCTGGGCCGCGGAACCAATGTCGTCGGCAGCGACAGTGACGGCCTGACCGCCCTGCGACTGTCACCCCAACGTGTCTTTGCCGCCATGACCCCCATGGGACATGGCCATTTCACGGTCGGCAGCGCCATCACCCTGTCCAAACTGCTGAACACTCTGGCCCAGCAGGGCTATGGCGGCGCAGCCGCCCTGAGCGGCATACCCGGCACCCTGGGCGGCGCCTTGGCCATGAACGCCGGCGCCCTGGGTCAGGAAATCGCCAGCTTCGTCGTCGCCATGCACGGCTTGGACCGCCGCAACGGCCGACCTTGGATTTGGCATGCCGCGGAGGGCGGCTGGGGCTACCGCACCTCGCCCGTGCCGCCGGAAATCATCGTCACCCAGGCCATGTTGCGCTTCAACCCGGTCGTGCCGGAAGAAGAACAGGCCCAAATCAGCCAGGAACGTGCCCGGCGGCGAAAAGTCACCCCGAACGGCTTTTCCGCCGGCAGCGTTTTCCGCAACCCCGCTCCTGACCTCCCGGCCGGAAAGCTGCTCGAACTGGCCGGTTGCAAGGGCATGAACGAGGGCACCTTCACCGTCAGCGAAAAGCACGCCAACTGGATCGTCAACCTGAGCGGCGAGGGCGGCTCCGCGGCCGACTGCCGCCGGCTGGCCGACCGCATGGCCGCGGCCGTCACCGCCCGCTGCGGCATCGCTCTCCAAAGCGAATGGCGATGGCTGGCCTGAAGACAACTGCCCTGCCCGAACCGCGCCATCACCCCGTCACCCCGCGCCTGCGACCGGCCTTGCCGAGCCCGTTGGCGCGGCTGTGAACAGCCCCACGGCCCCGCGGACGACAACTCTTTTTCCCCCTGCCGCCCCGACCTTCTGCCGACCGCTGTCTTGCACTTGGCCAGGAAATCATTATCTTATTTGTTTACGCTTTGTCCGCCTTTTTCACCGATACTACGCCAGCGCAGGAAAAACTCCGGTCATGAAAACATCCGTCGAATGGTTGCAGCAATATGTCGACATCCCTTGGGAACCGCGCGAACTGGCCTCCCGCCTGACGGCGGCAGGTCTGGAAGTGGAAGGCATCGAGGCGATCGGCGCCATTCCGGCGGGCGTGGTGACGGCCCGCATCCTGTCACGCGAACCGCACCCGAATTCCGACCATCTGAGCGTCTGCCAGGTAACGACCGACGGCGAAGACCGCCTGCAGATCGTCTGCGGGGCGCCGAATTGCGACGCCGGCGCCATTGTCCCCCTGGCCATGATCGGCACCGACTTCGGCGGCGGCTTCCACATCAAGAAGGCCAAGCTGCGCGGCGTCGAATCGAACGGCATGCTCTGCTCCGCCCGTGAACTCGGTCTGAGCGAAGACCACGACGGCCTCATGGTCCTCCCGGAGACCACCCCGCTCGGCGTACCGCTGGCCGACGTCATCGCGGCCGACACCGTAATCGACTGGGAAGTGACGCCGAACCGGCCCGACTGGCTGTCACACCTCGGCATCGCCCGCGAAATCGCGGCCGTCGCCGATTCAACGCTGCGCCTGCCCGAAGCCGACATCGCCGTCCAGCCCGGCACGGCCATCGCCAACTTCGCGTCGGTCCAGGTCCTGGACAGCGAGCTCTGCCCACGCTACATCGCCCGCGTCTTCCAGAATGTCACGGTCGGGCCATCGCCGGACTGGATGGTCCGCCGCCTGGAGGCCGTCGGCCTGCGCAGCGTCAACAACGTGGTGGACATCACCAACTACGTCATGCTCGAATACGGCCAGCCGCTGCATGCCTTCGACCTGAAGACCCTGGCCGGACAGCAGATCATCGTCCGCCGCGCCGAAAACGGCGAGCCGATCACGACGCTGGACGGCACGAAGCTGAAGCTGACCTCCGAGCACCTGCTGATTGCCGACCGCGACCGCGGAGTCGCCCTGGCCGGCATCATGGGCGGCGAAAACAGCATGATCACCGACGACACGACGACCGTCCTGCTGGAAGCCGCGGCCTTCGACCGCTCCAACATCAGGATAAGCTCGCGCACCCTGGGCATCGCCACGGACAGCTCGTACCGCTTTGAACGCGGGGTCAGCCCCGAGACCACAGCCCTGGCCAGCGCCCGGGCCGCCGCCCTGCTCTGCCAGCTGTGCGGCGCCACCCAGGTCGAAGGCGTCATCGACTGCTACGGCAAGCCATGGGTCCGTGAAGACCTCATCTGCACGGTCAGACGCTGCAACGAACGCCTGGGCATCACCCTCACCGCCGCCGAAATCGCCGACTGCCTGCGCCGCCGCGGCCTGGCTGTCCTCGGCCAGGACCAGGACGAAGTACGGGTCCGGACCCCGGAATGGCGTTTCGACCTCCATGCCGAACACGATCTCATCGAAGAAGTCGCCCAGATGTGCGGCCTTGACCGCATCCCCGAAGCGCCCGCGGTCGCCAAGCTCGGCGGACGCCTGGCCGACGACAAATTCCTCCCCCAGGAATGCGCCCGCGCCGAACTCCAGAGCCTCGGCCTGGACGAAATCATCAACTACAGCTTGTGGTCCCTGCCGCAATGCCTGCTCGGCACGGACCTGCGCGAAGAGGACATCCTCAAGGTCTCCAATCCGATCAGCCTGGACACGGCCTACCTGCGCCCGACCCTGCTGCCCGGCCTGCTGCAGGTGGTCAACCACAACATCTCCCGCAACCAGCACGACCTGAGCCTGTTTGAAACCGGCCGCGTCTTCGTCCGGCTGCCGAACGGCACGTATGCCGAACGGCTGCAGGCTGCCATCGCCATCACCGGCAAACGCCACCCCGAACGCTTTGGCGCCGAGCTGGCGGAGACCGTCGACTTCTACGACCTGAAAGGCATCCTGGAATCCTGGCTTGACCGGCGCCGCCTGCCGGCTCCGGCCTGGCAGCCCCTGTCGTCGCCGGCATTCAAGCCGGGCGCTGCGGCCGTCTGGGAAAACCAGGGCAAGCCGGTCATCACCTTCGGCGAAGCCGCACCGCAGCTGACCAAGGGCATCCGCCTCCGCGCCCCGCTGTTCATCGCCCTGATCGAACTGCAGGACATCCTGGCCATGACGCCGCCCCCCCTGAAATACGCCGCTCTGCCGCAGTTCCCCGCCACCGCGCGGGACATCTCCTTCGTCGCCCCCGCCGAACTGACCCACCAGAAGGTGATCGACACCATCACCGCCCTGAAACTGCCAGGCCTCGAAAAAATCGACCTGTTCGACATTTTTGCGGACGAGAAGGTCTTGGGCAAGAACCGCTGCAGCCGCGCGTATTCAATCACCTTCCGCAATGCGGAGAAGACGATCACCGACGACGAGGCGAACAGCCTGCAGGCAAAAGTCCGCGCCGCCATCGGCGCCATTCCCGGCGTGGAGTTGCGCTGAACCTCGCACCACGAAAAAAAACGCTGATTTCCCCGGCCGGGGCGGCATTCGCCGCCCCGGCCGTTTTTTCTTGTCCGGGCCAGGCATTATAGTATGGGCCGCCATACCAGCAATGCAGGCCTCCGGGCCTGGAATACCAGCAAGGAATCAGCATGTTAGTCAAGCAGTTCAAAAGCGGCGGCATCATCTCCATCAACAATGTGCCGCACATCATCGAAAACGTGGAAAAACACACCCCGTCGGCCCGCGGCGCCGCCACAATCTACAAGGTCCGCTGCCGAAACCTGATCAATCAAACCAAAACCGACCTCACGGGCAAGGGCGAAGACAGCTACCAGGAGCCGGACTTCCGCCAGCGCGAAGTCCAGTACCTCTACAAGGAAGGCGACAACTACGTCTTCATGGACATCGAGGACTTCGAGCAGTTCCCGATCGACAGGAACATCGTCGGCGACGACAAATACTACCTGGTCGAGGACATGGAGGGCATCTTCGCCATGATCCTGGAAGAACGCGTCGTCGGCCTGCGTCTCCCCGACGTGGTCGAGCAGAAGCTGGCCGAATGCGACCCGGCCATCAAGGGCCAGAGCGCGACCAACCGCGGCAAATCCGCCACCACGGAAACCGGCCTCGTCGTCCAGGTGCCGGAATACATGGAGCAAGGCGACGTGATTCGCATCGACACCGAATCAGGCCGTTTCCTGGGGCGCGTCGGCACCAGCTTCTGACACCCGGCCGCCACCGGCTGCGCTCAGCCGGCCACGTTGCTGCCCTGGCCGCGCCGCGGCTGCGTCCTGGCAGACAAGAACAAATCATGAACCGAGGGCTTGGCAAAGGGGACGAATCATCATGGCATGGGGCATGAAGAACATCATCATCTGTCTGTTCGGCTCCTCGATCATGGAAGGGCGTATCGGCGTCCGGGACCCCAACGACAGATGGTACAACGTGTTCCAGCGGCTGTTGTCAAAGGCTCATCCCGACACCTGTTTTGCGATCATCAACAGCGCGGTGGGGGGCGAGTCGACGCGGGAAGTCATGCACCGGTTCGACCGGGACATCCTGCCCTACAGCCCGGACTTCTGCCTCTTCATGGCCGGAGGGAACAACCACGACTGCCTGAAACCACACCGTATCCTCACCGATGGCGAAATCCAACGCCTCCTGGAAAATTTCGCCATGCGACTGCCGGTGAAGACCAAGCCCGTCGGCATCATCCTCAACCCGGTGGTGGACGAGTGGCACTTTGCCACCAGGCATCCTGGTTTCCAGGACTACCTGAACGCCTTCAACGGCAGCCTTGAAGCCAGCCTGAATCCGGAACGGGAAATCGCCCGGGCCTTCTTCGGCCAACACGGCTGGCCGTATCTTGACCTCCACGCGCTGATGTCAGCCGAACCCCAAAAATATGTTCTGCCCGAGGACGGCATTCACCTGAACTTGACGGGCCACGCCCTGTTCGCCCAGGAAATGTTCCACCTCTTGGATGGCCTGCTGTCAGGGAGCCGCGGGGCCTGAGCGTGCGCTGGAGCGCGGTCCTCAGATGATCATGGAGCCGCCGGCCCGCAGCAGGCGCCTGGTCTCGGCAGGGTCGACGGCCGACACGGCGTGGCCGGCTTGCCCGGCCTGCCACGCGGCCACACCGGCCGCTTCACCGCATTGGTTCAGATTGACCATGACGCGGACGGCGCCGAACGCATCCCGGTCCGCGTCCAGCATGCGACCGGCAACCAGGACGTTGACGGCGCCACGGGGTATCAGGCAGCTCAGCGGCATCTGGTAAAACGGCAACACCTCGCCTTCCGGCAGCCAGCGGCCAGTATAAATGCGCCGGTCGGCCTGGTTGACGCGCACCGTGCCATCCAGCGATTTGAAGGAAATGGTCGCGTCCGTGTCGTTGTGGATGTCCACGGGGTACGTGCCGTTGCCGATGGCATCCGGGAAGCGGCGCCCAGCCAGCAGCTCCTCGCCGGTGAGCGTTCCGACGGACTCAATATGCAGACCTTCCCGGATGCCAATCGCCGAGGGCAGCGCCTCCAGACAGACTGGCCGGTCCGGAAATTCCCTCCGGAGCATCGCCAGAATGGCCCTGATCTGGCGGCGGGCGGTCAGCTCCGCCCGGGTGATTTCATCGGCGTCATTGCAGTCGCACTGCAACACTCGCGTTCCGGCCAGCATGTAAAGTTGGCTGTTGGGAATGGCCATGCCCCAGGAATAGCCGCACGGCAGGTCCGGCAGCTCTTCCCGGTACTTGTCCATGCATTGCCGCAGATTAAAGCCGTCCGGGAAGGACCAGCCGCTGAACCGGGCGCAGCTGGTCGGCGGTTGCGGGTGCTCGGGTCGACGCATGGCCAGACCGGCGCGGCGCGCCAAGACGCCATCACCGGACGCGTCGATAAACACGCCGGCACGGATGGCGAAACGGCCTGATTTGTCCTCGGCGACAATCGCCTCCACTTGGCCGGGACCGGCCATGACGGCCTGCGAGAAAGACGTCTGCAGGTACAGGGTGATGTTTTTCTCGGCCATCACCATGGCATCAAGCTCCAAGGTCAGCTCCTCGGAATTCAGGCGGATGCCGTAATAGTCGGTCGGTTGGCGGAAGTCGGAGCAGGCGCCGGTCTTCTCCAGACGTTCGAGGGTTTCGAAAGTGAGCCCGCCGATGATCTGCCGGCTGCGGGTGATGTCGAACAGGGAATGCCACATGCCGACCAGCCCCAGGGTGGCGACGCCACCCAGCCGGTTCGACTTTTCCAGCAGCACGACCTTTGCGCCCAGGCGAGCCGCCCGCAACGCCGCAAACACGCCGGTGCAGCTGCCGCCAACCACGCAGATGTCAGCTGCAGCCTTGACAGCCACCGTCTCGGGCGGCAGCGTAATCCTGCTCATGTCCATGATTTCTCTCTTTTCTCCGTCATGATGAATCAGCGCCGCGGCCCCTGGCGGCGGAGGCGGCAGCGATACGGCCGGAACGACGCTCCGGCCACGAGGGACTGCGCCGTCAGGACTGGCGCAGCAGCCGTTCAATAATGGCAAAACGGTCCTGCTTGGCGCGTTCGTAAGCGCCGCAGCGCGTCGTCAGGACGATGGCGAACAACCGCCGCGGCAAATGCATGAGCACAGTCTGGCCGCTCCAGCCGGAATGCAGGAGAACGCTGCCGAAGGCGTCCTCGTTCAACAGCCGGTCCCAGATGATCCAGCCCAGGCGCCGATAGCCGTCGACCCGGCTCCGTCGGTCCGGCGCCGTTTCGGCGAAGGACGCCTCCAAAAACAGTCGCGGCCGGCCAGGGACGGCGCCACGACGCAGGTAGCAGCGCAGCAGTTTCGCCAGGTCAATCGCCGTCGTGAACAGCCCGGCATTGGCCGTCGCGCCGCCATCGCGGTAGACCCGGGCGGCGACGAAGTCGGAAATCAGCCCGGGCTCGTCCGTGCCCATGGTCTGCGCCAGGCGTTCCCGGCCGGCGGCCGCCGGCGGCCGCCCCAGGCACGTGTCCGCCATGCCCAGCGGCTGGAAAATCTCCTTCTCGCAGAAGTCCGGGAGGCGACGGCCGGTGCAGCGTTCCAGAATCATCGCCAGGAGGATATAGTTCCAGCAGGCATACTCCGCCTGGGCGGTTGGCGGCCGCGGCGGCGGCGTAACCAGCATGTTGCGCAGCATCTGCGCGCCCGATTCGTCAAAGTACAAACGCTGCTTCTGGCCGGAGACATCGCCGAAACCCGACGTGTGGTTGGCCAGCTCCCGCACCGTGACCGGCCGAAACAGCGGCGCCCGGAAGTCGGGAAGATACTCCGTGAACGGCGCGTCGAAGTCGATCAGGCCGCGGGAATGGCAGACCAGCAGCGCCGTGACTCCCGCCGCGGCCTTGGTGACGCTGGCCACGTCAATGATGGTATCCAGGCGCATGGGGACTTGCCGCGTCTTCTCGGCATGGCCGGCGCACAGCGAGAATACATCGCCGTCCACCGTCCCGGCCAGGACGGCGGCGCCATGAATCATCCGTTCGTCAATCCCGGCCCGCACCAGGGCCGCAATCTCTTGCTGCATGACATCTCTCTTTTTGCCGGCGGGGGTGGCCGGAACGGCGACGCCCCCGACCGCGGGGCTACAAATTCCTGCTGATGGTGAGGACGTTCTGCCCGTCAACGTATTGGTAGTCCACGGCGTCCATGCTCTTCCTGACCAGGTAGATGCCGAGGCCGCCGACCGGCCGTTCCTCGGCCGGAAGCGTCACGTCCGGCGCCGGCCGGGCCAACGGGTCAAAAGGCACGCCGCGGTCGCGGAACTGCAGCACCACCCGCGCCGGCGGCCCCGGCTCAGGCCGGAATGACACCGTCGCCGCGCCGGCGCCGCCGGCATACGCATAACGGGCGATGTTGACGAATACCTCCTCGGCCGCGACCTGCACCTGGTTCCGCACCTTCGCCGAGGTGTCGAGACCGGCCAGGCGGGCGCCGACAAACTCCTGCAGCGCCAGGACATTCTCAACCGTCGCCGCCAACGTCACCTCGGCCGCGGCCGCGGCCGCGGCCGTCGGGCCACGATACTCCAATGTCAACATGGTGATGTCATCCGCCTGGCTGGCGCCCTGGGCAAAGGCGTCAATGGCGGCCTTGACCCCGGCCAGAATCTGACTGAGCGGCGCGTCCGCCGGAACGCTCGCCGGCAGGGCCTGCACCAGCCGGTCCTCCCCCCACAGCTGCCCGGCCGGATTCTGGGCCTCGGTCACGCCGTCGGTGTACAGAATCAGCCGGTCGCCGGGCGCCAGGACGACCTGGTGGCTGCGGTACGTGACGTTGTCCATGCCGCCCAGGACCAGCCCGGGCCGAATCCGCAGATAGTCATAGCCGCCCTGGCAACGCTTCAGAAGCGGCGGGTTATGGCCAGCGTTGACGCACTCCAAGCGACCGCTGCTCAATTCCAGGATGCCCATCCAGGCGGTCACGAACATCCCGGCCTCGTTGTTCTCGCAAATCTGCCGGTTGCCCTCGGTAAACACCGCCGCCGCCGGCAGGCCCGAGGCCGCCAGATTGTGCAGCAGCATCTTTGACGTCATCATGAACAAGGCTGCCGGAATGCCCTTGCCCGACACGTCCGCGACCAGGAAACAGACATGGTCGCCGTCGATCACCTGGTAGTCGTAGAAATCGCCGCCGACTTCCCGGGCCGTGTGCATGACCGCGCAAAGTCGGAACTGCGGATGGTCCGGGAAGTCCGGCGACGGCTCCGGCAGCATCGAGACCTGAATCGCGTGCGCGAATTTCAGCTCGGCGTCAATCCGCGCCGCCGTCTCCCGAATCGCGCGTTTCAACGCCGCAACCGTGGAATTGATGCCTTCGGACAAGGCCCTGAACTCGTTCGAATTCTCGACATCGACCTTGACTTCGAGGTCGCCGCCGGTGATGCGCTCGAGCGAGGAATTGACCTGGTAGATGCCGTCGATGACAATCCGCTGCACCAGAATGGAGACCAGCACGAAGACAACCACGAAAAGCAGCACGTTGACCAGGACCAGCACCCCGATCACGGCGTTGCGGCTGATGTACATCTCATTCTTCGGCAACAGGCCGATGATCCGGTAGCCGTGATGCTCCTGGGCGACGCCGACATACTCCAGGCCGCCGACGGTGACGTCAAAGCTGCTTTTCTGCAGCAGCGCCGGGCGGTTCAACCCGGCCGCCAGAAGGTCGTGCAGGCCGAATTCCGACCAGCAGTAGCTCAAGACTTCCTGCCCGCGGCAGATCATGATCGAGCCATGACTGCCGATGCGGAAGCCGGCCGCGATGCTGCGGATGTCGGCCAGCTTGGCCGCCTCCTGCAGACGCCGCGGGTGGTAGCCGATCTGCACGATGCCGGACGCGTCGCGCCGGGCCACCCCGGCATACTGGAACAGCTGCTGGTCGATGCCCTTGGGCTGCGGCGCCTGCACCAACCCAAACGAGGGGTCAGTCAGCGCCGGCAAAAACGCCGCTGACTGCGTGGCGCTGGCCATGTCATACCCTTCGTAGGCCCGCGGAATTGAGGCAATCAGAATCCCCCGCGCATCCGAGACATGCAGCTCATCCACATCAAGCAGCAGACGCGCCTGCTCCAGCTCATCCGGTGACGACAGCATGGACGGCGACAGCTCCACCAGCCGCGCCAGAGCCCGTGCCTTGCCCAGGGCCATCGCGCTGGTCAGTTCCGTAACCCGCCGGAGATTGTCCTCCGTCGTCGTCAGCTGCCGCCGGGCATCCGCGATCTTCAGCCGAATCAGGTTGAGGGCGTTGTCGCGCGCCTGACGGGTCTGAATCAGAAAGGAAATGGCAAAAGTCACCGCAAACGCCGAGGCGATAAACACAAACAGCCATTTCTGAAACGTCTTCCGCATGGGATGTCATTCCTTCCGGGCTCAGACAAACGTCAGGATGTCCGTAAAACCCGTCATCTCAAAAACCTCCATCACCGCATCCCGGACGGCGCGCAGCACCATCGTGCCCTGCCGGCCGTTCATCTGCTTCTGCGCCGCCAGGACCACCCGCAGTCCGGCCGAAGACACGTAGTCGACGCCGGCAAAATCTAGTATCAGGCTGGTGACCGTGGCGTCCACGGCCTTCAGGTCATGTTCCAGGGCCGGGGCGCTGGTGGTGTCCAGCCGCCCCGTCAACGTCACCGTCAATTCGGCGCCATGCCGTTCCTTGCTGATGTTCATGCTCGCCAATCCTGTCCTGTCAAGGTGTTAGTTGAAGCCGAAGCCGAAGCCGGCAGAAATCCCCGCTCCGGGAGTACTCGGCCTCCCGGGTCAGCCGGCTGATGATCAGGCGGGGCAGTTCCGTCTCCTCGGCCGTGTCGGCCAGGGGGTCGCCGGCGGCGCCGGCATACTCGAAGGTGAGTTCGGTTTCGCCCTGCTCGTCCGAACAGCCCAAGGCGATCTCGACGGTCTCGGCCCGTGGGAAAAGCAGATGGAAGAGCATTTCCTCCACAACCAGCTGCACGTTCCGAACCTGCTTGCGATTGAGCAGGTGCCGCTGGCAGAAATCCTCCAGCTCGGCGTTGAGCCGGAAGACGTCAAAGCCGCGGCCCGCCGCCGTGAACCGGTACAGGCTGACCCTGTTGAGAAAGGCGCGCGTCCTCGCCTGACGCGGTGACGTGAAAATCTGCTCCGGCGGCCCCTCCTCATGAATCACCCCCTCGTCCATGTAGAACACGCGGGTGGAGACATCGCGGGCGAACTTCATTTCGTGGGTGACGATCATCATGGTCATGCCCTGCTCGGCCAACTTGCGGATGACCGCCAGCACTTCGCTGACCATGGTCGGGTCCAGCGCCGAAGTCGGCTCGTCAAACAGGACAATCTCGGGATTCATGGCCAGCGTCCGCGCAATCGCGACCCGCTGCTGCTGACCGCCGGACAGCTCGTCCGGATATGCCAGGGCCTTCCCTGCCAGGCCGACGGTCTCCAGCAGCGCCATGCCCGATTCATACGCCACCTGACGGCTTTGCTTCAGCAGCGTCACCGGCCCGAGCATGATGTTCTCAATCACCATCAGATGCGAAAACAGATTGAACGACTGGAAGACCATGCCCATCTTCTGGCGCAGCCGGTAGATGTCCGCCGAAGTCGAAGACAGGTCCACGCCGTCGACCAGGATCTGCCCGCCGGTCGGCTTATCCAAATGATTCAGACAGCGCAGGAACGTGCTCTTGCCGGTTCCGGAAGGGCCGATGATGGAGATGACCTCACCCTGGCTGACCTCGGCGTTGACGTCGCGCAGCACCACCGTGTCCCCGTACTTCTTCTCCAGGTGCCTGACGGTGATCATCCCTTCACCTCCACTTTCTTCAGCACCCGGGGGCGGTAACGCGGATCGACGCGCCTTTCCAGCATCGTCAGCAGTGACGCCAGGACATACGCGAAAACAAAATAGATCAGCGCCGTCGCCAGCAGCGGGAAGAACGCCTCGTAGGTCCGGCTGCGGATGATGTCGCTGACCTTGGTCAAATCCTGAATGGCGATGTAGCCGATCACAGAAGTCATTTTGACGGTGGTGATGACTTCACCCTTGAACACCGGCAGCACATGCCGGGCCGCCTGCGGCAGCACAATCCGGGAAAACACCTGCAGACGATGGAAGCCCAGCGCCTCGGCCGCCTCAATCTGCCCGCGGTCAACGGCATCCACGCCGGACCGGAACATCTCGGCGGCATAGGCCGCAAAGTTGATGGCAAAAGCCAGCACCGCAATGGCAATGGCGCTGACGTCGACTTGGCCGAAGACAACATAGTACAGAATCATCAGCAGAACCAGAATCGGCGTACCCTGGACGCAGCGGATATAGACTTTGGCCGGCATGGCGGCCAAGGCATGACGGCTCCGCCGAAGCAGGCACACGCCGACGCCCAGCACCGTGCCCAGTAGAATCGACACGACCGACACCAGCACCGTGACGCCCAGTCCACGCAGCACCAGCCAGTAACGGCCCTCCACCAGAAACGTGCTGACAAAGCTGTTCCGGAAACGCTGCTTCCAGGATGCCACCCCGCCGACCACTCTGCCATCGCCCGACGCCTCGTCCCGCGTCAGCACCACCACCCCGCCATGATAGTTCGGCTGGCTGAACAGGACATTCCTCGCCCGCTCGGGAGTCATGGCTATGCCGCCCACCCCGATGTCCGCCTTGCCGGAGATGACCGCCGGCAGCAAGGCCGGGAAATTGACCGTCATGATCTCCACTCCGCGACCCAGCTTGCGGGCAATGCGGCCGACCATGTCGATGTCATAGCCGGCCGGCTTGCCGTCCTTGACGTAGCAAAACGGCTCCAGGCTCGGATCCATGACCAGGCGCAGAACGCCGTTCGGGCCGGTGGCGGGCAGCGCCGCCGCCACGCGACGCATCTCGTCCGCGCCGAACCAGATGGCGTCAAGCTCCGCCAGCGTGCCGTCCCTTTGCATCGCGGCGATGACCTCGTTGATCTCCCGGCACAACGCCTCGCTTTGCGGGTTCAGGACAAAGGCGTAATCGGCGCTGGCCAGGACCTTGGGCATGATTCGCAACCCCGGCGACCGAGCCACGCACAAACGCGCCAGAGGCTCGTCGACAATGACGGCGTCCAACTTGCCATTCTTCATGCTCAAGAGGATGTCGGCCATCGCATCATAATATTCCGGAATGGCGGCCGGGAAATGCTCCTTCTGCAACTGGTCGAACACCGAACCGGTCAATACCCCGATTTTCTTGCCGGCCAGACTGATCTCCCGCGGAGCCGATTCTTCCCGCCGGGCCAGGAGATATATCCCGCCCGTGTAGTACCCTTCCGTGAAATCGACGTTTTTCAGGCGTTCCGGGGTGATCGACATGCTGCCGCCGACCATGTCGGCCTTGCGCGCCATCAGCGCTTCCAGCAGCCCGCCGAAACTCGCCGGCGTCGGCTGGAACACCATGTTGAGCTCGTAGGCAATGCGCGCCGCCAACTCGACGTCATAGCCCAGGCTCCCCCCGTCCGGTCCGACATAGCACATCGGGACATTGACATTGTCATGATTGAAGCGCAGAATGCCGCCGCTGCCGTCAAAATCCGGTCGGTGGTCGAGAACCGGCATCGCCTTGCCCTCGTCCGAGGCGTTGAACCAGCGTTCCTGCATGGCCTTGAGCGTCCCGTCCGCCCTCAGCTTGCGGATGACGGCGCTGGCCTTCGGACCAAGCGGGTTGCCCTGGTTGATGGCGAAGCCGTACTGGTCGACGCACACCGGCTCCGGCACCAGATGCAGATGCGGGAACTGCGCCTCCAGCAGCCGGCCGACCGGCTCGTCAACGCCGACGGCATCGACCTTGCCGCTCTCCAACGCCACAATCATCGACGACAAGTCATTGAAATACTGGTGCGTGACCTGCTTGATGCGGCGGTCGATGTGGAGGTCGAACACCGTCCCGGACAGCGACGCGACCGTCTTGCCCTGAAACGCGTCCAGAGCCGACGGCTTCGCCGCCAGGCGGCTCTTCCGGACCAGCGCACAAACCCGTGAGTCGACATACGGCTCGGACAGACGCATGCCCCGCCGGCGTTCCGGGGTGTCGTTCAGACTGGCGACCAGCAGGTCGATCTTCCCGGCCTCGGCGGCGGTGATCAGCGCCTCGAAGCTCATGGCCGTCACCCGGGCCCGGGCGTTCAGGGCATAGGCCAGACGGTGGACGAATTCAATGTCAAAACCGGTCAGTTCGCCATTTTCGCCGTGGAAGTTCATCGGCTCATCGAGTCCGAACGTCCCGACCCGCAGGGTCTGTTCCGGCGTGGCGGCAGCCGGCAGGGTCGGCATTCGGGTCGTCCGCCCGGACATCCAGCGCCCGTACATCTCCTGGTAGGTGCCATCCGCGCGATAGGCCGCGATGAAGTCATTGACCCGGGGCAGGAGCTCGGCCCGCGCCGGCGGGATGCCGACCACGATGTTCTGCACACCGAGGTCGTCCGGCAACAATGCCAGATCAGGATTCTTGGCGACGACGTATTCGAGGGCGTGGCGGTCATAGATGTACGCGTCAGCCTTGCCGGTCTTGACCGCCGTATACGCGTCGGCATGCGTCGTCTGATAGCTCAACTGAGCCCGCGGGAACAACTTTTCCCCGACCGTCATGGCGGCGGCGCCGGTCGGCAGGGCAATGACGTATTCCGGCGCGTTCATCTGCGCGGCGGTCGCAATCAGCCGTGCCGCCTGCGGCCGTTCCGGCCCCGAGCAACTGCAAAACAAAACCACCACCCAGGCCGCCATTCCTGCCAAAAATGCCCGCTGCATAAGACTCCTGTGTTTCGTGTACGCCGCCAACGCATCGCCGCCCGCCGCGCGCCAAATGCCCGCAAGGCCATTTTCACCGGGACGTAATATACTGCGGTTTTACCGCCATGGCCGGTGGGAAATGCATTTTCTGGCGTCACTTTTTTGAACCGCAGATGAACGCCGATACACACCGATACAAACAGATGTTGTTTTTGACCGTTTTCATGGTCCGACGCATTGCTTCCATGAAGTAGAATCGGTGTCCATCGGTGGTTCTTTCGAGGAACATGCTGCCTGGTTGTGGGAACCCGACGGCGGGGCCTGGCCGGCTCGGCGGCTACTGCCGCTGCGTGTTGTAGATCAGCTCGTTCGCCGGGTGGAATTTCCCCGGGTGCTTCAGGGTCCAGGCGATGGCGCGGAGCTCCTGGCTCAGGAGCTTCAGCTGCGCCACCGCAAAGCCGATGTCACCGCCATTCGGGTCCATCGCCAAGCGGCGCCGGCGCTGCAGCAGATTGTTCAGCAGCCGCACCTCATGCCGCAACGTCTCCAGGCGACGCCGCGGCCGCCGGCCGGCCGCGGCCGCCTGGAAAAGGTCGAGCCATTGTACCGTGAGCCGCTGCATCTTGGCGGCGTTCGCGCAGGTCTCGGCCATCCGCGCCAGATGGCGCTGTCGCCGTTCCGCCTTCTCACATGCCCGCGCGTACAGCTTCGCGGCCTGCTGGTTGAGCTTCGCCAGTTCCTTCAGGAGGGCCTGCAGCTCGCCGGCCTGGGCCAGGGCCTCGGGGGTAAGCCCGGCCTGCCAACGCACCAGCTTGAAGTTGGAAAAACGCCAATTCGGGAACGTCGCGTTCCACAAGGGCGTCGTATGGCTGTACTTGTCCCCGTGGCTCGTCCGCAGACGCTGCGCCCGCGCCACCAGCGCGCCGGCGGTCTGGCCGTACAACTTGCCGCAGACGACGTCCAGCAACCCGCCCGGCGCCAACAGCTGCGGCGGCGAACTCATGCCGAACGCCTGCCGCCGATGCGCCGGCAGGAACTCAGCCGACGTCGCGACCGCCGGCAGGTCAACCCGGAAGGCGCCATGGGGATTCCACAGGTACTCGGCGTTAATGACCTGACGCGTCTCATGGAACGCGTTGCCATTGCCCGTGATGACCGCGTCGGCTCCGGACAGCAGGCCGATGGCCGGCGCATCCCCGGAGATGACGCTGGAATCATAAAAGCCCGACCCAGCCGCAAAATAGATGCAGGAGATCTTGGCGTCGGGACCGAGCCGCTGCCGTAACTGCTGATAACGCGGCGCCGCTGGCCCATCACCGAAGAACTGCTCGCGCAGCATCAGATAGATGTTCTTGCCGGCCAACAGCCGGGACACAGTCTCGAAATAATCCAGATGGCAGCGCCATTCGTCGTCATTCTCAGACGCGCTGGTGTAGTTGGGCCCGACCATGTTGACCATGCAGTCCCGCCGGGCGTCGTAGCCGGTTTCCGGATTTCTGACTCCCTTCAGCGCGGTCTCGAGCCGCAAAAACAGATTCGCGCAGGCGCCGGCCATGCCGTCCGGAGCCGCCAAGTCGTCATTCGGCCAGCGTTCCCGGCAGGACGGACAACGCAGATTCCAGGAAGCCTGCGCTTCGGCGTTGACCGAAATGTCCAGACCATGCACGTACAGCGCGCCGGGCTCCACGGCCTGCACGAACTGCTGCAGCTGGGCGCATTTCCGGTCCAGGAGCTTGTCATTGCCCAGACACGTCCCCATCAGCTGGGAAACCGGCTTGGCGGCAAAGCCCATGCAGGGATACTGCGGACCCTTGGGATAACCATGGCGGTTCTCAAAGCCTTCCCCGTCAAATTCCTCATGCTGTTCGCCGTAGCCGGAACTGTAGCCGACGTAGCCCAGATGGATGCCGCGGCGACGAGCCGCGGCATTCAAGTCGCGCATCAACGAAGCATAACCATGAAAGCGCTCGACGTTCCACCCCACCCCGTCGACAAAGACAAAATTGAGCTTGTATTCGGCCATGAGGTCGAGCCCGGCGATGAAGTTGCGGCGAAAATTCAAGCTGCCGCGACAGTCGTCCTGGCTCCAGCCGCGGATTTCCGCCATCAGGTTCCAGTTGACGCCGCGAATCGCAAAATGGGGCCGGTCAGCAATCCGCCCCAGCGGCAGACTCCAGCCGCCAGGGTGCGCGGCCATGAGCTGCCGAAGCGTCATGGCGCCATAGATGCAACCCGTCGGACCGGCCGCCAACAAGGTGACGCCAGCCGCATCGATGACAAGTTCATACCCCTGCTCGACGGCCCCCGGCAACGGCTGAAAACGCAGCACGGCCGGGCCGTCATCGCCCCGCCAGGGTCCCAGCCGCAGCAAGGCATATTCGGACGGACAGTCACCCTGGACCACAAGATTCCGAAAAACCAGCTGGCCGCCATCCCAGCGGCATTCCGCCGGCGTGGGAATGATGATTGGCGCAAGCATATCGCCCCCCTGCTCTGTTGCTGCCGGTAAACGTCCGAACAGCCGCTACCACGGACAGCCAACCGGACGAAACAGCGCTGCTCACCTGTTTTCTCGTCACTCCACGACGACGCACTTCACCCGCATCAGCTCCGCGGTCCGGCGCAACGCCGCCAAGGCGTCGCCATGCGCCAGGATGACGTGATGCGCCGCGCCGGTGTCAATCACGGCGCGCAGATAGTCGCGCACCGGGCTTTGCACCCGAACCATCGCATGCAGCTCGTCGCACGGCAAAGCCGGAAAGTCGAGGCATTCGCCCCGTGAGAGCAGCATCTGGTAGCCGTCCCCGGCGCCGAGAAAATGCCCGAGCGTGACCGGCCCGGGCTTCATGATCATTTCGTAGTTGAGGCCATTGCCCTTGAAACCCCATTCCTCCGGTGAGCAGGTAAGCCGGACATCCGCGGGCGACTTGGCCTGCTGCGGCACGCCAATGCCATGTCCCAGCAGGAACACCGCGTTGCGCGTCTCGTCAAACTGCCCCCATTCCGCCTGGAACGGCACGTTGCCGGTGAACTGGTGCAGAAGGTCCATCATCACCAAGCCGCCGACATCGCCCTCGCAGGCGACCATCAGCCCGTCCTCCTCCATCAGCATCGACGCGCCCATCCGGGCCGGCGCGCCCGTCATCTTCTCCAGATGATGCTGTCCGAGAAAACACAGCCCGTCCAGATTGAACTTGCCGGTCAGCCGCCGCATCGCCAAGCCGAGTCGGACCGACCGCACCACGTCGCCACGCTCAATGCCCTTGGCCGCAAAACGCCGGAACAGGGCGTCGGCCGCGGCGGCGACTTCCGCGCCTTCCTGATCGCGCCAAAGCTCGACCAGGTGCTCGGCGTCAATCGTCATGACTTCCGGCCCGAGAAAGCCCTTGACCCGGGCCCGGTCGAATTCCAGGTCGTACATGCCGCGGAAGACATGGCCCACCAGCCCATACGTGCTGGCGCGCAGACGCCGCACCGCCCGTACTGCCGCGACCTTGGCCGCGATCGCCTGGTACGCCGCCGGCTCGGCGATCTCACCCACGACAGTGTCGTAGTCCAACCGCATCTTGCGGAACGACCCGGACAGCTGGGTCATGGCGATGAGGGCGCTGTTGCGCATGGTCGCCAGGTAGTTGTCGGTCGGCGACACGTCGACGCCGGTCTGGCTGGAGAACAGGATGACCGGCGGCCGCGCCCCGAGGCTGTTGATCGCCTGCATGGTGATGAAGTCCGGCAAATACGTCCCGGCCACGACGACCAGCACCTCGGCGCCGGCCGCGCGCAGCGCGGCGCCGGCCGCGGCGGCCCGGTCGAGGGTGTCGACCACGCCGGGATACACGACCTCGCAATCCGGCAGGTGCCGCGCCAGGCGTTTGGCGACCTGCTG
>CAYOUR010000016.1:4621-28615 GCA_964407145.1 uncultured Lentisphaeraceae bacterium | reverse complement strand
ACGATGACCGCGTGCTGCTTGCGGGCCAGGCGGCGTTCCAGGGCGGGCAGGAAGCCATTGGGGCCGTCCAGTTCGAACTGGACCTCGGGGATCAGGCAGAAGTTGACCAGGGAGTTGGCCAGGCTCGCGTAGGCCGCGATGAAGCCGGAGTCGCGCCCCATCAGCTTGACCAGGCCGATGCCGTTGAGGCAGCCTTTCGCTTCGTTGTGGGCGCACGAGATGATCGGCGCGGCTTCCTGCACCGCCGTCTCGAAGCCGAACGTCTTGTCCATGAAGCACAGGTCGTTGTCAATGGTCTTGGGAATGCCGACGACGCTGATCGGCAGGTTGCGCTTCTTCAGTTCGGTGGCGATGTCATGGGCGCCGCGCTGGGTGCCGTCCCCGCCGATGGTGAACAGGATGTTGATATTGAGACGGTCGAGGGTGCGGACGATGTCCTCGGTGTCCTGGTGCCCGCGTGACGAGCCCAGGATGGATCCGCCCGAGGTGTGGATGGCATCGACGATGTCCGGGTCGAGGGCGATCGGCTTGAGGCCATTGGCAGGGATCAGGCCACTGTAGCCGTACTGGATGCCGAAGATGTTGTCAACCCGGTAGGTATAGTAGAGTGTATTGACCAGGGCCTTGATGACGTCGTTGAGGCCGGGGCAGAGTCCGCCGCAGGTCACAATCGCCGCCCGTGTCCAGGTGGCGTCATGATACAGCTTCTTACGCGGGCCGGCGGCGACAAAGGCCGGGACGTTCTTGCCGGCGGCATGCAGCTCGTTGTTGATGTTGCGGTCCGCGCAGTAGGTGATTGATTCGGAGTCGTCGACAAAGAGTACGTCCTTGAGCGGCGAGTCCAGCGTGGGTGTTCCCACTCGGGCTATGGAAAAATCAAGGTTGACCAGCTCCTCGATGGCGATGTTCATGTTTTGTGGGTACATTTTGCTTGTTTCCAAAAAAGCGTTATTGTATCAGGTGGGAAAGGCGCGTCACGCCTGCCGTCACCGCAACCATATTTATAATCTAACGCCGCCTGGCGGCTTTGTCCAGTCGATGGGAGCCATGTATGAAGGTGTCGAACAATCATGACGACTGGCGTGAGATCATCTATTGCCGGATGGAGAACCAGCAGATTGACTTCAAGAGTGCGCAGGACTGGAACGCGATCGGCCGGGCCGGCCGGGCCAAGTTCGCCCGCCACGCCATGGCCCTGGCCAACACGTTGGGCGGTTATGTGGTGATCGGGGTCGGCGAAGACAGCAACGGCAATCCGACGCTGTACACCGGCATGACCGAGGATCAGGCGGCTTCGTTTGACCCGAGTGCGGTCGGTCAGACCATCAACCGCTATGCCGACCCGGCCGTGGCTTTTGATGTGGTGCGGCCCGAGGTCGACGGCCGCCGCTATGTCGTGCTGGTGGTGTATCCGTTCTCGGCCATGCCGCATGTCTGTGGCGACGTCTGCGACTCCGAGCTGCAGCGCGGCGTCTTTTACATCCGGACGCCGGATGCGCGGAGCCGGGCGGCCTTCCGGGCTTCGGAGCTGCACGGCCTGATTCAGAAGGCGCTGCGCAACCAGCGGCAGCTTCTTGGCCGCATGTTGCGCGGCATTCTTTATGAGAACCGGCAGGCGGGCGAGGACCGCAGTGACGAGCTGTTTGCCTCGCTGGCGTCGCGCAGCCTGCTGGAGGCTCAGTCGGTGCTGGGGACGCTGGCGGTGCGCCGGGAGCCGCTGTTTGAAGCGGTCATCCAGCCGTCCGGCGTGCTGACCAACTACAGCCTGACTGACGCCCGTCGTGCCCTGGAAAGCCTGGAACGGCCGCGTCTGCACGACTTTCCCTGGCCAGGGGCCCGTTACCAGGCCGACTACTACGCCGCCAACGAATCGCTGCGCGGCATCCAGAAGACGACCGAAGGCCGTGCGGTCGGCTTTTGGGAGTTGTACCAGAGCGGCCTGCTTTATTGTGCCGCACCTTTGCCGGGCGCTGGGGGCGGCGATGGCATCCAGGCAGCCGACGTGCTGGGGCTGACCCTGGTGACCATGGCCCTGGCCGGCCAGTTGTTTACCGTCCTGAATCATCAGGAGGATGAATTGGTCATGACCTTCCGGCTGCGCAACACCATGCAGCAGGTCATGCTCGGATGGGTGCGGGATCATGGCAGCGGCAAGCGCTGCCTGATCCCCGACGTGGAAGTGCAAATCCGGCGCAGCGCCAGCGACCTGGAAGCCGGCGCCGCCACCGATGCCGCCACGCGAATCTTCCAGGAAGTGTGCGAACGCTTCAATGTCAGCCTCGACCAGGCCGACATGGCGCGTCTGCGCAACGAACTGGAAAATTTCCTCCAGCGCGGACTGCTCAGCGGCGTCGAATGAAATTGGCCGGATACGAACGGCTGAGCCGAATGGCCAGCACCTGCACCAGCACCAGCACCAGCACCAGCACCAGCACCAGCACCTGCACCTGCACCTGCTCGTCCCCCTGGCCGAAAAGGCCATCGGGGGTTTGTGGACGGCGCGTGGGAACCGTCCTGTCGACGAGGGCGGCACATGCCCATATCTGGTGACGGGTCGCGCCAAGAAGGCGAGAGGATGATTTTGATGCCGGAGATGTCGTTGAGGTGGAAAGCATGGTGCAAGCCTGCAGCCAAAATCCCGCCACCGCACAAAATCACTATGATTCTGCCAAAAGCCGTTTGCAACAGACCGCGTCGGAGGCTATTTTTCCTGCGGGTTACAGAAATCAAGCCCACCCACCCTAAGGGGGCCTCCACCCAATTTGTCGCGCGCGAAAGGCTCGTGACGGGGTGGCGGCTTGGTCACGTCGGGGATGGCCTCCACCCAATTTGTCGCGCGCGAAAGGCTCGTGGGTGGCAGTTACGGGGCGGTCGTGGACGCAATCTTTCCAACAGAAACGAGCGAAAGGGCAGCCGAGAAGTCCCCGGCCTGGCGCCTTGTGCGTCTTTACGGACACGGCACCGATGCCCCAGCCGCGAGGACGACCGGCAACGGCCCCTTCATTTTATCCGCAGATGGCGCGGATGAATCTTCCGGACGGCTTTTATCCAGGCCCTTCGCTGCCGCCCCAAGGCGGCAGGCCGGCAAACAGGACCCTGCAGGCTTTTGCCAGCAGGCATCATCGGAGAATCGGCATGCAGACGCATTTTCAGGCAGATTGGTCGATACGGGGCGGTGAGGCACCGGCTGGCTGGCAATTGGAACGAAATTCCGACCTGGCGCTGTCGGCCGTGACGCAGCGAGGCCAAGAGGGTCTGGAGCTGCTTTCCGCCGGCAATAAGCTCATCGCCCTGACGCCCGATCTGTCGGATTTTCGCCTGGAGCTGTCCTTCCGGGTGGACATCGCCCTCAGCGGCCAGATGGCGCTCCTGGTGAGCTTCCGCTACGACCTGGCCACGCGCACCGGCGACGCCCTGCGCTGCCAACGGCCGCGCGGCAGCCAACAGCTGGTGCTGGAATATGGCCGCATGGCTGACAACCGCTTTGAGCCGGTCCAGTCAGCCACGCTGGAGACTGACGACCAGGTCTTTGCCGCCGATGTGTCCATGACCATGGTTTTGACCGGCACGGCCCTGGACGTGGAAGTCGCGGCCGGCCGGGTGGCCTTCACCACGGCACCGCCCCGTTTCGGCAAGGTCGCCATCAGCCGCGGGCACTTCTTCGCGCCGCTGCTGCTGACGGCTTTTGCCCTGACCGGCGACGAGCAGCCCGTCCCCGCGGCGACCGGACAATGCCAGGTCACGCTGCCGGGCGCCGCCACACCTTATCCGATTCGCTGCCGGGTGGACTGGCGCGACTACGGTGATGTCTGTGAAGCCGATCTGGTCTTTTCCGGCGGGGTGCCCGAAACACCGGCCGGGGAGGGTAACTACCACGGCATGCGTGCGGACATCCTGGACCGGCCCTATTTCAAGGTGATCCAGGCCGACGTCGACGAGAAGCAGGTGCTGGTTGACGGGCAGGTTGTCCTGGTTGTTGAGCAACTCGCTCCGGCGTACTTCTACCAGGTGCTGCACCGCCGGACGCCCTGGCCGCTGCGGCGGACGGTGCGCTTTGCCAAGCCGAAGGGGCCTTTCTGCCTGGCGGTTGGGGCGGAAAGCTACCTGCACACCACCACGAAGACGCTGGCCTTGCGGCCGGCCGAGACCTGGTTCAGCCTGGATGGCACGTGCCTGCATTCCGGGCTGGGGTTGTCAACGGCGCCCTATCTGGTGACGTTCGCCAGCCAGGCCGACAAGGCGATTCTGGCCAGACTCCCGGCTGATGACCCGCGCCGGGAGGCCGCCGCTGAATTTGCCCGCCGCAATCATTATTTTCTGGCCGGTGAGCCGCTCCGGTTGACCATCACGGTGCTGGGCGGTGGGGCACTGCCGTCAGCGTACGCCGTCGAGCTGGAGGACGCTTTTTTGGCGCCGCTGCGGCCGTTGGCCGTGCGGATGGCGGCCGACGTCGTGCCGGTCGGGCCGCGGTCCATGGCGCGGGCGACGCTGGTCTGCGAGGTGCTGGCGGATTTGGCTCCCGGAGTGTATCACCTGCGGGTGCGTGGGTGCGACTCCAGCGTCCCTCCCCTGGAGGAATACTGCGCCCTGGAAGTCCTCAGCCGCGAGCCCGGCGCCCCGCCACCGCCGATTCTTTCCGGCCTGCCGTACTTATACGACAGCCGGACGGAAACCCGCGGCCTGGCGACTGATTCGTTTGACCCCTGGCTGGCGACGGCCGTCGACGAAGGCCATTACATGGCCGCCGTCAACTTTCTGCCGAAATGCGCCCGTGACAACGCCATTGCGCCGACCGTGCGGGCGTATGGCCGGGAGTGGTTTTTGTGGCTTAATTCGCGCTGCGCCGACCGTCCCCGTCCGGAGGATAATCTCGACCTGGTGGCGGAGGCCGACTACATCACCCCGCCCACCGACCTGCTCGGGCTCAACTCCCTGCTCTGGATTCATCAGTACCGGGGTGAAATCCTCGACTGGGCCATCGACTTCATGAACGACACTGGCGACCAGCGCTTTGACCTGGAGGCGGCGCGCGGGGCGCGGGCGGCCGGCGGGCAGATCGACCTGGCCAATGCCGAGACCCTGGCTGAATATCATTGGGCGGCGTGGACGGATTTTGCCCAGGAACGCATGGCCGCCCGCCGCCAAGCCGTCCTGGACAAGCTGCGTCAGGTCAACCCGCGCCTGCGCTTCGCCGGCTATGGACCAGCGCCGATCTATGCCAGCCATTACAAGGGACAGGAATTCGTGGCCACGTTGCTCAATGCGCGCGACGACCTGGGCCGGCGCGGTTTCTGGCAGTATGAAGACTACCCCTCGGCGTGCAGCTATGGCATTGAACGCGGCACCTATTTCCTGACGGCGTCGCTGATGGCATTGCCTGGACACCGCATCTACCCGGAAATCTACACGCTTGGCATCCAGGGCTGCCCGGATGGCGCCGTCTTCTTTGCCCATCCGCCCTACGGCCGTCGCCTGGCGAACCCGCCTTTGCGGATCAAACGGCGCGTTTATGACTACGCGTTCGCCTCCGCGCACTGGCTGAACGGCGCCTTCCACTACTGGGACCAAGGCGGCTTCCAGGTTTGTGGCTTTGACCGTGAACGCTATGAGGTCCTGCTGCGGGCCTGGCGCAATGTGCGTCTGTTCCCTCCGGCCCGCCCGTTGCGTTCCGCGGCCTTTGTGTACGACGACGGCTCCTGGCGCCGCGACATCGGTCAGACGCTGCTGACCAATTACGGTGGTGCGATCCTCGATGTGCGCAAGACCGTGGCCGAAGACGTGCCGTTTGCCTGCGAAATGGCGCGGCGGCAGGCCGTTCTCGCCGGATTCCAGGTCAATGCCGGCGAACTGGCCGGCCTGACACCGGCAGACGTCGACCTGCTGGTGCTGCCGCCCCTGGCCGGCATGGCTCCGGCCAGCCTGGAGGCCATCCGCCGGTTGCACGCGGGCGGTGTCAACCTGCTCGGCTTCGAAGACGTCAGTGGCCTGGAGGATCTTTTCGGGGTCAGGGACACCGGCGCCAGCCAGGCGGTCACGCACTTGCGCGGCACCAGCGCCTTCCTCCCCGGGCAGACGGAATTCTGCGAAGAGCCGCGCTGCCGCGGCAAATACGCTGCCGCCGGCGCCGCCGTGCTGCTGGAGGCCGAAGTGCCGGTGCTGCTGCAGCAGCGGAACGCCGCCGCCACGGCCGCTTTGTTCAATGTCCCGCCGACGCTGGTCCGCGACGACCAGCTGCATGACCGGCTGGGATATGGCCGGGAAAGCATCAGCGCGCTGGTCAATCAGGCGGCCGGCCTGGTCATCAGCCGGCTCTCCGGTCAGGCGGCGACGGCGTCGGCCGGGCGTCTGCTTGGCTTCCGGACCCATGGCGGCGAGACTGTGCTGGTCGTCGCCAACCCGGGCGAACAGGGCTTCCTGGTGGTGGAGGTGCGCCTGTCGAAGACGAGCGTCGGCCAGTGCCTGGTCAGCTGCGATCAGCCGTTCACGGTGCTGAACGATGAGGCCGGCGCCATCACGGTGCGCCTGCGCCTGCCCGCCGAGGAGTCGGCGCTGCTGGTCTTCCGGGACGGGCCGGTGACCGAACGCTGATCATGCCCAGGCTTTTTCCAGGGCCGCGACCAAGGCCGGAATCTTCGGCGTCGCAAGGTCGGCGAAGCCGATGACCACGGTGTTCTTCGGCACGTTGCGTTTCTGGCTGTAGAACTCCGACAGCCCGGCGATGGCGACGCCCTCCTGCCGGGCCCGTTCGACCATCTGCCTTTCGTTCAGACGGCCTTCCAGCCGGAGCAGAAAATGCAGGCCGACGTTTTTGCCGGTGAGGCGAAGCCGGTTCCGGAGGGCGCTCTGCTCCAGCGCGGTGACCAGCGCGTCGTGCTTGGCCTTGTAGACCGTCCGCATGCGGTTGAGATGGCGTTCAAAATGGCCTTCGCCCATGAACCTGGCCAGCACATGCTGCTCAAAGCCGGGCACCGTGCAGGAATAGAAGGCAAAGTCCCTCTCATAGGTCGCCAGCAGCGGTGGCGGCAGGACCATGTAGCTGACGCGCAGCGACGGCGCCAGGCTCTTGGCAAAGGTGTTGATGTAGATGACGCGGTCCGCTTTGTCCAGACCCTGTAAAGCCGGTATGGGCCGGCCGCGAAAGCGGAATTCGCTGTCGTAGTCGTCCTCGATGATGTGGAAGTCCATGTTTTCGGCCATGGCCAGCAGGGCCGTGCGTTTGGCAATCGGCATGACCATGCCGAGCGGGAAGTGGTGCGAGGGCGTGATGTGCACGACATCTGGCCGGTGGCGCTCCAGCTCGCTCAGGTCGATGCCGTCGCTGCGCATCGGGATGCTGACCATGTCCATGCCGTGCGCGGCCAGCATTCGCCAGACTTTGCGGTAGCCGGGGTTCTCAATGGCGAAGCGCTGTCGCGGGCCCAGCAGCTGAATGAAGAGGCTGGCCATCCACTCGGTGCCGGCTCCGACCAGGACTTGCTCCGGGTCGGCATAAATGCCGCGGTAGGCCTGCAGATAGCTCGCAATCTGCTCCCGCAGAGCCCGGATACCCTTTGGCGGCGTGCTGCGCAGCAGCTTTTCGCCCTCGCCGGACAGCACTTTCCGGATCAGCCGGCTCCAGGTGGCGAAAGGAAAGGCGTCCGCCGACACCGCATAGGTGCTCAGGTCGTGTTCGACCTCCGGCCGGGCCGGCGCCCCGCACGGTGGCGGCAGAACGTGACCCGGCTCCGGCGGCAGGCCGGCGGTGAAGGCGACAAAAAAACCGGAACGCGCCCGGGAACGCAGATAGCCTTCCGCCTTCAACTGCTCGTAGGCGCGCTCCACCGTGACCTTGCTGACCTGCAGCAGCGCCGCCGCCGCGTTCTTCGAAGGCAGCCGGCCAGACAGCTCCCGGTTGCGGATCGCCGCCTTGATCCGCTGGTAGACGGCTTCGTACAAGGGCAGATTGCCGACGTCAGTCATCGGTTCCCATAACATTGTTCCACCTCACTGGCATTTAAAAAAACGTCTGAAATGGCAATTGTAATAATGCCAAGGACAGCCATATTATGATAATGACAATCTTGACGGAAGCAAGTTCGCGGCCCGGTTTTTGTTCCGGGTCGGCTGGCGTCACCGTCCGGCGAAGGTTGTCTTGCCAGAGAATCGAAGCAATCGCGGAAGAACAGGAAAGGCCAGAGCGATGTCGGACCGTTATGAACTCAACAAGAATCTCGCCCAGATGCTGAAGGGCGGAGTGATCATGGATGTCAGCTCGCCGGAGCAGGCCCGGATAGCCGAGGCGGCTGGCGCTTGTGCGGTGATGGCGCTGGAGCGGATACCGGCGGACATCCGGGCGGCGGGCGGCGTGTCGCGGATGAGCGACCCGGCCATGATCCGGGGCATCCAGAAGGCGGTGTCGATTCCGGTCATGGCGAAGGTCAGGATCGGGCACATTGCCGAAGCGCAGATTCTGCAGGCCATTGAGATCGACTACATTGACGAGAGCGAGGTGCTGTCTCCGGCTGATGACACCTACCATATTGACAAGACGTGCTTTGATGTTCCGTTTGTGTGCGGGGCCAAGGACCTGGGCGAGGCGCTGCGCCGGATCAGCGAGGGCGCCTCGATGATTCGCACCAAGGGTGAGCCGGGCACGGGCGACGTGATTCAGGCGGTGCGGCATATGCGTATGATCATGAGCGACATCCGCCGGTTGCAGGGGATGCGGGACGACGAACTCTATCAGGCCGCGAAGGAGCATCGCTGCGACTATGCACTGGTCAAATACGTGCACGACAACGGCCGCCTGCCGGTGGTGAACTTTGCCGCGGGCGGCGTCGCCACGCCGGCCGACGCGGCGCTGATGATGCTGCTGGGCGCCGAAGGCGTGTTTGTCGGCTCCGGCATTTTCAAGTCGGGCAATCCGGCGAAGCGGGCGGCGGCGATTGTCAAGGCGGTCACCAATTACCGCGATCCGAAGATGCTGGCCGAGCTGTCCGAGGACTTGGGCGAGGCCATGGTGGGAATCAACGAGCAGGAGATCGCGCTGCTGATGGCGGAGAGGGGCAAGTAATCGATGAAGATCGGCGTTTTGGCTTTGCAAGGAGCTTTTGCGGAGCATCGGTCCTCTCTGGGACGTCTTGGGGTGGACACCGTTGAATTGCGCCAGCGCGCCGACCTTTCGGCCGACCTGGACGGGCTGGTTCTGCCGGGCGGTGAAAGCACCGTCATGGGCAAGCTGCTGCGGGAGCTGGGCATGTTCGACCAGCTCCGGGCGATGCTCATGGGCGGCATGCCGGTGTTCAGCACCTGCGCCGGGCTGATCCTGCTGGCGGCCCGGGCCGACAACCAGGAGAAGACTTACTTCGAGGTTATGGACATCACCGTGCGGCGCAACGCCTACGGGCGCCAGCTGGGCAGCTTCAGCACCGAGGCTGAATTCCGCGGCCTGGGTGTCATACCCATGGTTTTCATCCGGGCGCCCTACATCAGTGCACTCGGCCCGCGGGCTCAAGCCTTGGCCGAAGTCGACGGTCATGTCGTCGCGGCCCGTCAGGACGCCATGCTCTGTACGGCCTTTCATCCCGAGCTCAGCCGAGACCTGCGGGTGCACGAGTTCTTTCTGCGCATGGTTCCGCCGCGGGCGTCCTGAACGGCAAACAGCGGGCGTCCCGGCGGCCGGTCTGCCGGCGCCTGCTCTCCGGCCCCAAGCGGCCCAGCGGGCGCCGGCCGTTCGGGACCCGCCGGCTGTTTCCGGCGGCTCGGCGGGAAAACGCCGGATTTTTCGGGTCCGGGCGTTGCATTGCCGCGGTTTGAGGTTATATTTAATGACTTCATTGTTCAAGATGTCCATATCCATTCATCAGATGGCAACCCATAAGGCAAACGGAGTCGCATCATGGCACACAAGAAAGGTCAGTCATCGAGCCGCAACGGTCGTGACAGCAATCCGAAATACCGCGGCGTGAAGGTGTACGGCGGTCAGAGCGTGACGGCCGGCAGCATCATCGTTCGGCAGTGCGGGACGAAGTTCCATCCCGGTCGCAATGTCGGCCTTGGTCGTGACTTCACGATTTTTGCGTTGTGCGACGGTGTGGTCGAATTTGTCAAGACCAGCCGCAACAAGATCAACGTGGTTCCCGCGGTTGAATGTGCTGCAGAAGCGGCTGTTCAGGCCTGAGAACACGGGTTGAGGTGGCGTTGACCGCACGTCGCGGGTCAGGCCGGATTGTTGGGAGACCTCTCGCCGCCGGGAGGTCTCTTTTTGTGTTTTGAACCGGCGGGAAATTGGGTCAGCCGAGAGGGCGAGGAGGCGGCAGCATGGCAGGGCGGAGCAAGCGTGGCAGGGGCGGCCAGTCCGGGATGGGGAGGCGTCGCTGGTGGTGGCGTCTGGTACTGGTCATGGGTCTCGGCGTCTTGGCGGCCGGCTTGTTCTGGGGCTGGCGGCGGCTTGAACCGGCGGAACGCCAGGATGAAGTCCGGCATCTCGTCCAAAATTACCTTGGCCGCCGGAACCAGACGACGGTTCTGGAATTGGCCGCTGACCTTTGGCGGGTCTATCGTGCCGATGGTGTCGCCTGCGAATATCGGGCCGGCGGTCAGGTGGTCTACGGCGGCCTGCCGGTTGCGGCCGACCGTGCCGTGCGGGTCTTGCGCAATCAGACCTACTGGGTCGGCTATGACGAACGGCGCCGCAACCCGGCCTGGGTGGCGTATCGCCTGTTTGATGCCGCCGAAGACCTGGCCGGGCAGCGGCCGGTTGAATTCCTGACGGACCTGCGGACGGTCGCCCAGGTCAGCTCGGAGCAATATACCGGCAGTGGCTTTGACCGTGGGCACCTGGCGCCCAACTATGGCATTGGCCGCTGCTTCGGCCCGCAGGCGCAGGTGGAGACGTTTCTGATGTCGAACATCGTGCCGCAGCGGCACGCTTTCAACGCCGGCGTCTGGAGCCAACTGGAACGGCGGGAAGCCGTCAACTACCCCGGCCGTTTCCGGGAAATATGGGTCATCGCCGGCCCCTTGTACAATCCAGAACGAATCCGCGAGCTGCCCTCCGGCATCCCCATCCCCGACGCCTTTTTCAAGATCATGGTCGACGAGCGCCTCGGGCGGATTCGCGTCCAGGCCTTCCGTTTTCCGCACGACACGGCGTCACCCCCGCGGTTGGGCGAGGCGCTGTGCCCGGTCGATGAGCTTGAACGGCTGACCGGATTCGACTTTTTCCCCGAGCTGCCGGCGGAGACCCAGGCCGAACTGGAGCGGTCGCGCCCGAAGACCGCCTGGTGACCGTGGTGGCTTGGCCTCGACCGTGGCGTATTGCCCTGGCCGCCGCCCAGCCGCGACCGCCTGTTCTCAATGAGTGACCGGTTACCGCCGGGCCGGGAAAAAACGAGCCCGGCAGTGGCAAAACCGGCTGGGGAAAGTATATTAAGGCGTTTTCGAGGAAACCCCGTGGTGTAATGGTAGCACAAGTGGTTTTGGTCCACTTAGTCTAGGTTCGAATCCTGGCGGGGTTGCCAGGGCTTTTGCGGAAAATTGGCGGAGGGGTCGTTTGTAAACCGCGGAAGTGCGGGTAAAGTATAGGTGTCTTCGAATTGAATCAGAAGCTCGGGTGGCGGAATTGGCAGACGCGCTAGGTTGAGGGCCTAGTGGAGTAACATCCGTGCGGGTTCAAATCCCGCCCCGAGTACCAGAGAAATAACGAAGCCCCATGTCGTCAGACGGCATGGGCTTTTTTGGTTTTTGGCGCCGGAACAAGGTTTTCCGGGAACGACCGGAAACCGAGGCGGTCTAAATCACGGCGTGCAGTTTTGTCTGCTGCAGCCGTTTTTTTGCCGTCTCCGCCAAGAATAATTTCTTTCCTCTGCGTTTAGTGAGCATGCACCACGCCAGCCTCAAGCACAGCTTCACCCTGATGGAGGTCATGATTGCCGCGACCATCCTGGCCATGGCCGCGGCTGCGACCATGGCCATTATTGGCGGCGCCAGGTCCAGCCTGATCCGGGCGGAAAAGCGCTGGGCCCGTCAGCACCTGCTGGTCCAGGCCGTGGAGATGTACCTGCTGGGCGGCCATGACACGGAGGTTCCCGAAGAGCTGCTGCCGGCCGGTTTTTCGTCCTCCTGCGAGCTTCTGACCGTCGAGGATCTGCATGAGGAGGCGCTGGAGCCCAACCGCGGCTGGCAGCTCGGCGAATACCTGGTTGTCGTCTATGACGCCGATCGACGGCCCATGGCCGAATCCCGGGTGCGCAAGGTCCTGAAAGAGGAGGACTTTGAATGACGGCCGGCATTCCGCGCAGGGGGCATACGCCGCCTGGCGCCGGCCGGGCCGGCGCCAGGGGCAGCTCATTTACTTTGATTGAGATCATCATCGCCGCCGCCATTTTCCTGCTGATTGCGGTGGCGTTGTTCTCGTATTCCAGCGAGACCGGGCGTTCCTGGTCGAGGATCGTGGTGGAGCGTAACCGCTTCAATGAGCTGTTGACTCTGGATCGGTCGCTGGACGCCATTTTGAGCAACACGGTGCCGTTTTTATGGACGGACCGCGAGCAGGAGCTTAATCCGGAAGTGCCGTTCCTGGTGGCCACCGGCGACGTTCTGCGCTGCGCTTATCTGCACCGCTTGAACCAGGCCGAGGAAGGCGCCATCCGGTTTGTCGAGCTTGGCGTGCGCGACGGCAATTTGCTGGCGACGTATTCAGACCGGCCGTTCCTGTATTGGGAGGAGGTGGCGGACCGGGTCTGGACCAGCGTTTTGGCCACGGACGTCAGCTCCGTCAACTTCCGCTATGCCGATTGGCGGGCGGACGACGCCGATCTCTGGGCCAATCGCCTGTTCTGGCGGGACGAATGGGAAACTGCGGAGTCCCAGCGCACGGACGTGCCCCTGGCCATCCTGATGACCGTCAACTGGCAGGATGGCCGGGTGGAATCCTGGCTGCGTCGGACCATGGGCAACGGCTATCGCGAACGATACGGCCGATGGGAGGCAGTCGATGACGACTAGTTCGACCAACGCAGGGCCAGTTCGGCCTGGCTGCGGCCCGCGGCGGCGCGGGCTTGGCCGGCGGGAGCGCGGCATGGCGCTCGTCCTGGTTCTGGGCGTGCTTGCCGCCACCTTGTTGATGGTGGCCCATCTGATGCTCGTCAGCGAGATCATCGCCAAGGAAGCCCTGGTCGCCGTCCGCCGTTCCGAACTGCGTTACCAGGCGGAGTCGGCGGCCGACCACGGCTTCTGGATGCACCTGACCGACCGCCGGCTGTTCTCCAACCGCAAGTTGGGTGACAGCATCGACGCCCGCCTGAGCGTGACCGACTTCGAGCCCTGGATGATGGACCGCCGGCCGCATCCGGTGTTCGAAGACAGCTGCGAGGTCTATCTGCTGACCGTTGATCGCGGTTTTCGGGTCGACCGCCCGGAGGCCCTCAAGGATACCGTCGACCCCGAGGACACCGAACGTGTGGAAGTCATCAACCGTTTCCTCGACGTCCTCGGCGACTACGTCGACAAGGACGACTTCCGCAAATTGTACGGTCTGGAGCGGGATGACTATGAAGCGGCCGGTCTCCCGATGCTGCCGCGCAACAACGCCATGCAGTTCCGGGAGGAAATCTATTGGCTGGAGAACTGGACCGAGGTCATCACCGACGGCGTCACCATCATTCCGCCGCGCGGCAAGTCTTTCCTGGCGACGGCCACCAAGCCGTCGTTTTTCTCCAGTTCGGACGGCTATATCCAGAGCCTGCTGTCGCTTCACGACAGCGAACTGGACGAGATTCGGGTGGCGCGGGAGCAGTGGGCGGAGCATGGCACCCCCCTGAATGAAAGCCTCAGCCCTGACCTGTTTCTGCAAATCCAGTCCAACTTCAGTTTTGTGGAGCCGAATGTCGCCCTGATCACCGTGTCGGCCCAGGGGCTTTCCGGTGAGCTCCGGCTGGTGCACCATGTTGTCCGTGAAGTCGATCTCGCCCGCAGCTCCATCTACAGCGACCGGGCCGGCGAGGCGTTCGCCATCTGGGAGAGGAAGTTTGAATGAAGGCTGAGGATGGGGGAGCCATCCGGCCCGAGCGTGCCAAGCCATCCGGGACAGAGAATCATGCTGCGGCACAATCTGCCTATGATTCGCGCGGGTCTGACTTGAAAAGTGGCTTACGTGCCACATACTATAAAAGCAGTTTTTGGTGCTCAGGCCATGGCGGCCAGGCGGGGTTTCCCGGCCGGTCTGGCCGGTTCATCCTGGCCGTCTTCGGGGCTTGTCGGCCAGGCCGAAGCCGGCCGGTTGTTCCCTAAGGTGCAGATGAAGGTAGCTATGCCACATTATGTCAACAATTCCTGCCTGGCGTTCACCTGGTCGGGCCAGGGTCGTTGCCGCGGCGTGCGGTTGCGCCGGTCCGGCGAACGCTGCCGGGTGGAGTCATTCTGGAGTGACGACACCGGCAAGTCGGTCTCCCTGGCGGAAACCTTGGCCGCCGGGCGGCGGACCCTGGGCGGCGGTGAAATGACGGTCTGCCTGGCCGGTGCGGCGGACAGCGGCTGGGCCATGGCTGACGTCGACATGCCGAACCTGAAGGCCGCCGAACTGCGCAACGCCCTGGGCTTTGAATTGCGCAAGCACACGCCGCTGCCGCCCGAGCGTCTGGCCTGGGGCTATCGCGTGTTGCCTGACAAGGTCGGGGAACACCGGCAGCTGGTGCGACTCTACTACTTGAAGTCGGATGTCTGGCGCCAATGGACGGAGACCGTCAGCGGCCTGGGGCAGCTGGACGTGTTGCTGCCGCCGCCCGTCGCCCTCGACCCGCTGCTGGCCGGTGAGGCCGTGTACTTTCCCGGACGGAATTCGCATGACGGCTTCCGGTTTGTGCCGACCGGGCGAGGGCGCACCATGGTGGCGGTTGACGACCGTGAGGGCGGATGTCCGCGGCAGTTGTCGGAAGCGTTGCCGGTGGCCAACCTGGATTTGGGCGGTTTGCGGGACCTGGGTCCGGCGGAGCAGCTTGGCTTTGTCGGCGCCCTGACCCTGGGCATTTATGGCCTGACCCGTGAGGTGACCCGGGACCAGGCGACGCTGGCGCCGGTTCCGGAGGGTCTCAGGCCGCGTCGTCACCAGGGCATGCGGGTGCTGACGTCGGTGCTGGCGCTGTACATCGCCGGCTGTCTTCTGGTCGGCCTGGTCAGCGCCGCCCAGAACCGCCTGGCCCGGCTGCGCCAGCTGGAGTCGGAACGCAATGCCGTGCAGACGCAGGTGGGTATTCTGCAGAAGCAGCTCAATCCCGAAGTTCGCACCTATGCCAAGGCGTTGCGGCAGGAATTGACCGACGCCATGGTGGTCACGCCGTCCTTTCCGCAGGCCCTGCTCGAATTGACCCGCCTGATTGAACCTCCGGCCTGGATGTCGGGGCGCTTTGAATGGAAGGAAGGCGGCCAGGTCGATTTCCAGGTTCAGGAGGTGGACTCGGACCCGGAACTGGCCTCGCGCCTGGAATACTCCCCCATCCTGGGCGATGTCCGGGAAATCAGCTCCGTCTATGATGCGCGTGAAAACCGCCGCACCCGAAAGTTCACCCTGAATGCGCGTTTTGACACGGACAAGGAGCGCGAAGAGGCGCAGGCCGCCCTGGCCAGGATGCGGGAGCGGAAGGAGGCCGCCGCCCTGGCCGCCGCCGAGGCGGCTGACAGCGGCGACGACAGCGGCGCCGACGTCGGCGAGGAAGGGCAGGAGCAGGAGGCGCCGGTGCAGAATGATGGCGGCCATGGGCTGGATGGCACGGAGCCGGCGACGCCTGTGGCGCCGCCGCCCCGGCCCTGAAGGGCCATGAGCCGGCGCCTGGCTTCGGGCCGGGATTGGGGGCCGGGGGCAGCCAGCGCACGGGAAGCGGGGGCGGGATGCAGTGAAATCAGAGAGTGACGGCATGGCAACAACGACAACGACAACGACAACACGACGTCCAACACGTCAGATCATCTTGCTTGGCCTGATGGTCGTGATCGGCCTTTTGGTCGTCCGGCAGCATGCCGGCGTGGTGAAGAGCCTTCCGACCATGGGCCGAATCGAGGAGGAGACCAGGGCACTTGAATCCATGGTCACGGATTTGCAGGTCATGCAGAAGCAGAACCGCGAATGGAACGCCGAATTTGCCGCCTTGCAGGAACAGGCCCAGCCGTTCTGGGTGTTTGGCACCCAGCGCGCCATGATTGAGCAGGAAGTGACCAAGGAATTCGGCAAGATTCTGCGGGCGGCGCAGGTTGTTCCGCAGAAAGTCGAGTCCCAGCGCAACAAGTTGCCGAACTTCAATCATGTCGTCGAGGTGGAGATTCGCCTTGATCTGCGCGGCGTCAGCATGCAGGAGGTCAGTCGGCTGTTCCAGGAAGTGGAGAAAAGCCGGCGCAAGCTGGTCTGGTCCTACTGCAAGATCGAGCCGGACAATCCGCGGACGCCGAAGAGCGTCAATGTCGCGGCGCGTCTGAAGGCGTTTGCCTTGAGCCAGGAGTCGGCGGACTTTCTGCTGGGCGAGAAAACCGAAGTCCCGGCGTCGATCGCCGGGAAGGGGAAGACGCTATGAACAAGATGAGCTGGTTTGGCCTTGCCGCGCTGCTCGCCGGCGGCGCGGTGTTCAGCACCTCGGCCATGCGGCGGATGTCCCAGCCTCTGCCGCCATTTGTCAGCCGTTACGATGCCGCGGCCGAAGAGTCTGGCAAGGCCGTCCGCCCGGCGGGGGATGAGGCGCGAGCCGCGGCCCGCCCCGCGACGCCGGCGGTCGAACTGGCCCTGGACGATTTGTGGGAAAAGAGCCTGTTTCACAATGAGCGCACGGAGAAGAATGCTGGCGCAGCGGAACCGCAGGAGCCGGAGGCGCCCGTCAAGTCCGAATTCGAGTTGGTCGGCATAGCCCGCATTGGCGATCCCGAGCACGCCAGGGCGATTGCCATCATCAAGCAGGAACAAGCCCCATCGCGCAATGCCCAGCTGGCGGCGGCGCGGGCGCGGATGATTCGGAGCCGCACGACCCGGGCGGCGCCGGCGCCGCAGCCCGAGCCGGAGGAGGCGCCGAAGAAGCCCCTCAAGAAGATGTTCCGCGTCGGCGATGCCGTCAATGAATCGGGCTATGTGGTCAAAAGCATTGACCCGGCCACCAACACCGTAATCCTCAGCAAGGGCAGCGAAGAGATCACCCTGAGAATCGAATTGGCGGACAAGCAGAGCTCCACGCGGCGCCAGACTGCCGTGAACCAGGAGCTGGCCGTCCGGGAAAAGTACAAGGCCGCGGAGACAGCGGCGTCGGGCGCCGCCGCAGCGCCGGCGTCGGCTGACTCGTCCGCCGCGCCGGCCGCCGCCGCCGCCGGTCCGGCCGGAACGCCGCCAGCGCCGCCCGGAGGCTTTGCCACCCGGCCCGTCCGCACCAACCCCAATGCGCCCGGGGCGGCGGCCCCTGGCGCCGAACCCGCGGCCAGCCCGGCGTCGGCGGCCGGCGGTGGCGCCAGCGGAGGCGCAGCGCCCCCCGCCGTCAACAACCCCATGGTCAACCGCCTGCGCCAGTCCAACCGGCCGGCCCAGGGACGGACGACACAGCCGCAGCCGCAATCGCAGCCATAGTCAACCTGCCTTTCAAACAGGAGAAAGATAACGATGTCGGGTAAGAAGATGAGCATGAGCAAGACGCGTGGGTGGCTGGGACTGGGACTGGCACTGGCGATCGGCTGGCTGGGCGGGTGCAAGGGCTTGGAACCTTTGGAACATGCTGCCGGCGGAAAGCGGCCGCTGCCTTTTCAGAAGCTGCAAGTGCCCAAGGCGGAGCTTCTGGATGAGACGCCGCTGGGCGTCGACCAGCTGCCCGCCGGCCAGGAGGATGTCATGGAGCGCCGCCTGGAGATGCCGTCCCGGGCGCAGACCAGCGCCCAGGCCAGCGGCGTTTCCGAATATCCCGACAACCTGATCAAGGGCGTCACCGCCCCCGATACCAATCTGGTGGTCGAGCTGATCTTTGACGCGGCCACCATTGACGAGGTGGTGGCGGCGTTTGCCGCACCCGAGCTGCTGAATTTCAGCTACCTGGTCGATCCGTCGGTCAAGGGCGCGGTGACCATGACCGTGAAGGCGGAGATGACGGCCAGGGAAGCCTGGGCCACCTTTGAACATATCCTTTGGCTGTCAGGCGCTTATGCGTCCATGAACCCCGGCTTCATCCATATCCTGCCGTTTGACCGCATGCCGAAGGAGCGGCGGATTTTTGCCGAGCACGATATTCAGCCCAATGTCGAGGTGGTGTTCATTCCGATTCGTTACAAGAAGAGCGCCGATGTGCTCAATGTCCTGAAGCCGTTCATGACCGATGGCGCGACCGTGACTGACCTGGCTGACTCCAACACCCTGATCATCGTCGAAGCCCCCGCCAACGTCTTCAAACTGCAGGAGCTGATCAAGCGCCTCGACACCAAGGGTGAGCGCGAGTGGCCAGTGCGCTGCTTCCAGTGCCGCGAGGTCGACGCCGACGAGCTGACGACCGAACTGCAGGCGTTGCTGCCGATCCTGGGCATGCCGGTCGCCAGCGGCACCGGCCCCTCCGGCGGCGCCATCAAGATTACCAGCCTGCCCAGGCTGGGCGCCATTGTCGTCTCCGCGGTGTTGGACGAGGTCCTGGACGAGGTCGCGGCCTGGGTGAAGCTGCTGGACCGCTCCGATCTGCTTGATAAAGAGGAAATTTTCTTCTACAACGTGCGTCACAGCACGGTGGACAGCCTGAGCACGTCGCTGGATGCCTTTTTCAATACGACGACGAGCAGCAGTCCGGCCACCAGTTCGACAACCAGGAGCACGTCAACGCGGGCGACGGCGACGACGGGCAGCACCGTGAACACGACGGGGTCGACCCGGCGGACGACGGCCCAGGGCACGACCGGCACGACCGGCACGACCGGCACGACCGGCACGGCGGCGTCGCGGACCGGCACGGCCGCCAGCCGGTCCCGCACCACCGGCGCCGATGACGCCGCCAAGCTGCACAAGACGGTCTTCGACACGGACGTGACCGTCTACACGGACAACGAGAGCAATCGCTTGACGGTCAAGACGACGCCGCGCACCTGGAACATGGTGAAGGTCTTCCTGACCCGCCAGGACGTGCCGCCCCGCCAGGTCTCCGTCCAGGCGATCATCACCGACATCAACCTGACCAAGGAAACCGAATACGGCATTTCGTATTCCATCAGCAAGATGCTGGACAGCAACAGTGACACTCTGGCCGGCATGATCAACAGTGCCGGCAAGATCGGCGCCGACACCACCATCGGGGGCATCATGACCAAGACCGGCCTGGGCCTGCTGTTCAAGGACAGCAAGGCCGACCCGCTTGCCTTTCTGACCGCCTTTGCCGGCGCCGGCAACACCAGGATTCTGTCCGAGCCGCATGTGCTGGTCCTGAGCGGCGCGACCGCCACGTTGCAGGTCGGCGAATCGATCGCGGTGCCGACCGAGTCGACCTCCTATTCGACGTCCTCCGACACCATGCGCAGCAATTACGAGTATGTCGACACCGGCGTGATCATGACGGTGACGCCGTACATCACCGCCGGCAACGACGTCCGCCTGGAAATCGACCAGGAAGTCTCGGACGCCCAAGAGGCCAGCAACATCAATCTGCCACCGACCATCACCAAGAAGAAGATGTCGACCCAGCTGGTGGTGCCGGACAATTCGACCCTGATGATGGGCGGCATGATCAGGAGCACGAACAACGACTCCAATTCCGGCGTGCCGTGGCTGAAGGACATCCCCTATCTGGGTCGGCTGTTCCGCTACAATGCCAACAGCAATTCCCGCAGCGAGCTGCTGATTCTGCTGACCGTGAACGTCGTCGACAGCAAGAACCCGCAGGAAGAGCTGGTGCGCCGTTACCGCGCCTCCCTGGAGGCCATTGAGAAGAACCGCGACACCAGCATGTACTGACGCCGATGGCCGGGTGATTTTGTCCCGGGCCAGGCAGAGAGAATATCATGAGCACCATCGACACCCCCGACACCATCGACAAGAGCCAGGCCGGACTTGACGCTCCGGCCACAGACGGGCAGGGCAGCGTTGCCGGCGAAGCGGCCGTGATGGGCAGCGTTGCCGGCGAAGCGGCTCCTTCGCCGAATGAAGCCGGCCATCTTGGCCGTCCGGCCGTCCGGCCGGAGCCGGAAGTGGCCGAGGCCGTCCGGCAAGCCCTGGCCCGCCGGTTGCGCCTCGCCGGAGGCGACCCGAGGCCAGGAGGCACGGACGCGGCCGACGCGGAGCTGGTCGCCAGCGGCAAGCTGGACGAGCAGGCGCTGCTGGCCATCTACGCTGAGGCCTCGGGGCTGCCCACCCTGGACGAGCAGGAGGTCCGGGAGGTCAGCTACTACCCGGAAGTGACGTATGACTTCCTCTCTTCCATGAACTGCCTGCCCCTGCTGTGGAATGCGGAAAAGGCCCTGATTGCGGTCAGTTCGCCGTATCAGGCCGGGCGTCTGGCTCATGTCTGGCGGACAATTTACGAGGCCGAGGCCCTGTTCATCCTGGCCCGGCGGTCTTTCATTGAACGGTTTCTGACCGCCTTGTACGACAATCCCCTCAATGCCGGCGACGGCCGGATGCCGGACGGTGACAGCGAGCAGGCTCTGCGTGACCTGGCCAAGGAGGCCCCGATCGTCCGCCTGGTCAATGACATCTTCAACCGGGCGCAGGAAATGGGCGCCAGCGACATCCATGTCGAGCCGACCGAGACCGATGTGGCGGTGCGTTTCCGGATTGACGGGCTGTTGCAGACGATTTTGCGGCCGCCGAAGAACCAGTATGCGGCCATTGCCTCCCGCATCAAGCTGCTGGCGGGCATGAACATCGCCGAACGCCGCCTGCCCCAGGACGGCCGCATCGACCTGCCGTCCGGACTGAATCCCATTGACGTGCGTGTCAGCACAGTACCCTGTATGCATGGTGAAAGCATTGTCCTGCGGCTGCTGCAGAAGGACGTCGCGATTTTCGACCTGGACAAGGTCGGCCTGCTGCCGGATACGCGCGCCGACCTGGAACGGCTGTTCAGCCTGCCGCACGGGATGATCCTGGTGGTCGGCCCGACCGGCAGCGGCAAGACCACGACGCTGTACTGCATCATGAATATCCTGAATGCGGAATTCCGCAAGATCATCACCATCGAAGACCCGGTGGAATATCAGCTCGAAGGGCTGACTCAAATCCATGTGCGGGCGCAAATCGGCCTGTCTTTCGCCAATGGCCTGCGCGCCATTGTCCGCCAGGATCCGGATGTGATTCTGGTCGGGGAAATCCGCGACCGGGAAACGGCTGAAATCGCCATTCACGCGGCCTTGACCGGCCACCTGGTGCTCAGTACGCTGCACACCAACGACGCCGCCGGCGCCGTCAGCCGTTTGATGGAGATGGGTGTCGAGAGCTTTCTGATTTCATCGTCGCTGCTTGGCGTGGCGTCGCAGCGGCTGGTCCGGCGCATCTGCCCCGCCTGCGGCGGCAGTGGCAAGCAGCCGGAGGACGAGTCGCGCCGCTGCCGCAATTGCCTGGGCAGCGGCTACCGCGGCCGGGTCGCCATTTTTGAGTTGATGACGATGACCGATGAGCTGCGGCATGCCATCAATGCGCGCGAAGACAGCACAGCGTTGACCGCGATTGCCCGCCGGCATGGCATGCGGACGCTGAAGGAGGACGGCGACTTGAAGGTGGCCAAGGGCCTGACCACCGCAGCGGAAGTGACGCGGGTCTGCATGCTGGACGTCGGCGAAGTGTGAGCGCCGGAAGCCGCTTGCCGCCGCCTGTCGACAGACCAAAAAGAACCACGGATGGACACAGATAGGCACGGATAGAGAATCAAAATCAAGGTGCATAGTGTGAAGCAAGGGCCGGTTCCGTGCAGGCGGGGCCGGCCCTTGATGTTGTGGTTCGGCATGGACAGTCCGTGTCGGGCGTGTATAGTAGATGGCTCAGGGGTGCGCACCCGGGCCGGCAGGCGTCGGGCTGGTGCGGCCTGGTGGGCCGCGGCGGTGGTTTCACCGGTTCTGAAACATGGTATCACAGGCATGGGAGAAGGCACAATGACAGGCAGGCATCTTGTATTGGCGGCATTGCTGCTGGCGGGCCTGGTTCAGGCCGAGGATTACTGGAAGGCGTACCGTTCGCAGCTGACGGCGGTCGCCGCCGGCGAGGTCCGGGTGGTGGCCGAGCAGCGTCTCGGCGGCGTGACTCGGCGGCAGGCCTTGGAGGTTCCTGGTCGCCGGTATGAGGTGACCTGCCAGGCCCGCGGGGCTGGCCGCGCCCAGCTGGGAGTCAATGGCACGACCGGCTGGGCTTACAGCCGGGCAACTGAGCTTGATTCGGAAGTCTGGCGGACGCTGACCGTGTCCTACTACGAGACGGCGCCGGCCTTCACCGTTTCCCTGTACACCCTGGAGAACAGCGGCGCGACCTTTGAAGTGAAGGAGGCCGCCGTTGTCCTCCAGGAAGCGCTGGCCCTGCCCGACGCGGCCGTGATGGTGGCTTTTGAGGCAGAGGACTATCCCGGCAGCAATGGCCAGGCCGGCGAGGCCGCCGGAGCCCTGGGTGGCCGCGCCGTCCGCGGCGGCGGGCATTACCAGCTGGCGCTGCTGCCGGCGCCGGCGACGAGCCGGCCGCTGTATGCGCATTGCCGCGTGCGGCGCGAAGTCGGAACGGCCATGCGCCTGGTCGTCGGCACGGTGCAGCAGGCGCTGGCGCGGGCGGAGATACCTGACGGCCTGGACTGGCAATGGGTGTCGGTCGGCCCCTTGAACGCCGTGGCCTTGTTTCCGGAGGTGCTGTGTCGCTTTGACGGCGAAGCCAAGGACAGCCTGTGGCTGGACCGGGTGGTCTTCAGCACCGAGGCGGCGCCATCCGGTCTGGACGGCGTGGCGCCGGTGCCGACATATGCCCAGGGGCTGGCCACGGCCGGACGGGCCAAGACGCCGCCGGTGCTGGATGGACGGGCTGACGACGCCTGCTGGCGGGAAACCTTGGCGTTGGGCCCCTTTGTGCTGAGCAAGGAAAGCCGGCCGGCCCAGGAACAGACCGAAGTCCGCTTTGCCTGGGATGACAGCCACCTCTACGTGCTGTTCCAATGCCAGGAATCCTGCCTGGTCCCAGCGGCCAACCGCCGACACGAATTCCGTGATCTGGTCGACCAGCCGGACCAGGAGACGATCTGGAACCAGGACTGCGTCCTGCTGATTCTGCAGCCGGACCCGGGGCGCGACGTGTGCTATGACCTGGCCGTGTCACCAGGCGGGCAGGTCACGGACGCGCGCATGGCCGGCCGTGACATCTGGGGCGCCCGCGACCTCTCCTGGAATGCCGGCGCCAAGGTGGCGACGGTCGTCGGCGACGGGCAGTGGACCGTCGAAATGGCCATTCCCCTCGCCAGCCTGGAAGCAGCTGGCCGCAAAGCCTGGCGGTTTCGCGCCGGCCGCATCGAAAAGAGCCGGGCGGAGAACAGCAGCTGGAATCTTGTCGACGGCGGTTTCCATGTGCTGGCGGAGCTGGCGGACTTGCAGCTGCATGAGGATGTCCCTGGCTGCGACGGCATGGCGCTGCCGGAATTCGGGCCGGGCCGCAATGCGGTCACCTACCGCGCGCGTCAGGCTTTGCATTACGAGACCAGGATGCAGTACGAGAACGAACGCTGCCAGTACACCTGGGGCTTGAGCGCCGCGGCCGCGGATTTCACCGTTGCCCGCAATGGGCGTTTCTCGTTTCAGTGGCGCCTGGCCAGTCCTGAACTCGGCCGCTATTGGTTGGTGTCGCCCCGGTATGCCCTGATGGCCAGTTCGCGCCTGCTCGAATATGAGGTCACCGGCGGCGAAGTGTTCCTCAATGGCCGGCCGGCGCATTCCGGCGCGGTTCTCAACCTCGGCGTCAACCAGATTGAGATCAGATCGGCGGGTGAAGTGGCCGGCCGGTTCTGGTGCGGCGAGTACGTTTTACCGGTTGATGACGCCTGGCTGCGCGAGGATGGACGGGATGCA